>JBAUDS010000119.1:0-2415 GCA_049678185.1 Thermoanaerobaculia bacterium
TGTCGTAGGCGGTCTGAGCCACAAAGGCGAGAGTGTCCAGACCCACCAGATCGGCGGTGCGATAGGTCGCCGACTTTGGCCGACCCAGTACCGGACCGGTGATGGCGTCGACCTGCTCGATCGAAAACCGCATCTCCTGGGTGAGCTTGATGGCCAGCATCATGCCGTAGATGCCGATGCGGTTGGCGATGAAGTTGGGGGTGTCCTTGGCATCGACGACGCCCTTGCCCAGGGTCTCGCTCAAAAACGCCCTCATCCTTTCGAGCACCGCGGCGTCGGTGGCTTCCCCACCAACCAGCTCCACCAGCCGCATGTAGCGTGGCGGGTTGAAGAAGTGGGTCACCATGAACCGACGACGAAGATCTCCACCCAGCCCCTCGGCCAGCTCCGCCAGCGACAGACCGGAGGTGTTGGTCGAGAGAACGGCTCCATCCCCGAGCTGCGGCTCGATCTTGGCGTAGAGATCCAGCTTCCAGTCCAGCCGCTCGGCGATGGCCTCGATGACCCAGTCGCACTCGCCAAACCGATCGAGGTTGGTGTCGTAATCGCAGGGGGTTATCTTCTTGGCGAACTTGGGATCGTAGAAGGCAGCGGGCTTGGCCGCGAGCGCCGTCTCGATCCCCTTCTCCGCCAGCTCCTGATTCAGGTCGTAGAGCAGCACGTCGAAACCGGCGCTGGCAAAGAAGGCCGCCAGCGAGCCGCCCATGACGCCGGCGCCGCAGACACCGATGGTCTTGATGTCACCCATAGCTATCCCCTTTCGATGACGGTGGCGATGCCCTGACCGGTACCGATGCACATGGTGGCCAGACCTTTCTTGCCGTCGTGCTTCTCCATCACGTTGATCAGTGTCGTCAGGATGCGGGCCCCGGAGGCTCCCAGCGGATGCCCGAGGGCGATCGCTCCGCCGTGGACGTTCACCTTGTCCTGCGGCCAACCGGTCTCCTTGAGCACGTAGAGCGACTGCGCCGCAAACGCCTCGTTGAGCTCGATGCAGTCGAGATCCTTGGCCTCGATTCCCGCCCGCTCGAGCGCTTTGGCGCTGGCCGGGATCGGACCCATGCCCATCCGTGAAGGGTCGACACCGGCGATGGCGCGCGAGACGATCCGTGCTCTAACCGCCAGCTTGTGCTGCTTGGCGAACTCCTCGCTGGCGACAATGATGGCCGCCGCGCCGATCGAGATGGGGCTCGAGGTGGCGGCGGTGACGGTGCCCTCCTCGATAAAGGCGGGATCGAGCGACTTCATCTTCTCGACGTCCGGCTCACGGGGTCCCTCGTCCTTGTCGATCGTCTCCTCGCCCTTGGTGATGGGCACCACCTCGTTGTCGAAGCTCCCGTCTTTCAAAGCGGCCAGCGCACGCTCGTGCGACTGGACGGAGAACGCCTCCTGCTCCTCACGGCCGATGTCCAGATCGTTGGCCAGGTTCTCGGCCGTCTCCCCCATGCCGATGTAGTAACCCATCTCGGCCAGCTTGGGGTGGAAGGAGGGATTGAAGCCGCCCATGGGGATGGTGAACATGTCCTCGACCCCCACGGCGATGCCGCATTCGAGATCCCCGGCGATGATCGCTTGCGAAAGCTGATGCACGGCGTCCATCGACGAGCCGCAGAACCGGTTGACCACTTTGCCGCCGGCCTCTTGCGGAATCCCGGCCAGCAGCGACACTCCCCTTGCCATGAGCATCCCCTGAGTCCCCTCGGGAAAGGCGCAACCGAGAACCACGTCCTCGATCTCGGTGCGTGGCAGATTGGGTTGGCGGGCCAGCAACGCTTCCAAGACCTGGGCCGCCAAATCGTCGGCCCGGACGCCGATCAATCGGCCCTTCTTCACACCCATGGGACTGCGGACGGCGTCGACAATCACGCTAGACCGACTCATCATTTTCTCCTTCCAACCGCCTACTCGAAGCGGTAGCGGCCATGTTCGAAGAGGTCATCGGTGAGGATGTGAACCTCCTTCACCGGATCGAAGGGCGGAATTAGACGCTGCAGCTCGCGGTCGAGCTGATCGACGAAACGGCTGCCGTAGGGTCCGGAAAAAAGGACCGGCCGCAGCCGATAGAGCCGTCGCACGACTTCTTCCATATAGGTGCTGACGACCAGCCGCGCCAGGGCCCGATACACACGGTCCCCGCGCTCCTTGTCGCCGAGTTGGAGAATGCGGTTGATGGCCGCCGAGGCACCAAAGTAGCCGATAGCCAGGTCGGCCAGATCCTCACCTACTATCTGCGCGTTGCGCAGATCCTGGCCGTAGAGCGAGACCGCCTCGAATAGGGACTTGACCGTCAGCCGCCGCGCCGCATCCAGAGCCGCTACCTCCCAGGCCAGCGGTCCGTCGTCCGGCACGTCGCTCTTCGCCCAGAGCTTCTCGGCGTCGCGGACCGGCAGCTCCTCCATCAACGCCTTCTTGAGG
>JBAUDS010000120.1:0-12769 GCA_049678185.1 Thermoanaerobaculia bacterium
CGGGGGTCGCTCTCGGCTCCTGCGAGATCATCAGCAAGGTCAAGCTCTATCGCACCATTCTGGGCACCATGCTCGACCCGCACTCGGCCTGGCTGCTGATGCGCTCGCTCGAGACCGCCAAGCTGCGTATCACCTGCTCCTGTAAGAACGCCACCAAGATCGCGAATTGGCTGGCTCGACATCCGAAAGTGGCCAAGGTTCATTTCCCGGGTCTGTTGACCGAGGAGCGACAACAGGAGATCTACGATCGCCAGTGCACCGGGCCCGGCGGCATGCTGGCCTTCGAGCTCGTCGATGCCGGCGAGAAGGAGGCATTTCAGTTTCTCAATTCGATCAAGCTCATCAAGCTGGCGGTGAGCCTTGGCGGCACCGAGTCGCTGGTGGAGCATCCAGCCACCATGACCCACGCCGACGTACCCGCGGATGAGCAGAAGGCCATCGGTATCACCCCGGCGCTCATCCGTTTGTCGGTGGGGATCGAGCACCCCGACGACATCATCAACTGTCTCGACTACGCCCTCGACCAGGTGGGGGCGGAGGCCGAGGTCACGACCAGCGAGAAGTGAGGCGCCAGATAGAATCGGGGAGCCCCAGATGATCGAGATCCGCAATATTCTCTGCCCGGTCGACTTCAGTCCCATCTCGCGCCGAAATCTGCGGATGGCGGTCGAGATGGCGAATCGCATCGGCTCGCGCATCGTGCTCCATCACAATCTGGATGTGCGGCCGCCGGGTTATCTGTCGGTCTCCTGGATGTGGTCGGAAGACCACGAATCGAAGGAAGAGCAGAAGGCGGCCGAGGTGCCCTCCCGGATGGAGGAGCTCTTCGCCGAGATCCCCGCCGGGATCGACTACGAGGCCAAGGTCAGCCGCGGGCCGATGGACACGGCGCTGCTCTATCTGGCACAGGAGCTGCCGGCCGATCTGGTCATCATGGGGACCCACGGCAGGTCGAGCGCCGACCACGACTCCCTGACCGAGCGGGTCATCATCGAGTCACCCTGCTCGGTGATGACGATCGGTGAGGAGTACCAGCCGGAGGAGGTCTTCGACGCCGAGCACACCATGGCTCTGGAGGCCATGAAGTTTCTGGTCCCCGTCGACTTCTCATCCCGTTCCCGCAAGGTCCTGGACTTCGCTTTTGCCGTCGGTGAGTCGATGCCTCACAGCGTGGATCTTCTCTATATCGTCAAGGAGGGCAAGGGGGCGCAGGACTCGGCCCAGCGCGACCGGGAGGTGGAGGCAATTCGGCGGCGGCTCGAAGGGATGGTGCCGGAGTCTCTGGTCGAGCGGGCGACGGTCCATGTCCGCGTCGGGGATCCGGTGGAGGAGATCCTGAAGACAGCGGACGAGATCGATGCGCTCTGTATAGTCATGGGCTCTCACGGCAAGAGCATGCTCAAGCGGTTTCTGTTCGGCACCACCACGATGAGCATTCTGCACCGGGCCAAGTGCCCGGTCTGGTTCGTATCGGAGGCGGTACAGAAGAAGCTCGCCCGCTCCCGGTTCGAAGCCCTCGACTCGTAGACAGGGGAGGCAGGTCATGGACTGGCAGCACGCAAAAGACAGCACGATTCGCTACTGGATGGAGCTGCGCGCCTCCATCGACGGCAAGGACAACGTGGAGTTGCTGCGCGACATCAACGCGGTCAACAACCTCTGCGACAAAGCCAAGGCCGAGGCCCACGGCGACTGGGGCCGGTGTCACTTCTGCATCGCCTACGATCAGTTCGGGGGCTGCACGGGGGTCAGCCTCAAGATGAGCGAGTGCGTCGTGGACGGTGACCGCGAGACCCTCAAGGCCCTGGTCGATGGCTTTATCGAGAATCTGGAGGCGTTGAAAGTCCCGCTCGAAGACTCCACCCACTAGCGCACAGGATTCCACCCGTGAGAGCCCGGCGAGAGGAGGGAGCCGGGCTCTCTTTTTCTTACTTGATCAGCAGGACGGGGCAGCGGGCGAGGATCATCACCTGGTGGCTGATGTTCCCCCAGATCTCCTGCATGTGCTCGGGGTCCGGTGGCCGTGAGGTGAGGACGATGAGATCGACCTCTTGCTGCTCGGCAAAGGCGATGATCTCCTGCGCTCGGCGCCCGTAGACGACACGCTGTTCCACCGCCAGATCTGTGGTCTCCAACCGGCCGGCAAGCTCCGCCATCCCTTGACGCGCCTTCTCCTCCAGCCGCTGGTAGAAGTCCTCCAGATCCTCGAAGGGCACGTCGCGGATGGTCTCGATGACGTGGAGAAGGGTCACCGCGCCATCGCCGGGGGTAGCGAGATCCCCCGCCACGGCGACGGCCCGGTTG
Source organism: Thermoanaerobaculia bacterium (assembly GCA_049678185.1). GTDB lineage: Bacteria > Acidobacteriota > Thermoanaerobaculia > Multivoradales > JAHEKO01 > M0029. The sequence goes on from JBAUDS010000120.1 coordinate 2,305, forward strand.
TCGGCCTCGGTGAGGTTGACGGGTACCAGGATCGCTCGAAACATCTGCACATTCCACTCTAGCAAAAGTGCCCGATCAGAGAGATATCGGGACATCGAGATATCCCGATACCAAATCTGGCGAAGGCACTTTTTCGGAGGTTCTTTCACCCTGAGAGCGGGGATTTTTTCAGCGGGCGAAAAAAGCGACTATTTGGTCCGAAATTTATCTGAAATTGGGTTTTCCGGCCCCGTTTTCAGGCACGTTATTTGCGGTTCTGGGGGGTGTGTTTGGGAAAGGGCCAGCTGTGTGCGCAATAGCCCCCAGGAGCCTCTCGAGAGTGTGGGGAATTCCCCATAAATTGGCTGTCTGCAGCCTTCTCAACCTCGGGATTCTCTTGCTCGTCACGGCAATTCCGGCCTTGGCCGCGGCTCCGGTAGTGGATAGTTTCACAGCCTCGTCAACAGCGGTGCTGCCGGGGGGCACGGTGACCCTGACGGTGGAGGCCCACGACCCCGACTGTCCAGACGCCTGCAGCGGTGGTTGCGGCCAGTACATCCGTTCCGATGTCTCGTTCTGGTCGGCCAGCGGCGGCACCTTTGTCAGCACCGACATGGGGACCTCGGGCTCCCCCTACACGACCACCGCCGAGTGGCAGGCACCCGACACCGAAGACGTGTACACGATAACGATCGAGCTCGCGGATAGTGGGTCCTTCATGTGCGGGGGACGTGAGTACGTCTCGGCCGATCTCGACATTCAAGTCACGACGGTCATCAACGAGCCTCCCGTGGTGAGCTCGCTGAGCGCGGATCCAGCACAGGTCTTCCCCGGGCAGACATCGGAGCTCGCCTGCACGGCCACCGATGCCGATGGCGACGACAGCCTGATCGACTACACCTGGGACACCGACCTGGGCATCGTTACCCCGGGTGCCGGTGGCGCGGCCCAATTCATTTCCAGTGCCGTCGGTATCGCCAACGTCACTTGCACGGCCACCGACCCCGACGGCGGACTCGGCTCCGACACCATCGGTATCTCGGTAACGGGTGCCTTGCCCGAGAAATCGATCCACGCGGGGATCGTTGCCCCGCAGCGGCTCGCGGTCGACTCCACCGGCAACCTCTATGTGGTCGACAGCTCGACCGGCGGCATTACGGTGGTCAATCTCTTTAGCGGTGAGTTGGTCTACCGGCTCGCCATGTCCGGGGTGACCAGCGTCGCGGTCGACTGGGCCGACAATTTGATGGTGGGAACGACTAGCGGAGCTCGGGTGGTGGATCGTACGGGTTCGATGGTGATGAATCTGGAGGCTAGTGGCGCCGGTGTGGCCGCTGTAGCGGTCGATCTGGTGAATCTGAGATACGGCACTCTCGCCGGCCGGTCGGGGAGGGTCACGGTTTACGATGCGGCGGGCACCCGGATCGGTGCTTTCGGCTCGACGGGTGACGGTGCCGACCAGTTCAAGGGGCCCCAGGGTCTGGCGGTTACCCCGTCGGGTGAGTGGGTGGTGGCCGACACCGGCCACGGCCTGATCAAAATCTTCGATACCGGCGGCAACCTGCTCGCCTCCTTTGGCGAGCTCGGCGGTGGTGCGGGCGAGTTTGTCCAGTTGAGCGATGTGGTGGTCGCCGGCTCGGGGATCATCTACGCCAGCGACAGCTTCCAGTCCTGGGTCCAGGCCTTCGCTCCCGACGGCACCCCTCGCGAAGCGCTGGGCACCTACGGCGGCGAGCTCGGGGAGCTAAAGACCCCGACCGGTTTGGCGGTGCTCGACGGCTACGACCGGGTCGTCGTCGCTTCACTCAACAGCTCGAGTCTCCAGGTGTTCATCACCGACCCGGTGCCGGTGGCTGACGGTCCGAGCTCGGGCGCCCAGCTCTCCTCCGACGCACTCGCCTTCGACGAGCAGGCGGTGGGAACCAGAAGCGCAGCCCAGGCGGTGACCCTCACCAACACCGGAGAATCGCTGCTGGGAGTGCGGGGCATCACCAGGCAGGGCGACTTTTCCTTCGAACACGAGTGTGGTCTCTTTCTCGAGCCGGGCGACTCCTGTGATCTGAGCATCGCCTTCTCTCCGATTGCGGCAGGACAGCGAGATGGAGCCCTGGTCATCGACACCAGCGCCGACGAGATCGCCGTGGACCTCTCGGGTGTTGGCGTGGATCTCCCCGGGATCACCCTCACTCCCTCCAGTCTCGTTTTTGCCGATCAGGTAGCGGGTACGGTTAGCGAGACCCAGATTGTCACTCTCACCAACCTCACTTCCGCACCGCTGGTGATCTCGGGGATTGCAGCGGACGGCGACTTTGTCGAGAGCCACGACTGCGGCGACTCGTTGCCGGGGAAAGGGAGCTGCACGATCGCCGTCGCCTTTGCACCGGCAACGGTGGCCGAGCTGCTGCTCGGATCTCTGACCGTTGCCAGCAATGCCGTCGGCAGCCCTCACAGCGTGGCGCTGAGCGGTCGCGGCGTGCCACCGGCCATCAGCATCGGCGACGTCACCGTGGAAGAGGGCGACGGGGACGAGGTGGAAGCGATCTTCGATGTGACACTTTCGGGCCCGAGCAATGGGACCGTGGCCGTCGATTTCACCACCGCGGCTGAAACCGCCGAGGTCGATGTCGACTTCACGGCGGTGAGCGGAACTCTCGAGTTTGTGGATGGTGAGACGCAGCAGATCATCGCCGTGCCGATCCTGGGAGATGAGATTCTGGAGTCCGACGAGGAGACCTTCGTCGTCGAGCTGAGCAACCCGGTGAGCTCCACGATCGAGGTGTCCTCGGCGGTCGGCACGATTCTGGACGACGAAGTGTGCGCGAGTCCGAATCTGCTGCGCAACCCCGGTGCCGAGGAGCCTACCGATGGTGACGGGATCCCCGGTTGGACCGCAGTGCAGGGGGCGAACTGGCAGGCCAGGTCTTCGAATCCAAAACCGTTCTCAGGCGAAGCCTATTTCTTCGCCGGCGAGGCCGAAACAGCCGAGCTCGAGCAGATCGTCGACCTTTCGCTCTTTGCCGACGCCATCGCCAGCGGCGAACAGGCGTTTGTCTTCGAGGGCTATGTCCGGACCCGGCGCGAGCCACTTCCTGACACCGGGCGCTTCCTTGTCGACTACCTGCACCAATCCACCGGCGCCGTGCTTGCCACCTTCGACTCGGGGCAGGTCACCAGCCTCAACAAGTGGCATCGGATTGTCGATTTGCGCGCCACGCCGGTGGAGACCGGTTGGATCCGTGTGCGCCTCCTGGCCTCTCGTCTCACCGGCGACACCGCCGATGTCTACTTCGACGCCCTGTCGCTGCGCGCCGTGCGGGCACCTACTCTGACCATCGACGATCTGGCGGACTACGAGGGCGACTACGGCGCCCACGACGCCTTGTTCACGGTCGAGCTCTCCTGTGCGATCGACAGACAAGTCAGCTTGAGCTTCGAGACCTTCGACGGCACGGCGACGGCCGGCGAGGACTACCTGGGCGACAGTGGCTCGCTGGAGCTCTCGTCGGGGACAGCGGTGGAGAGCATCCCGGTGACCATCTTCGGCGACGAGATCGACGAGGACCATGAGAGTTTCTTTCTCCAAGTCAGCAACGTTCTGCCGGAGGACCTGATCGTCCTCGATTCGCGAGGCCTGGGCGTCATCGTCAACGACGATTTCTGTCCGCAACATGCGTTCTTCTGGAAACAGCATCCCTGGCTCTGGTCCGAAGACGAGTTGGAGATCGGCGGCAGGGTCTACGCTCAGCAGGAGCTCCTCGAGCTCCTCGCCTACACCGCTGACGACGACCGCGCGCAGGTGGCAAGAGAGCTGGTGGCGGCCAAGCTCAACCTGCTGGTGGGCTCACCGCCCGACATCCTCGAGGTGGTAGCTGCCGCGGATAGATACCTCGCCCGCCAGAGCGAGGGAATCAGGAGCGAGCTTCAGCTTGGGCAGCAGGGTTTCGAGCTGCGCATATCGCTTCACGAGTACAACAACCAGGGCTGCGACCAGGGCTATCAAGCGATCCTGGATCTGTTGAGTCGGCGCTTTGGCGGTCGGCGGGTAAGGCAATGAGCAAGACCCACGGAATCACGAACGGGAAGACAGCCGGCGTCATCCGGGTGGTGGCGCCGTTCGTGGTGCTGCTGACGCTGGCGGCGGCCGGTGCCGTATGCGCTGCCGATCCCCCACACTGGTACAGCGGCTCGTTGGTGATCGGCTGCAACGAGCAATGTCACACCGCGCATCAGGCGTTGGGTGGCGGGCTCAATCCCCAGACGGGTAACGCCAACCTCTGCCAGACCTGCCATAACGCCAGCGGCTGGGCCAGCGATTTGCCCATCAGTGCGACCGACCTGGCCGTTCCCGGGTCGAAGGGTACGTCCCACGCCTTCGAGGTGGACCCGGTCAAGCCGGGTCTGGACACCCAGGCTCCGACCGACGGCGAGATGTCGCTGCGGTTGATGGATGGAAACGTCGTCTGCTCGACCTGCCACGCCCAGCACGATTCCGAGAAGGCCATGGGTGGCCGATCGCGGGTTGGAGCGGCCCAACGAGTCAACGATGCCGGTGGCACTGGCGCCGTGACCTCCGGCGGTACCTACGCCGGGGATTCGGGTGTCTGGTACCTGATCGAGATCGACCTTCAGGGGAGCCAGTCCAACGCCAGCTTCCGCTGGTCGAAGGACAACGGCACCACCTGGATGGCCGAGACCGTCGGCGCCGGTGACGGCTCACCGGTCGCTCTGGATTTTGGTGTCACCGTAACCCTTACCGGAGCCGCTCAGGCATTCAAAGTGGGTGACAGCTGGGAGTTCAGCGCCGCCTGGCCCTTCTTGCGACGGGAGCTACCGCTGAGTCATCCCCCGGACGCGCTGGTGGATGCGGGTGACATCAGCAGCGGTGACGCCTTTTGCCGCGACTGCCACCGCAACTGGGTGATGACCCACGACGACGACCTCGTTGGCGGTGGGGGTGTGGGGAGCTACGACGGCAACTACAAGAGTCACCCAGTCGGTGTCGGTCTCGACGCCAACTCCAAGGGCTATGACCGAGCGGTACCCCTCGATGGCCACGGGCTGGGCCAGGACACGGGTGACGACGGCAACCCGACCAACGATCTCGAGCTCGACCAGTTCGGCGACGTGCAGTGCCTGACCTGTCACGGTGTGCACTACGCCGACAGCAATACCCAGACGGTGGACCGGCAATGAGGAAGAACCGGGTGAGCAGAGCGAGGGATGAAGCGAGAGGGCTCTGGGGCTCACTTCTGCTGCTGGCCCTTTTTACGCTGGCTCTCCTGGCGCCGGCACCCCTGTTTGCGGCCGATGTCATCACCGACGGGGACATGGAGGCCGCCGGCATCGGCAACTGGCCGCACACCGACGTCACTGGTGCAAACGCCAGCGTCAAGGCAACGGATCAGAGCGCCTCGGGCCAGAGCCTCAAGGGGACCTCACAGACGGGTGACCGGCAGAGTCGGGAGTGGTACAACGCCCAGTCGGTGGGCTCTATCGATCAGAACGCCACTGTCACCTTGAGCTTCTGGTACGGCTACCAGCACTTCGTCGATGTCAAGGGCGGTGCGACCATCCAGTTCTGGGTGGACATCAAGCCCACCAGCGGCGGCTCATGGACAAACATCTGGGCCTCCCTTGTCCTTGGTAGCAGTACGACCTTTCGCTCAAACACTGCCAATCAAGACGTCAGCAGCTCCTTTACTACCACCCAGGACTACGACATCCGCCTACGGGTGACCGGCCAGACCGGCAAGAACGCCGGAGCCTATTTCGTCGGCTGGTGGGACGACGTGGTCCTTGACGTCAGTGCCGGCAACTCGTCACCGACGGTGGCGGTGGGCACCCCGGGCGACGGCAGCAATATCGGTGGTTCGGGACCCTACACGATCGACGGTACGGCGAGCGACAGCGACGGTACGGTGACGTCGGTGCGGTTGCAAATCCAGCGGGGCACCGAATACTGGAACGACTCGACGCAGAACTGGACCACGACACCGATCTGGATACCGGACACGGCACTGACCAACGGGGGTGGTTGGGCGACCTGGAGCTACGACTGGAGCTGGACGTCGGATATGGAGGGGACGTCGGTCTCGGTAACCGCCGAAGCCACCGATAACCAGTCGGCGACGGGCACGGACACCAACAACACCACCGTGGACACCTTGGCACCGAGAGTGTCCAACGGCGTGCGCTTTCAGCTGCCGGAACCCACCAGCGGTGACGTCTCGTTCACGCTGTTGAGTGATTGGACCGAGGCCAACGCGGGGACGCCGCAGTTCTCCTACGATCTGAACAACACCGGTTATACGGCTTGGTCGGACGGCTCGGTGGGCAACAGCTCGTCGGAGACGTATCCGATGGGGTTGACCGGTTCGGACTACTTCACGGGTATCCGCAGCCAGCACGCGGACAGCTACGCCAACGGCCCGACGTTGTCTCAGGATAGTGGCCCGTTCTATGTATTGCCGCTGATCCCGATTGCCCCGACGGTGGCCAACAACGGCACGGAAAACTCGTTGGACGTGACGATCAACGCCAACCCGTCAGAGGGTGGGACGGGGATGCTGTATGCCATCCAGTGTCTCAATGCGGGGGGAACTCCCACCGGCTACGTGCAGCAGGGTTCGGGCCTGTGCGGAGGGAGTGAAGACTGGCAGACGCTGGCCACCTGGGGTGGTCCGGTGGTGGTTGGGGGGCTGAGCGCCGGGACGACTTATCAGTTCAAGGTGGCGGCGGGTAACCCAAAGGACTCGACCCCGACCACGGGTGAGCGCTCGGCCTCGGCCTACAGCACTGCCGACAGCGCGACTACCACCGCCGGCAACTCGTCACCGACGGCGACGGTCAACAACCCGGGCAACGGCAGCAGTGTCGGCGGTCCGGGGCCCTACACCATCGACGGCACCGCCGACGACACCGACGGCACGGTGACCCAGGTACTGCTGACCATCCAGCGTCAGGACGACAGTCGTTACTGGAACGGCAGCGGCTGGCAGGCCGGGGCGGCGACGGTCAGTGCCAACAACACCTCCGGGGACTACGACACCTGGGACTACAGCTGGGCCTGGACGACGGATCTGGAGGGGGTCTCGGTCGACGTCACCGCCGAGGCCACCGACAACGAGGCGGCGACGGGGTCGGACACCAACACGACGACGGTGGACAGCCTGGCACCCCGGGTTGCCACCGGTGTGCGCTTTCAGACGCTGCCCATCAGCGGCGACGCCTCGTTCACCCTGCTGAGCGACTGGACCGAGGCCAATCCGGGGACGCCGCAGTTCTCCTACAACCTGAATCTCGCGGGCTACACGGGTTGGTCGGCAGGTTCGGCGGGGAACAGCTCGTCGGAGACTTACGCCATTGGGCTGACGGGTTCGGATTACTTCACGGGGATTCGCAGCCAGCACGCGGACAGCTACACCAACGGTCCGACGTTGTCGGAGGACACAGGCACCGTCTATGTGTTGCCGCTGACCCCGATCGCCCCGACGGTGGCCAATAACGGCACCAGCGACTCTCTGAACGTGACGGTCAACGCCAACCCGTCGGAGGGTGGGACGGGGATGCTGTATGCAATCGAATGTCTGAACGCGGGTGGGGGGCACATCGGTTACGTACAGCAGAGTACGGGCGTGTGCGGCGGGAGTGAAGACTGGCAGACGCTGGCGACCTGGGGTGGTCCGGTGGTGGTCGGGGGGCTGAGCGCCGGGACGACCTATCAGTTCAAGGTGGCGGCGGGTAACCCAAAGGACTCGACCCCGACCACGGGTGAGCGCTCGGCCTCGGCATACAGCACCGCCGACAGCGCTACGACCTCCTCCAACGCGGTCACTGTAGGTGCGCCCTCGGCCAGCATCGACGACTGCAACCAGATCACGGTGAGTGCCCCGTTCACCGGCGACGACAACAACAACAGCTCGACGCTCTTCGAGCACAGCCCCAACGGCACCGACAGCTGGACCCAGGTGTGCGCCAATGTCGTCGGCGCCAGCCCACGGCAGTGTGTGGACGCGGTGCCCGACAACTCGGTCAACTACTACCGGGTGACCTTTAGCGACGGCGATGGCATCAACGGCACCAACCCCAGCAACCCGATCGGCCCCTACGACACGACACCCTCCTGCACCGAAGGAGGCACCACGATCGGCTCGGTCACCGCGGGTGAGTCCAGCTGCACCCTGATCACCGTGATCGCCCGTTTTACCGGTGATGGCGACGCGGATGGAGCGGCCAAGTTCGAGTACAAGCTCACCAGCTCAGGAACGTGGTCGACGGCCTGTACCTCGGTAACCGGCGCCTCGCCGCGGCAGTGCCTCATCCCCGAGCTGACGGCCGGTTCCAGCTACGACCTGCGGGTCACCTTTACCGACTCCGGGGGTGTAACTCCGGACGTCAATCTGGATGCGAACAACGAGGAGGTCGTCCCCACCGGCTCGCCGCTGACCCTGTCGGCCTGTAGCGGCACCGACGACAGCGCCCCTACACTGTTGGTCCTCGTCCCGGCCCGTAACGCCATCCTCGGTGCCACCGACCGGGTGAAGATCCAGGTCTACGACCCGGGTCTGTCGGCGGTCGAGTGGTCGGTCGACTCGGACAACGATCTCGACCTGGTGGCGGCAACCCTCAACGGCAACTACAACTGCGGTGCAGACTGCTGGGTCTACGAGTTCGATCTGGTCACCACGGCGCTGGGTCAGGGCAGCCACTACTTCACCATCAGAGCCACCGACACCCAGGGCAACGTGGCGCGGCTGACCCAGGGTTTCCAGGTCAACAACCTGGGTTCCAAGGCGGCGGGAGACGGCTATCTCCTCCGCCGCACTCGGGGTTCCCAGCTCTGCATCGACTGCCACAATCTGGCCACCCACTCCAGCCAGTCGACCGGTGACGGTTACGGCAACTGGGCCATCGGCTGCACGGTCTGCCATACACCCCATCGCACCAAGAACATCTCTCTCATCAGGGAGCAGATCGAGACCCCCACGAGCGGCGTGCGCTCGGTGCGCTTCGAGAAGACCACCGGCGCGGTGGCCGATTCGAGCACCGCCGGGAACGCCTCCTATGTCAACGAGGACCATGCCACCCAGGCCGACGGTCCCTGCCAGGTTTGCCACACGCGCACCGAGAGCTCGGGTGGCGCCGCCCGCTGGCAAAACACTGCCGCCGGCGGCAACGCTGACACTCACTACACCAGCAGCTCGACGAGTACCTGCACCGGCTGTCACACCCATGCCGCCGGTTTTTCGGGTGCCGGTGGTGCCTGCGACAGCTGTCACTACGCGGCGCCTGCGGTCGGCAAGCACGGCAGCCACGACCAGGTCGGCTCGGTACCCGATGATTACGCCAACCTGAACCCGTCGACTAGCGCCGGCCTGTACGGCTTTGCGTGCGCCAAGTGCCATGGCAGCAACCCCGCCAACCACTTCCCGTCCGAGTCGGCGCCCTACACCGTGGACATCTCCTTCGACGCGACAGCCGATCCGAAGAACCCGAGCGGCTCCTACACCCCGGACGGTCCCTCACAGGCCACCGACTCGGGGGTCAACGGCGACGGCTGGTACTGGTCCGACGGCAGCTGCAGCAACCTCTACTGCCACTCCAATGCAGGCCCGATCGGCGCCGGGGCGCAGAACAGCTTCGCCACGGTGACCTGGGACCAGGCGGCGGCGCTCGATTGCGCCTCCTGCCACGACACCCAGGGTCGCACCGACAGTAGCCAGGCCGCGGATCTCTCCACCGCTCACGGCAAGCACATCCAGTCGACCTCGGGTGAGACCGGCACCTACGCCTTCACCTGTGACGAGTGCCACGCGGCCACCGTCCGCGACAACCCCAACGATCCCTGGACTCTGGCAGCCGCCGACCTCTCCGACAAGCAGGAGCATGTCGATGGCGCCAAGGATGTGCTCTTCTCGGCCACTGCTACGGCCGGCAGCATCGATCAGTCGGCAGGCTCCTACAGCGAAGGCCCCGGTTACACCTGCTCGGGCACCTATTGCCACTCGCCGGGCAACAAGATCTCCGGCTTCGATCCACCGGTCGGCACCGCGCTGTCGTGGGAGACCGGGAGCTCGACCTGCCGCTCGTGCCATGCAGGTGACGCTGCCTCGACGCCGACGATGGGTACCGATGCGGGCTCGGCGAAACATGCTAATCATGTCGACAACTCGGCGGTGATCGGCACCAACTTCGGCTGCATCACCTGCCACAATGCAACGGTCTCGGACAACTCGACCATCGCCAACCACGCCAACCACGTGGACGGTGCTCCAGATCTCTCGGGCACCAACGTCGGCAGCTGGAATGGCACCAGCTGCTCGAATGGCTACTGCCACTCATCCGGTCAGGCCCCCAATCCACCATCCTCGACCTCCTATGAGACCTACACGGTGGTCTGGAGCAGCAGCTCACTCGACTGCAAGGGCTGCCATGGCAAACACTCGGAGAACGCCTTTTTATCGTCCGCCGGCGAGCCCAACTACAC
>JBAUDS010000121.1:0-13024 GCA_049678185.1 Thermoanaerobaculia bacterium
CCATAGAGGTGAACACCTATGACACCGACCGTGCGCTCGGTGATCCGCTCCGCAGCGCTCGACGGATCGATATTCAAGGTGTCCGGCTCGACATCAGCTAACACCGGGCAGCCGCCGGACAGCACAACCGATGCCGCCGTGGCAACAAACGTAAAGGCCGGAACGATCACTTCGTCGCCGGGTTGGAGATCGAGCGCGCGCAGGGCAATGACCAGCGCGTCGGTACCGTTCGCTACTCCCACACACCCCTCCACCCCCAGGTAGGACGAGAAGGCTTTTTCGAACTCCTCGACCTCACTTCCCCCCACAAAGGAAGTTCGATCCAGGAGACTCTGCCAGCGCTCCAGCAATGGTTGCTGGATTCGGTCCTTGGCCCGTCCCAGATCGAACACCGGTATCGTCATTTTTCAACCAGGGGATAGCGGGTCCATGGGGTGGAGAGGACCACAAGCTCGTCCCCTCCCATGGCGATGTTCCCCGGGATGCGTACACCGTGGACGAGCTGGTAGGGGGAGCCTTCGCTCACCAGCCATGGGAACCATGCAGGGAATACAACCAGGTAGTCGGGTCTCTCCTCCTCGAGCAACCGCTGGACACCCTGCCGCCAGTCCCCTTCACGCTCGGCCGCGTCTTTCATATAGCGGCGGGCCTTGGGCGTGATGATTCCTGCCAGGTCGAGGACGCTGTTTGGCAGCAAATACTTGATCGCTCCGACATCGTTGACCGCCAGCAGCGCCGCCGGTGGGAGCCGCTCGCCGAGCCAATATGCCACCTCGACATCGCTGTCACGGACGTTGGCAACCGTCTGCACATAGCGACCGGCACCCAGGATCAGACTGCTAAATGTCGGCCAGAGCAGCACCAGCACCAGCACTGCTGCCAGCACGCGCAGTGGCCACCCCTGTGGAATCTGCGTCGCCAAGAATTGCACCAACCCCTCCAACCCCAGGACCCCGACCACCGCCAGCACCGGGTAGAGGGGAAAGAAGTATCGACCAAAGTTCCCCGCCACGACCTCGCCGCTCGCCGAGCCCATCAAGGAATAGGCCAGCGGGAGACCGAACAGCCACAGCGCCGGCAGCAGCCCCCGGTCCTTCGAAGTCCCAAGCCGCTCCACCAGGGCGATGGCGCCAGCCCCGGCGAATAGCACCATAAAGGGCTGGGGACGGAAGAAGATGGCAAGCACTGAGTAGAGATATTGGAGATTGGGGAGCCACTGTTGAAATCCGGCCGTTTTGGCGGCAAAGGTCGAGGGCAGCACCGAGCCACCGACCGCGAGGTTGAAGAGCGCTAGCGGCCCCACCAGCAGGACCACCACCCCGATGCCGGCCCACAGCGAGCCCCATTTAGGTGGCTGCCATCGCAATCGGCCGTCCTCTCCCTGCCCCCAGACCAGGAGTCTGTCGATGACGGCCAGAGCCGCCAGCAGCATCCCTTCCGGCCGCGCCAGGATCGACAGCCCCAGGAGGAACAACGAATAGGGCGGCGTTGAGGATGGCCGTGACCTCTCCCTGATGTGCAGGATGATGCCCCAGAGGCTAAGCAGGATGAACAACGGGATCTCTAGTCCCGACAGGGCCGACCACACCAGCCAACCGGTGCTCATCGTCAACAGGGCTGCCAGGGCGGCCAGTTGCTTCGACAGGCTCAGAGCTCTCGCCAGACGGAAGGTGGCGTGCATCCCGAGCAGATAGAGCCCCAGCCCGGCGAGCTTGCTCCAGATTACCGGCGAGCCCGGCAGGAGATGGAGGAACGACGACAAAGCGGTCCACAACGGCGCTGTCGTCCCGATCACCAGCTCGCCCGGGTTGTAGGTCAGCCCTTCGCCGGCTGCAAGGTTGCGGGCGAATTGCAGATGGATCCAGCTGTCATCCAGCGGGAAGCCGCGAATGTCGGACAAGACATAGAGCTCGGTGGCCAGGTAGCCGAGACCGGCCACCAGACCGGCAAGGACGACGAGCCGAACAAGCCGTTGTTCCGACAGCGACGAGAAAGCTCCTCCTGCGGAGTGCGACACAGACACGCTGCTCACGGCTCGACAGAATACACCAATCGCGCCGGACGCGATGCTAGTATCGCCCCGCTTCCAATGAAGAACTACTCCCCATTCGAGCGCCAGAGACGGCTTGCGGCCCGGGTCGCTCTCTACGGCTCTTTTGTTTTTCTGATGGTCGTCCTCGTGGTGGCATCGGCCCTTCTGTACCCCTTGATGAAGAAGCAAGAGGCCCCTTTCTGGGAGAGTGTCGACTACTCGCAGGTGCCCGAGGTTCAGCTCCTGCAGGAGTACGTGCGCATCGACACCAGCACCGACACCGGCAGCGAGCTCGACGGCGCTCGCTTTCTCGCCGCCAAGCTGGAAGCCGCGGGAATTCCCGCCCACATCGAGCAACTGGGAGACCGACAGGCCAATCTGTGGGCCATCCTCGAGGGCGAGGATCCAGGGGCGCTCGTGCTCCACAACCACATCGACGTCTACACCATCGAGGATCCCGACGAATGGGACTTTCCGCCTTTTGGCGGGGTCATCAAGCCCCCCTACCTCTACGGTCGTGGGGCCTTCGACATGAAGAGCGTGGCCATCGCTCAGCTCGAGGCGATGCTGGCGGTGGCCAAGAGTGGCAAGAAACCCAAGCGCTCGATCATCTTTTTGGCCACCGGCAGCGAGGAGATCGGCAGCGAGCTCGGCACGCGGCGGATTCTGGATCAGCACCCCGAGCTGGCTAGCCGCTTCTGGGCGGTGCTCACCGAAGGGGGGATCATCGAGCCCCTCGAGCTCAAGGACATCAAGTACTGGGGAATCGAGTTCGCTCAGAAACAGTTCGCCTCCGCCTACGCTTGCTCGGCTAGCCGGGAGCGACTGCAGGAGCTCCGGGAGGACATCCTCGCAGCGGGAGACTCGGTCGCCGATCTTCGACTGACTCCAGCTGCAGCGGCCTTTGCAGAGGCCTACGCCCCCTCACGGACCCGGGAGGACTTTCGCCGCCTCCTGGCGGATCCCCAAGAAACAATCCGGCAAATTGCCGAGTTTCGCCAGCTCCCCGTCTATTTGCAGGCGCTGTTCCGCGATGAGCTCATCGCTTTCCACATCGAGGAGGACCTGGAAGGGGGCTTTCGCATGCGCCTCTTCTTCCATCTGCTTGCCGGTTCCGACTTCGAAGAGGTCCGCCGGCGGCTGCTTCCCGACTGGATGACCCACGGCGTGGCGCTGGTGATCGAGGATCCCCTGGGCACCCCAGAGGCGAGTCCGCTCGACCATGTGGTCTACCGGACCCTCCACGACTCCTTGAAGGCGAGTCTGCCCAATTCTCGGGTGGGTCCCCTGTTTCTCTCCTGGACAGCCACCGATTCCCGTTTCTTCCGCATGCTGGCAATTCCTTCCTACGGTTTCTCCCCCTTTCTCATCTTCGCCACCGACACCTATCGGGTGGACACGATCAATGAGCGGATCGGTCTGCCGGGCTATGTGGAGGGGGTGCGAATCTACAAGGAAGTCGTCCAAACCCTCGCCAATGACATCCCCTGACAGGGTTAGTGTCGTTTTTTGTCGCAAATCGGGCCAAAACCCCAGACAAAACCGGGATTCCTGGGCTTTTGGGCTGGCATGCAACCTGCTTTAAAGGACGACCGAAAGAGTCGAACTGGAGCCGCAACAACAAAAGGAGAAAGAGATGTTCAACATGATTCAGAAGCGCAGGAGCCAGAAGGGTTTCACCCTGATCGAGCTCCTGATCGTGGTAGCCATCATCGGTATCATCGCCGCCATTCTCATCCCGAATCTGCTCGACGCCCTGCAGAAGGCCAAGCAGAAGCGGACGGTCGGCGACATCCGTAGCATCGGCACCGCTTGGTTTTCGTGGTTGACCGACCAGGTCGGTGCGGCCTCGGCCGGTGCCAACCAATACGCGTACTCGTTCAGCACAAGACTGACTGGTGACCAGCTGCTGTCGACCCTCTATTCGAGCTCCTCGATGTTCTACATCCAGAAGGTGCCGAACAAAGACGGTTGGGGTGGCGCCTACGACTTTGGCTATGCGGGCAACCCGCTGGCCGAGAAGGTGATGGGTGTCCGCAGCATGGGTCGCGACAGTGCGTTCGACTCCGCTAGCTACACCATGGGCCCGTTCGTCGCCACCAAGTATGGTTCGGACATCGTCTGGGCGGATGGCTTCTTCGTCCGCTACCCGGCTGGCGCCCAGGTCGACTAAAGACCTAGCGACACAAGATCAGCCAAGCGCCGCGGCAACGCGGCGCTTTTTTTCTATCTAGGTTACCCCTCATCCCTTGCTACACTTCGCCAGTGTCGAGACGAATTCCAGCGCTTGTTTGCGCCCTCCTCACCCTCTTTGCCCTGGGATTCGGTAAGACGGCCCTCGAAGGGCCGGCGCTTTGGCTCCAGCGCTATCTCCAGATCGACACCACCAACCCACCGGGGAACGAAGAGCAGGCGGCCCATTTCCTCGGCCGGATCCTCCACCAGGAAGGCATCGCCACTCAGCTGATCTTCGGACCCCATGGGCGACCGAGCCTCTATGCGCGACTCGAGGCCGACAAACCCACCGAGGGGGCTCTCGTCCTGCTCCACCACATGGACGTCGTGCCACCCGGCGAGGGCTGGAGCGGGGACCCCTTCTCCGGCGAGATCAAGAACCGCCTTGTCTGGGGCCGTGGAGCCATCGACGACAAGAGCCTAGGGGTAGCCCATCTCACGGCCTTTGTCGAGCTCAACCGCCGTCGGATCCCGCTCGAGCGGGACGTGATCTTTCTGGCTGTCCCCGACGAGGAGACCGGGGGCACTCTGGGCACCGGCTGGTTGCTCGAGGAGCATCCCGAACTGTTTTCAGACGTGGAAGTGGTCCTGGGTGAAGGGGGCATCAACCGGGCCTTCAACGGCAAGCACCACTGGTGGGGAATCGAAGTGGCCCAGAAGCGTCCGTTGTGGCTCAAGGTCACGGCCTACGGACGGGCCGGCCACGGCTCCAAGCTGAATCTTCACACCGCCCCCCATCGACTGATCCGTGGCTTGAGTCGTCTGGTAGACAAACCTCTCGAGTTCCGTGTCACCCCGGAAACCCGTCAGTACCTGGAGGCGGCCGCCGCCTTCGAGGGCCCCTTCTTCAAGGACCTGGTCGCGAGACTGGACGAGATCATGGCGGAGCCGCAGCCCGAGAAGCAGCTCCTCCCGGGTCTCCCCAACTACTTCCTCGACACCATCCAGGTCAACGTGCTCGAAGCCGGCGAGAAGCTCAACGTGGCGCCGGAGGAGGCATCCGCCCTCATCGATATCCGGCTGCTTCCCGATACCGATGACCAGGAGTTCCTGGCCAAGGTCCAGGAGCTCTTGGGCAAAGATCTTGAAGTGGAGGTCGTGCTGCGGGCCCCACCGGTCTCCGGCTCGCCCACCGACAGCCCCTTCTATCGCTGTATGGAGAGGTTTCTCGGGCGTCGAGCGGCGGTCATCCCGGCTTTTATCCCGGGCATTACCGACTCGCGCTACTTCCGCGAGCGCGGGATCGCGGCCTACGGCTTCTCACCGTTTGTTTTGGAGTCGAACGAGGTTCGCGGTATCCATGGACCCGACGAGCGGATCCCCCTGGAGACCTTCGAAAAGGGTGTCGAGACCACCACCGAGCTGGTGGTGACCTGCTCGGGCCGGGACTGAATCCAAACAGACATCTGCGACCGAATCTGAAGGTGGCGAGGGTCACAGGAGACCGGTCGTCTCTTGGCGTACAATCGCGGCATCGTGGCGCTAGAGATCTTTGTCCTCATCTTTACGGTGGCCGCCGGTCTGGTGGCGGGGAGCTACCTCAACGTCCTCATCCATCGCCTGCCGCGTGGCAAGTCGACGGCTCTGCCTCGATCTCGCTGCCCCTACTGTGACGGCACCGTTCGTGCCGTCGACAACATACCGCTCCTCAGTTTCCTCCTTCTCGGGGGCCGCTGCCGCCGCTGTCGAGCTCCGATCTCCTGGCGTTACCCCATCGTCGAAGCCCTCACCGCCCTGCTTTTCGTTGTCTGTCTCTTCCGCTTTGGGCTTACCGGCCAAGCTGCAGCCAGCGCTCTCTTCTGCTGCCTGATGTTGGCCCTGGCGCTCATCGACCTGGAGCACTATCTGCTCCCCGACAAGATCACCCTGCCCGGCATCGTGGCGGGACTCGCTCTGCAGCCCTGGCTGCCCGCCACGACCTTTCTGGACGCCGTCGTGGGTACCTTTGTGGGAGCCGGAATCGTCATCCTGCTCATGAACTTCTGGTACTGGTGGCGCGGTGAAGAGGGGATGGGTCTGGGGGACGTCAATATGATGGCTCTGATCGGCGCATTTCTCGGCTGGCAAGGAGTCCTCATCACCCTTCTTCTCGGCGCTCTGAGCGGGGCGCTGGTCGGCGTCTTCCTGATGTTCCGCGGGCGACTCGAGATGAAGTCCAAGCTCCCCTTTGGCACCTTCCTCGCGTTCGCCGCCATCATTGCCCTGTTCGCGGGCGACCGACTGATCGCTTACTACAGCCACCTACTGTTCCGATGAGACACCCCCATTGGCCCCGTCTCGGCTACCGCCGTGAGGTGCTCATTCTGCTGCCGCTGGTCATGCTGCTGCTGGTTGTGCTGTCGTCATTCACACTCTTCGCCTATCGCAGCGCAATCCAGCTCCTCACCGAAGAACGGCAGGCAGAAGCGATCCTGCTTGCCCGCCGTCTGGCGGCTTCCATACCGCCCACGACCCTGCCCGATCAGCTCGAGCTACGCAGGATGGCCCCTTTTGCCCGCCGTATCGCGTTGGTCGACCAGGCCGGCAATCCGCTCGTCGCCTTCGGCGCCTACGACAACATCGATCTCCTGGCGCCGCTCGCGGGTCGGGAACCGGCCCAGGCCACGGCGGTGGGACCCGACTCCACCGTCCCCGATGCTGTCGCCGGTTTTGCTCTCACCCCGGGGCATGCTCGCGCCTATCTGTTGCGAGCCGACCTCAACGCTACCCAGCTGGCTCGACAGAGCCGCACGCTGCGCACCCTGAGCTGGGTGGTGCTGCCGATCAATATCGGTCTCACCCTGCTCGTAGTCCTGTTTCGGCGCTATCTGCTGCGACCCTACGACGCGCTCCTGGAAAGGGTCCAGCAGGTCGACGAAGGAACCCATGACGAGGACGAGGTCACCCACCTCATCCACACCGTCGAGCGTGCCCTCACCGCCCTGACGGCGCCGAGCGAGAGCGCCGAAGACGACGACATCGAGGCCCTGCAAAGGGCTCTCGGTCCCAGCCTGGAGAGCGGCTTGATGCTGGTCGACCGAGAAGGGAAGGTATTGACAGTAAACACCATTGGGGCCGAGCTCCTCGAGTTGCCGGAGCCGGAGCCCGAGATCTCAGCGGCGGATTATCTGAGTCTCCGGCCCGGGCTGCTCGGCATCCTGACCCGTGCGGTGGATGAGAGTCTCGGCGCCCAGCGCCAAGCGGTGCAGATAGACACCTCGGTCGGCCAGCGAACGCTCGGCCTCACCATTCACCCGCTGCGCCGCGACGACGGCACCGTGCGCGGCCATCTGATGCTCTTTGTCGATCTCACCGAGAGCCAACGGCGGGAAGAGGAAGAGAAGTTGGCCACCAGCCTCGCCCAGCTCGGCGAGCTGGCCGCGGGTGTGGCACACGAGCTGCGCAACAGTCTGGCCACCCTCCGTGGTTATCTCACCCTGATCGAGCGCCAGCCGGAGGAGGAGTCGATCACCGACTACCTGTCCGAGATCCGCCGCGAGAGTGAGCACTTGCAAAGAGTGCTGGAAGACTTCCTTTCTTTTGCCCAACCCAAGAGCACCCGTATCGAGGAGGTCGATCTACTCGAGATTCTTCGTCGAGCGGCCGCCGACCCCAGCCTGGCGGGAATGGCAGTGGAGATTCAATCGGATGAGGGTCTCGAAACCCGCATCAAAGGGGATGCCCAGCTGCTCGAGCGAGCGGTGCGCAACCTCCTGCACAACGCGGCGCAGGCGGAAGAAGAGATCGGGCGAGGTGGGCCGCTCGAGGCCCGCCTCCAAGAGGGTGACAAAGAGATCGAGTTGGTGATCCGAGATCGAGGTCCCGGGCTCTCCGCGGAAATCCGGGATCAACTCTTCCAACCATTCACCACCACGCGGCCGAACGGCGTCGGTCTGGGGCTGTCGCTGACGTTGCGTATTGTCAGCCTGCACGGCGGCAGGGTCGGCCTGGAAAACCATCCACAGGGTGGCGTGCAGGCAACCGTCACTTTTCCGCTGGAATTCGGTTACGGTGAGCCGCCGGGCGTGGGGCCCGAGGCCTGAGCTTCGGCCGCCATATCTCGCAGAGTGACCACCCGGAACCGACGGGGCGAGCTCCATGGACCCTTGACGCCCTCTTCGCCGAGGGCCGAGACCCGCCACACAAAGCTGCCTTCTCCCTGCAGACCCAGGGTGGCCTTGGTACGCGATCGGTCCTCGACATCGATGATGTTGTCGACAAAAAGTCTATTGCGCGCCACCTGTAGGGCGTATCGCTGCGCCCCCGAGACCGGCTGCCAGGTCAAGACGAGCCGCTCATCGACCCCGAGCTGGGTCTCGAAGTTGTCGACCGGCTCGAGAAGCATTGGCGCCGAGGGTAGTGGCTTGGGCTGTGACAGCTCTGACTCCGTCTGTACCACTTGCTGCAGGGCCGTCACCTCCCGGCGCTCACCGTCATTCGACTCGACCTCCATCTCGCCTCGATAGGTAGCGAATCGACCCACGTCCTGTTCCTGGTCGTAGCTGATAACGGCACTGGAGTCGCGGCGGACTCGAGCCTCCGCTGTCGGTGTCGTCACCCGACTCGGGCTCTGCGAGGTGCTGAGGTCGACCCAGCCGAACTCCAGATTGATGGTGCGCTCGGGAGAAGCACCGCTGCCACCCCGTCCCTGGCCCACGAGGATGACCGTGTCCGCCTTGACCGAGTAGACGGTTCCGTCCGCCGTCATGATCTCCGTCGAGCCCCTGCCCGAGGTCTTGACATAGTCGCCCTCTTGCAGGGCCACGCGACTCTTTGCCGGCCGCCAGGGTCCCTGCTCTCCCCGTCTGAACTCGACACCACCCTTTACCGATATGAACGAGGCCTCGCCGATCGAGCCGCTGTGGCGCAGCGCGTTGAGGATCGAGCTCAGCAGGGTGCGGCTGCGCTCGGCGCTCGTCAGGGCAGCGTCGAACTCTCTCTGGGCGGCGAGTGATCGAGCCTCTACGAGATTGTCCCGGGAGATGGAGTACTCGCTGCGGAAGCTCCCGATCCCCTCCTCGACCTGTAGTCTCTGATAGAGATCCTCCGCCTCTTGCACCACCCGGGCGACCTCGCGCTCGAGGAATTGCTGCTTGAACCAGTCGTAGCTCAAGAAGCCGGCCGCCACCAGACCGATCAGGGTCAGGACAATTGTCCAACCCTTTACGGAGTCGACCGAAACCGTGTACCAGTCGTACCTGCGCTGGTCTCCTTGCGCCGGGCTCACGCTTCGAAGGATAGCAAAGCACGTGCCAGATTGGCGGTGCAAAAGCTCACATGGGAGGACTCATCAGGGCCGGTATTTGGGGAATCCCTCGAGGTCGTGCTCCTTTACCCGCCGCAAAAGACTGCGATAGCTGATCCCCAGAAGCTCCGCCGCCTTTTTTTTGTCGCCATCGCTCTCCAGCAGCGCCTCCCGGATGCGCTCCTCCTCATCGCCCCCGCCCAGCGGCTCCAGTGCGCCTTTGAGATCGGCGGCACTGAGCCGCGGGCCCTCGGTCAGAATCACTGCCCTCTCCACGACATTCGAGAGCTGACGCACGTTGCCCGGCCAGTCCTGTTGCTCGAGCAGCTCCAGGGCGTCGGGTGTCGGCCGCAACGGCTCTCGTCGCTGCTTCTTGGCGATCTCCTCGATGAGAAAGCAGGCCAGCAACGGAATATCCGAACGGCGATCACGCAAGGGCGGCAACAGAATGGGGAAGACATCCAGGCGAAAAAAGAGATCGGCCCGGAACCGGCCCCCATCCACCATCGCTTTGAGATCCTGATTGGTGGCGGCGACCAACCGGACGTCGGCCTTCAGAGTCTGCCTGCCGCCGATGCGCTCGTAGGTGCGCTCCTCGAGCACACGGAGGACCTTGCTCTGAGTGGCCGCGGAGAGCTCACCGATCTCGTCCAGGAGCAAGGTTCCCCTGGCAGCGGCTTCGAACCGCCCGACCTGGCGCCGGTGGGCACCGGTGAAGGAGCCCTTCTCGTGCCCGAAGAGCTCGTTCTCCAGCAGGGTCTCCGGAATGGCGGCACAGTTGACGGCCACAAACGGCCCATCCTTGCGCGGCGATAAAGCGTGCAGAGCCCTGGCAAAGAGCTCCTTCCCGGTGCCGCTTTCGCCGGTCAGCAGCACCGTACTCTCCGTCGGGGCCACTCTCTCCACCAGCCTCAGCGCCGCCCGCATCCGGGGATGAGAGCCGACGATCGAGGGACAGCCCGGAGCGGCAAAGGAGAATGACTCCGTCGTGCCCACCACCAGCGACTCGACGAGCCGAAAGAGATCGTCGATCTCCAAGGGCTTCTCGAGAAAATCGACCGCACCCAACTTCATCGCTTCCACCGCCGTATGCACCGTGCCGTAGGCGGTCAGCACGACTACCGGCGCCTCCGGCTGTGACTCTCGGCTGGCCTGCAGCACATCGAGGCCCGTGGCCACGGGTAGCTTCATGTCGGTCAAAACCAGATCGTACGATCTCTCCCGCAGGTACTCGATCCCTTCCCCGCCATCGGCCGCGGTCTCCACCTCGTAGCCCTCGTCCGACAACGCCCGCTCGAGCATCCGTCGCAGGGATGCGCGGTCCTCCACCACGAGTATGCGGCCGGACGGCATGCTCTGCCCTATCCTCCCTGGGCCCTTCTTACAGCGTCGACGAGGAGGGGATCGTCTGCCGGATCGACCGTCCGCAGGTCCAGCATCAGGAGTCCCTCCCGTAGATAGCCGACAACTGGTGGATCCCCCTGGCGGAGACGACGAAAGAGACCATCATCCCCAGGTAGGGCGAGTGCTTCGCCCGGGATCGGTCTTTCGGGGGCCGCCCCACCACCGAGAAAGGCCTCCGCCGCAACAATCCGCGCCCCGATGGCCTCGGCGACCGATGCCAGCCGATTCCGGTGCTCCTCCGCATCCGGCCACAGCCGGTCGAGCGGCAGGGGCGCCCCGGACAGATGGGCTCTTAGAACACCATCGAGCGCCGCGAAGGCCGCACGATCCGGACGCAGTGCCCGGTACAGCGGGTGGCGGCGGCAGCGCTCGACTACCTCCCTGCGACCGACGATGAGCCCGGCCTGGGGGCCTCCGAGGAGCTTGTCACCGCTGCCACAGGCCAGATCACACCCGGCTTCGACCAGCTCCTGGAGACTCGGGTGCTCGACCAGCCGAGAAGCCCGATGAGGTCGAATCAGACCGCTCCCTTCATCCACCACCACCGGCAGCCCGCGCCGGCGACCCAGCTCGACCAGGGCCGGCGGCTCCACCGAGGCGACAAATCCCGACATCTTGTAGTTGCTCGGGTTGACCTTGAGCAGCAGCGCTGTCTCCGGGCCGATGGCCTGTTCGTAGTCGTCAATCTTGGTGCGATTGGTGGTCCCGACCTCCACCAGCTTGACGCCGGCAGCGCGCATGATCTCGGGGACACGGAACGAGCCGCCGATCTCGACCAGCTCGCCGCGGGATACGATCACCTCTCGCGACGCGGCCAGCGTGGCGAGAATGAGCACCAGCGCCCCGGCGTTATTGTTGACCACCAGCGCCGCCTCGGCACCGGTCAGCAGCGTCAACATCAGCGCGGCGTGCTCGTTTCGCTCCCCACGTCGACCGCTCTCCAGGTCGAATTCGAGATCGCAGTAGGCATCCAGCAGCGGTGGCAGGCTCTCGGCGACGTGGCGTGGCAGCGGGGCTCGACCCAGATTGGTGTGCAGCAGTATGCCCGTGGCATTCAGGATCCGTCTTAGCGGTACACCCGTTTTTCCGACCAAATCGGTCCCAACCCTGGCGGAAAGCCCGCTCAACAACTCCTCCAACCCCTCTGCGCCCACCCCCGGATCCTCCTCGAGAGCGCTGCGAACTCGATCGAGCTGTTGCCGAAGTCGCTGACGCACCAATTCTCTTCCGTATAATGCAATCAGCTGTTGGAATCCCGGCTCGCCCAAAAGACGGTCGACCGCCGGGAGGGCACGCCGGACATCTGAAGTCTCGGAGCTCATTGTCGTCACTGCGATTCTAGCCTGGATTTGAAGCACCCATGCCGACGCCCACGATCGAAATCGAAGAAGCTATCGATAATCTGGAGTTGAAGATCCGGCGTCTCAAGATCGAGTACGACCGTTTCTTCAATGGCGCCCTCGACCGACCCCCCGAACAGTTCAGACAGTCCATAAACGCCGACATCCAAGCGCTCCGAACGGTCCATGTCAAGGATTTCTCGCTTCGCTTCCGCCTCACCAACCTGGAGGCCCGCTTCAACACCTATTGTGTTCTCTTTCACCGTCGGATACAGGAGATGGAGGAGGGCTCCCTGCTCGAGCGCCGTTCCACCGGCGGCCCGCGGCAAGTGTTCGACCCTCGAGGCGGGATCTTCATCGACGAGACACCGGCGCGTGGAGCGGTACAGGCCCTGTTCGACGAGGTCTATGCCAACGCCAACGACCGCTCCGACGCCAACTTCACCCGCTTCCACACCTACCTGCTGCAGCAGGTGACCGACATCCGCCAGAAGACCGGCTGTATGGGAGTCAAGTTCAGAGTCGAGTCCAAGGACGGGAAGACGAAGTTGAAGGCAAAACCCGTCTAGAAGCGGCCGGCCTCTGTGCCGGCCGATCTCCATGCCGGCCGGCTCAGGCCGGCTCCTTCCGCAACTCCAGCCCCGTGACCAGAAGCGTCGGCGAGCCGATCATCCCGTCGCCAGGCACAAAAAGCAGATCGCGGGCAACCGCTTGAATCCCACGTAGAAAAGAGCTGACGGCGCCGCAGAGCCAGGCCCCACCGACCGGTGCGTCGGCGCGGCCCTGACG
>JBAUDS010000122.1:0-2177 GCA_049678185.1 Thermoanaerobaculia bacterium
CGCCCTGAACTCTGAGGTTGGTCCAGATGAGCCCGCGGCGCAGAGGCTCCATTTGCGGGGCGAGCTGGAAACCATCCGGCGGTCGAAATGCTCCCCCATGCACCCCGAGCGTCTTTGGAATGGCGCCTGCGACCCAGAGGTCGGCTAGGCGTGCGAGAAGGTGCTCCGTGCGCGGTACGCTGCCGTCAGGAAGCTCCAGCGGCTCATCAAACAGCGCCGTTCGTGGCGACAAGGTGTTTTCGAATTGCTGGCCAGGCCCGGTCCTCTCATTGAGTGGCTGCAGCGACTGGACACTGAGGAAGACGAAGACGGTGGAGTGCATCGCACGATGCACCGCCACTCGGAGCCGATCTTCCGTGAGGCCTTTCACAAGCAGAGTCTGGATCCCGAGTTCCTTGGCCCTTTCCGTGGCCCCGCCTGTGTAACCAGTAGTTGTGACGTAGATTCCGTAGGGCACCGGGAGCCCAACATCGTCGAGCTTGTCCCGGAACTCTCCGATGTCCTTCGGCCCGACCTTTCTTGCCCAGTTTCTGCATTCGAAGGGAACGCGGAGATTCTGGAGAGGCCCCGGAATCGTGACCAGGACATCGACCTCTCGCGTTCTGGACGGGTCCCGGCTGGCGGGGAGCCTTACTCGCATATCGACATCCCCGAGTCCGACCTGCTGAAGCCGCGCCACTACGGCCTCGAGCAGGCGACCCTTCGTGTCGCTACGACTGTTCTTTGTGCTCACTGGTGTCGAGTCATCCGCGATACTCTTTGTCGGATGGGAGCAGGACAGCCGGCTCCTAGCCTGGCCATTCCAGGGCGGCTCTTGGCCACTCGGCGGACAACAGCCCGGCTAGCCGGGTAGGACTGTCGAGAAGGGCTCCTTGTCGACGATTGAGGCATGGACTTTGGCTTTCAAGAAGGCCGCTAGATCCTCTCCGCGTTCGAGGAGCAACACCAACTCCTGGAGTTTGCAGAGAACCACGACCGACCGTGCCAGCGCCTCCTTGCAGGTGGTAAGCGCTGCCGCGGTGTAGTCTGTATATGAGATGAAGATCCCTCGGCTCGCGTCGCGTGTGAAGACTCTGACCAAGTGACGCGACACGTCGGCAACTCCAACGGAATTCTTGAGCCACTTGACCTCCACCAGATAGATCTCGCCGTCGAGTTCGATAACACCGTCGATCTGCTCAACAACGCCTTCGCCGGGCTCGTCTACGCGAGCGAAGGACTCGCGGATCAGGATAGAAGCGGCGCGGAATAGCCGGTTAAGGACAGCCTCAAGCCTGCGGCCCCGGCCCTGAGCGTTCTGATCGCCGAAGAGGCTGTAGAGCTCGGCCCTGATGCTCTCGAGCTCCTCCCGCTTGCGCACAATCTTCTCCGCCTCTATCCGCTTCCCTTCGCGGTGCTTCCTGGCCTCGTCGTCGCGCTCTTGGCGCATCCGAGTGAAGGAGTCCTTGACGTTGATCACTCTCTGAATCTCGGCCACCAAGCCCTTGGCCTTGAGCTGATCGTTCGGCCAGCAGGTGGAGAAATCCTCGAACTCGACGACGCGTCGAATAATCTCACGACGCTCGCGAAGCGTGACCTCTCCAGCCTCGTTCAGCCGGGTAAGGACGGTACGAGCGATCGCGTATTTGTTGACACCGCGGCTGTCGACAGCGAGCTGTCGCTCTAAGTCGGCAAACACCTGCTGCTCCACACCTGCCCCCCGGAAGAACAGAATTACGTCTCCCTTCGCCCTGCACAGCCGAGGGATGGCGTCGATGAGCAGCTGAAGCAGCTCCGGCGGATAGTGGAAGGTGATCTCCACACCACCATTCTACTGGCCACCTTTGCAGCTGTCTTCATCTCGGCCAACCGACCCCTACGGGCCTCAAACGCGCCATACGCATGTCAGGCCGTCAATGAGGAAGAGGCCTGAGTGTGAAGCTGGACACAGGAAAACGCCCGATTGCTGGCTAGCCCCCCAGCGGGGGACCGCCGTCGGGTGGTCGCTTAGGTGGGCTGCGAGTTTCTCGTCGCTCTAGCCGTGCCGCCGCGGCACAGTTTTGGGCCTCTGCTTGTGGCCTGAGGCTCAGGACTCGGGTCTTAACCGAGGAAGTGAATGAAGCCCGGCCCGTGACGGGCCGGAAGAACGGTCGGTCCTACGGAGCGATTACTAGAGGCTTCGGTCCTGTATACCTCCC
>JBAUDS010000123.1:0-2749 GCA_049678185.1 Thermoanaerobaculia bacterium
ACCTTCCGTCAATCCGAGACGGGCTTCGAAGAGGAGAGGCTCTACCGCGGACTCCATCCCATGCTGGGAAAGCGGTTGCAGCTCTGGCGGCTCAGCAACTTCGAGATCGAACGACTCTCTTCCCGCGAGGACCTCTACCTGTTTCGTGGTGTGGCCAGGGAGAACCCCAAGGACGAGCGCCTCTTTGCTCTTGCCGAGGTTCGTGATCTGACCCCGGTACGAGACGAGGCTGGGCGAATCACCGAGCTCCCACTACTCGAGCACATGTTTATGGAGGCCATGGCCGGGATTCGGCGATTCCAGTCGGAGCGCTCGCCGCGAGAGCGTCTCCACTGGAATCGGGTGCTCCTCTATGTCTGGCCACCCTTCGATCTGACGGCCGGCGAGCTCAACGCCCTCATCAACCGGCTCATGCCGGAGACCGAGGGCCTCGGTCTCGACAAGGTCCTGGTCAGGGCCCGCATCAGCGACCCGCAAAGCGGCAGGATCCGAGTTTCCCTGCTGGACATCTCCAATCCCGGAGGCACGGGAGCCGTTCTCCGTTTCCGCCGACCGGCCATGAGTCCGATCAAACCGCTCACCGAGTACAAGCAGAAAGTGGTCGGGCTACGACGCCGGGGTCTTGTCTACCCCTACGAGCTGGTCAAGATGATGACCCCCGCGCGGGAGGGTGTCCAAGCCGATTTCCCCCCGGGTGATTTTGTCGAGCACGATCTTGATGGAGAGCATCGACTGGTGCCCGTCGACCGGCCCTATGGCGAGAATCACGCCAACGTCGTGGTCGGCGTGATCCGCAATTTCACCGCCAAACTCCCGCAAGGGATGAGCCGGGTTATCGTGCTCGGTGATCCGAGCCGCGGCATGGGCTCCCTCGCCGAGCCGGAGTGTCGACGCATCATCGCCGCTCTCGATCTCGCCGAGCACTCGCGGATCCCGCTGGAGTGGTTCGCGGTCTCGGCCGGCGCCAGAATCTCGATGGACAGCGGGACCGAGAACATGGACTGGATCGCTCGTGTCTTGCGTCGTCTGGTCGAGTACACGCAAGCCGGCGGCGAGGTCAACATGATCGTCCACGGGGTCAATGTGGGTGCGCAGCCCTACTGGAACGCCGAGGCCACCATGCTCCAGCACACGCGGGGCATTCTCATCATGACCCCCGAAGGGTCGATGGTGCTCACCGGCAAACGAGCACTGGAGTACTCGGGAGGGGTTTCGGCGGAGGACAATCAGGGGATCGGTGGTTATGAGCGCATCATGGGGGTCAACGGCCAGGGGCAGTATTTTGCCCGCGACGTCAAGGAGGCCTGCGACATTCTGATGCGCTACTACGACCACAGCTACGTCCAGCCGGGCGAGAGGTTTCCGCGGCGCGCGCCAACCATCGACCCGGCCGAGCGGGATGTCGGATCCTTTAGGCACGGCCCCGTCGATGGCGACGGATTTGCCACCGTGGGCGAGGTCTTCTCGGTGGAGACCAATCCGGGTCGCAAGCGTCCCTTCGATATCCGCAAGGTGATGCGAGCCGTGTCCGATCAGGATCACGAACCGCTCGAGCGCTGGTACGGGATGCGCGCCGCGGAGAACGCCGTGGTCTGGGATGTCCACCTGGGCGGGTATCCCGTCTGTCTGATCGGCATCGAGTCCAAGCCGCTACCGAGGCTGGGCTTTGCACCCGCCGACGGACCCAACCAGTGGACCGCCGGGACCCTTTTCCCTCTCTCCTCCAAAAAGGTCGCCCGCGCCCTCAATGCTTCCAGCCGGAACCGGCCGGTGGTCATCCTCGCCAATCTCTCGGGTTTCGACGGCTCACCCGATTCGATGCGCAATCTCCAGCTCGAGTACGGTGCCGAGATCGGTCGGGCGGTGGTGAACTTCGAAGGACCGATTGTCTTCTGCGTCGTCTCCCGCTATCACGGTGGAGCCTTTGTCGTCTTTTCCAGCGCCCTGAACGAGAACCTCGAGGTGGCAGCGTTGGAAGGTACATATGCCTCGGTCATCGGCGGCGCGCCGGCGGCAGCCGTGGTGTTTGCGCGCGAGGTGCAGACCCGGATCCGTGAAGATGCGCGGATGCGAGAGCTGACCGAGACGATGCGGCAAAGTGAAGGTGCGGAGAGGGTCCGGCTGCAGACCCAGATCGAAGAGCATTCCCGGACAATCCGCTCGGAGAAGCTGGGTGAAGTCGCCGACGAGTTCGACTCGACGCACAGCGTCGAGCGAGCCCAGGTGGTGGGCTCGGTGCACCGGATCATCCCTCCCGATCGTTTGCGTCCCTACCTGATCGATGCCGTCGAGCGGGGGATGAACAAGACGCTCGAGGCAGCAGATCAAACACCATTGCGGACCAGGGTCCTCGAGCAACTGTGACCACGGTCTCCTGGCTGCTCCAGACCGCTGCCGATCTGCCGCCCCATCCGGAGTGGTTGAGCCCGGCTGAGCATGAGCGCCTGGCTGGCCTCGAGGTGTCCAAGCGACGCCAGGAGTGGCTTTTGGGGAGGTGGACGGCAAAGCGAGCTCTGGCTGTCTACCGGCCGGAGACCCTTGGCAAGAGACCGCTGTCACATCTGGAGATCCGAACCGCCGCCGACGGCGCGCCGGAGGCCGCCTGCGACGGGCAGGCGCTGCCATTGGTGCTGACGCTGAGTCATCGAAGCGACCTCGCCGTCAGCGCGGTGGCCGAGACCGACACGGCTCTTGGCTGCGACCTGGAGAAGTTGGAGCCGCGGAGCGAGGGGCTGGTGGAGGACTTCTT
>JBAUDS010000124.1:0-5356 GCA_049678185.1 Thermoanaerobaculia bacterium
GGTGTCAGCCTTTCGGGGGTCCCCGTGCCGTCGACCTGATCACGATAGAGATATTTCTGGGTGGCGTTGTCGGGTGAAGCGATGAAATAGAGCCACTCCTGCGAGTCGTCCATCCCCACCACACTCATCACATCGGCATCGAAGCGGGTGATCAGCTGGTCACCCGACCCGTCTCGGCGCACCCGATAGGCATGCCGCCAGCCGTCCTTCTCGCTCAACCAGACGAACTCCCCAAAGCCCTCGAGCCATTCGAGGTCGTTCATCACCTCGACCCAGGTGTCGGATTGATCGCGATGGGCGCGCACGACCTTGCCGGACGCGGCATCGGCGAGCAGCACGTCGTTGGTGTTCTGGAGTCGGTTCAGATGTTGGAGAACGAGGGTCTCGGAGTCATCGGCCCAGTCCATGCGTGCAATGTAGGTGTCCCGTGGATCGCCGGGCACCTCCATCCAGCGGGTCTCGCCGCCAGTGGCGCTCACCACTCCGATGCGGACAGCCGAGTTCGTCGTCCCGGCCTTGGGATAGGGAATAAGAGTGATCTCCGGATAGAGAGTGCCGGTGTTGTTGATCAGGGCGAACTTGTCGATGCCGCTGGCATCGAAGTGCCAAAAGGCGATGTGCTTGCCATCCGGGCTCCAGCGGAAGCCGTCGCGAACACCAAACTCCTCCTCGTAGACCCAGTCCGAGGTGCCGTTGATGGTGGTCTCCGAGCCATCGGTGGTGAGGGCGATGATCTTTCCGCTCCCGACCTCTTCGGCATAGAGGTTCTTCTCCCGTACATAGGCCACCCGGGTACCGTCGGGTGAGAACTTGGCAAACATCAGGGTCGAGGGCTCGGCCTCACCGCCGAGCTGGACCAGCTCGCCACTGTCCAGATCCATGACCCAGTAGTCGCCGCGGGTGTTACGCCGCCAGACCCGCTCGGTATTGGTGAAGATCAGCAGTCGTTTCTTGTCCTCCGACCAGGCGTACTCGTCTATCTCGAAGGCTTCGGTCGCCCCCTCGGGAACGAGGCGGGAGACCTCGATGAGGACCTCTCTCTTGCCCGAGGCGGTCTCGTAGCGGACGATGTCCTTGGCCTCGTCCACGGTCTCTGAAGATTCGAGGGTCGTATAGAAGGTCCCCTCGTCCTGCCACTTCGCCGGGCCAAAGGTCTCCGGCTCGAAGTCCTCGTCGGCAAAGATCCGCGCCAGCCTCTCTTCGAGACCGCTCGGCTCCAGACCGGCCAACGCCCCGGGGAGGACCGCCAGGCCGGCACAGATCAACAGCAACAACAACGAACGCGAAATGATCGCCCTCGACTTCATTGGATTCTCCCTCCAGTACTCAGCCGAACAACAAAAACAGGACGTGACCAATGACACCGGCGCTGAGAGCGCCGGCAAGGTGGGTCAAGATCGCGACATTGGTCAGGTCGCGCTCCTTGATCCCGTCCATCATGCCGACGTGGGTGCTCAAGAAACCCGCCATGCACATGCCGATGGCGGTAAAGACACAGATCTCCTTGACCCCGATGATGCCGCTATCGAGAAACTTTGGCACCAGCGCCAGGGCGGCTCCCACCGATCCCAGCGAGGTCACGGGAAAGGCGATGTCCTCGGGGTTCGAAAAACCAAACAGGGGCTCGATGATGAAAGAGAGCTTCTCACCGATCCAGGGAAAAAAGGCGACCCCCTCGTAGGCGCCACCGGTATAGACCCCGTCCTTGGCACCATAGGCGAGCATCATGACCATCGTGCAGATGATGAGGATGCCGGGCATGATGTCGAGACCGGTCTGGACACCGTGGGCACCACCATCCAGCAGCGACTGGAGGGCCCGCTGGGCCACGTTGCCCTTGCGCACCTCCCGAAAGCGCAAGATGTCGTAGCCCTCCTCCTCTTCGCTGAGGACCTCCACGTCGACCCCATACTTTCTCTTGCCGAAATAGCCCATCAGCCGGACGCTGACGATTCCCCCCAGTACCGCCCCGATGTTGCCCAGCAGAACGGCCCTCCCCAGCGGCCGACCCGAGGCCGATTGGGCCAACATGAAGGTCGTCACGATGAGGCCCATCCCAAAGACGGTGCCCAGGTTGATCAGGGTCGTCAGCTGCCATCGTTTGAGGTACTTGAGGAACTCCTTGTCGCCGGCCAGGGGCATGATGGCGGGGTTGTCCGACAGATAGGTCGCCACGACACCGATCGAGGTGGCTCCCGGCAGGCCAAAGAGCGGCCTCATCAACGGCGAGAGCAACCGGTTGGCGATGTTGACGATGCCAAACTCCGAGATAAAGGAGGTGAAGGCACCGGCGAGTACGATCACCGCCATCAGGAAGAACACCGTGTTCAACAGCAGGTCGTGAGCGGTCCCCATCATGGTCTTGAACATGTGGGCAAGACCCATCTTCCAGGCAAACAACCCGAACAAGCCCCCCACGATGACCAGGGCAACGATGGTCTCCGTGGTGATCGCCTTGACGATCCTCTTTTCACCAACCTCGTGTCGCGCTTGCTTCTCGCGTGTGACCCCAAATGCCATGCGCCAAATTCCTTTGGTCTGATGGTCGAAAGCAGTTACCGCGCAGTGGGGGTGATGATACTGGAAGTAATCATCACCTAATGCAGATCGATGAACTTCACGGCAGCGTAGGGGTGTAAGATCGGCTTGTAGCCGATCATCTAAGCTCTTGCTGCAGCCTTCGTGGCAACTACGGAGGTCAGATGGTAGCGCCTGGCGACAGGCTGACCCACTACGAGATCCTCGAGCCCCTGGGCAAAGGAGGCATGGGACAGGTATTCCTCGCCCACGACACCTCCCTCGATCGCAAGGTCGCTATCAAACTCCTGTTCGAGTCCGCGCAGCAGGATCCGCTGATGCGGCAGCGCTTCCTGCGCGAAGCCAAATCCGCCGCTGCCCTCGAGCACCCCTTTATCTGTCAGATCTACGAGGCGGGGGAAGAGGACGGGGACCTTTACATCGCCATGGAGTATGTCGAGGGAGAGACTCTCGCCAAGAGACTGAAAGAAGGACCCTTACCCCTCGACGAGGCCCTACAGGCCGGCCTCGAGATCGCGGAGGCCCTCGAGGTAGCGCACGAGCACGGGGTCGTCCACCGCGATCTCAAGCCCTCCAACATCATGCTCACCCCCCAGGGTCACGCCAAGGTCATGGACTTCGGGCTGGCCAAGCGGACCGCGGCAACCCTGGGCGAGGACAGCGAAGCCAAGACACTTTCCGACGAGAACATCACCCAGTCGGGTATTGCGGTCGGCACGCTGGCGTACATGTCCCCCGAGCAGACCAAAGGCGGTGAGGTAGATGCCCGCAGCGACATCTTCTCCTTTGCGGTGGTCCTCTACGAGATGATCACCGGCGAGCACCCTTTCAAACGGGACAGCGCCCTCGAGACCCTGAGCGCCATCCTGCGTGATCCGCCCTCCACGGCCCAGATCAAGGTCTTGAAGGGTCCGGCTGAGCTGGTCGAGGTCTTCCGCAGATCGCTCGCCAAAGACCCCACCGAGCGATACGCCAAGACGTCGCAGCTGACGGGTGACCTCCGGGAGCTGCGGAATCAAGTCGCGGCACCCCGAGGACGACGCCTTCCGCTGTCTGCGGCCGTGGCCCTGGTCGCTCTCGTGGCGTTACTCGCTACCGGTTGGTGGCTGACCTCGCAGAAGGGAGGAGTGCAGACACGCAAATCGGTTCCCGAGCCGGTGTCGGTATTGATCGCCGACTTCGACAATGGGACGGGTGAGGAGGTCTTCGACGGCGCCCTGGAGCAGGCGGTCGCCATCGGCTTGGAGAGCGCTCCATTCATCAATTCCTATAAGCGGGGTCGTGCGCTGGATGTGGCCGGTCAGATCCAGGTCGGAGCGGAAGATCTCGATCCCGAAATGGCTCGACTGGTCGCCCAGCGCGAAGCAATAAACGTGTTGGTATTGGGGTCCATTGCCGGCTCTGACGGGGACTATCAGCTCAGGATCGAAGCTGTGGATGGAATCAACGGTGAGCCCCTGGCTACGCACGCGACCGAAGTGAAACAGAAAGACGAGGTCCTGGAGGCCCTGGGTGACCTCGTCGTCCGCACCCGTCGATCTCTCGGCGACACCGTACCGGATTCGGTGAAGGCGATCGCCGAGGAGACCTTCACGGCATCCTCCCTCGAGGCGGCCAAGAGCTACTCCAAAGCCCAGGATCTGATGGTCACCGGAGAGTGGCAAGAGGCCATCTCCGAGTACCGACATGCCATTCAGCTCGATCCGGAGTTCGGTCGGGCCTATGCCGGAGCTGCCGCCTGCTCTGCAAATCTGGGCCAGCTGGAAAAATCTCTCGAGTACTACGAACAGGCTATGGCCCACATCGACCGGATGACCGAGCGCGAGAAGCGGCGAACCCGTGGTGGCTACTTTCTCATGATCCGTGACTATGAAAAGGCAGCGGAGGAGTACGCGATTCTGGCGGCTCAATTTCCGTTCGACGCGGCCGGTCTATCCAACCTGCCGCTGGCCTACTTTTACGGCCGCAACATGGAGGCGGCGCTCGAAGGCGGCAGGCGGGCCGTGGAGGCTTATCCCGACCAGGAGCTCATCAGAGCCAATCTGGCCTTGTATGCGATGTACGCGGGCGATTTCGAGACCGCAGCCACGGAGGCAGGACTGGTGCTGGAGGCCAATCCTTCCTACGAGACGGCATATGTGGCCCTGGCACTGGCAGAGCTTGGCAGCGGCAATGCACAAGCGGCAACCGAGACATACGAAAACCTCAGAAGTGTCAGCTCTTGGGGAGCGTCGCTTGCGGCTACCGGTCTGGCGGATCTCGCTCTGTATGAGGGCCGACTCGAGGACGCCGGTGGGCTCCTCGATCGCGGTATTGCCGGGGATCAGGCAGCCGAAAACCTGGGCGAGGCCGCACGCAAACTCATCTATTCAGCGCACGCCGATCTGGCCGCTAACCGCCCCAGCGACGCGGTGGACGCCGTCGCCGCGGCGCTTGAAGCCAGCCGACGACCCGCCTATGCCTTCTCAGCCGCGCTGGTTTTGGCGGAGGCGGTTCGACCGGACGAAGCCTTGGCGCTGGCCTCGGAACTGGGAAGCAGCCTGGCACCCGAGCCGCAGGTATTCTCCAAGCTGATCGAAGGCTATGTGCGACTCCTGAACGGTGAGACGCAGCTTGCGGTGGCATCCATTCGCGACGCCCAACGGCAAATCGACACCTGGTTGGGTCGGGTATTTCTCGGTCGTGCCTATCTCGAGGCCGAGGCCTTCACCGAAGCCCACTCCGAGCTCGACGAGGCGATTCGCCGGCGGGGCGAGGCCACCGCAGTTTTCCTCGACGACGTCCCGTCCCTCCATTACCTGCCAGCGGTCTACTACTA
>JBAUDS010000125.1:0-6279 GCA_049678185.1 Thermoanaerobaculia bacterium
TATCTCCGAACGCTGAGCTTCGAACCTTTCCATCTGCGCGGGGAGCTGTGCCTCCGCTATGGCCATGTTGCTGAGCACCTGGCCGCGCATCATCGTGGCAAAGATGCGCATGGACTTGCGCAACCAGTCCTCGGGATCGACACCGGCCTGTGATGCCCAGCGCCGATAGTCTTCGTCCTCGAGAATCTCTCCGAAGTCGGGCATCTCCTCGGAACCCTCTTCCGAGTCCTTCTTCAGGTTTTCACCAATCACTGAAAAGTCGTCCCAGTTGTCCAGCAGGCTGCGGAGATCCCCTTCGTCGAAACGCACCTCACCGACAAACTCGTTGACATCGGCCACCCAGGCGGCAAAGCGCTCCTGGGTCTCCTCGACCGTCTGCTCCACCGTCTGAGCGAGCATCACAGGGGCGAGAGCAACCACGCCTAAAGAACAGATCACCAAGCAGTAAAGACTCCGTCGCATGAATTCCCTCCGTTGAATAAAGATTCGATTTGTCTCGCGTGATCAGCGCCAGGCGCCCAGGCCCTGCCGCAAGGTCACCAGCTGTCCAACATGATAGGCATTGTGGTCGATTACCAGCAGCGCCTCTCTCAGGATTGTCTGCCCTTTGCCCCAGGGAATCTTGGCGAAGAGATCGGTTTCCGGGTCGCGGACCAGGTCGCCCATGGCCGCCAGGTCCCCTTGAAACAGCCTCACGCTCTCTGTCCAGGCGGCCTTGTCGGGTGGGGCATCTCCGTCCGGCCAGTAGCCCTCCGGCCACTTGGGCGAGACATGATCCGCGCTGCGACTGAATTCCAAGATGTCAAACTGGGAAATCCGCAGGTGTTCGAGGAGCTGCCAACCCGTGTGCGGCAGACCCTCGGCCCTCGACCCTCGCAGCTCCACCGGCCAGTCGGCGATAGCGTCGTCAAAAGTCGCATGGGCATGGCGGCCGGTCAGAAAGTCGACAACAAGCTGGCGCAGCGCTTCGTCACTCATAGCCCCTAGCTTAGCGAAATAGGGACACATCATATACTCGGCCAGCTCGAACAAAGGAGGATGCGATGGATCACGAAGAGCCTTCAAGTCACAGTCCTCGGCTTTCGCGAGTTACGACCTACCTGATCGCAGCGCTTGTATTGACGGCCACCCTGACCGCGGTGCCGATCTGGGCGCAGTCGCCCGATCTGGACCAGGCGCGTGCCGCCGTCAGGGCGGCCGACAAGGCGTTTGCCAAGGCCGTTGCCTTACACGACCGGGAGCTCTTTGCTTCTTTTATCGCCGAGGACGCTACTTTTCTGGGTGGTGGACTCACCCAGGGGCGCGACGCCATTGTTGTCGACTGGGGAATCTTCTTTGCCGCCGGTGGTGGCCCCACGATTACCTGGGATCCGCACACCGTCGAAGTAGCGGCTTCCGGCGACCTTGCCTACACGTTGGGAGATTTCGAAGTGAGGAGCACCGGGGCCGACGGACAACCACACAAGTCGACCGGCACCTACGTCTCCATCTGGCGCAAGCAAGCGGACGGCTCGTGGCAAGTCGTGGTGGATGGCGGTACGCCGCCGGCGCCGGCCGGGGCCGCGGAGTAGGCGACAAGCCTTGACCAGATGGGGCCTCGGTCGGCCGCCGCGCTCTCAGAGTTGCCGATACCACTCGGCAAGGCCTTGGCCGATGGCGTGGGGGTTGTCTTCCTGGACGAAGTGGATGCCCTTGCCGATGTCGATGGACTTTAGGTTTTTGAAGCTCGACTGCAGCGGTTCGACCGCTTTGCGCGGGATGAGTCCTCCTGGCGTGGCATAGAAGAGGAGCTTGGGAATCTCGGTCTCTTCGAGCCAGGCCTTGTTGGCTAGCACCATCTCGTGCACGTCCGCCGGGTGACCTTCGATCGGAATCTCCCGTGGCCACTGCAGAATGGGCCGGCGGCTGGCCAGAGTCGGGAATGGCGCTGCGTACCGCTCCTTTTCCTCGGCGGTGAGCTCGCGCACCGTCGCCTTGGGAAGAATCTGCTTTACAAACATGTTCATGGCGACGATCATCAGCCAGCCGGCGCCCGGGGTGCGGAAAAGCTTGAATCCCATCTTGAAGTCGGGTGGAAAGTCACTCCACTTCGCCGGTCTGAGTATCGCCTCCATAAAGGCCAGACCTTTTACGTTCTCCGGATTACGCCGGGCGTAGTAGAAGCCCAGCGCCGACCCCCAGTCGTGGATGACGAAGGTAATGTTGCGGAGATCGAGCGCTTCGATAAAACCTTCCAGATACTTGGCGTGGTCGAAGAACCGGTAGGGGATGTCGGGCTTATCCGAGCGCCCCATGCCGATGAAGTCCAGGGCGATCGCCCGGGCCGTGGGGGTGACGTAGGGGATGATGTTGCGCCACAGATAGGAAGAGGTCGGGTTGCCGTGGAGAAACAGAACCGGATCCCCTTCACCGACGTCGACATAGTGCATCTTCGCACCGTGGACATCGACGAATTTGGATTCGAACGGGAAGGCGGCGGAGATATTAGTGCTCGCCATTTGAGTCCTTTCGTTGTTTGCCCTATTTGGGCCGGCCGGCACGGAGGCCGGCCGCTTCGAGTCTCGGGGTGGAGCCAATGCTAGAGAGCGACCAACTCTGATGTGGCTTGGTCGATCAGGGGGAGGCCCTCGTCGGCGTTCTCGAGCAGGGCAAAGAAGACCGCGTAGGCCTTGCGGCTTCCTCCGACGTTGCCGGCCAGGGCGTGGGCACGAGCCAGTCCGAGATAGGCGACGGTGTGGATCGGTCGGGTGGAAACGACTCCTTTGAGATCCAGGAGCTTCTCGTACTCGGCTACCGCCTCCTCTGCCGACCCGGCGAGCAGGTGAGCCTGACCGCGCAGAAAGATGACCCAGGGATAACGGCGCTCATAGGGTCGAGCCGACTCCAGGTATTCGATCGCTCGGCCGTAGGTGCCCCGCTCGATCTCACCAGCGGCTCGTGCCAGCGGGATCCAGACCGAGTTGATGAGCGTGTCCTTGGGAAAACGCTCCTCCATCTCCGCGATGAGCTCCGCCGCCTCGGCAGTCGCACCCACCCGCGCCAGAATCGCGGCCGCCACCGACAGCGTGTCACGGTTGCGTGCCACATCGATGGCTCTCATCGCCTCGGTCCGCGCACGATCGAAGTTTCCGTAGGCCGCCTCCGCTGCCGCCCCTCTGGCCATCAGAAAGGCCGACTGTTCACCGAAGTTGTAGCGCTGGGCTATGTCGACGGCCTCTTGAAAGAGCACCCGGGCCTCGCTCAGCCTGCCCTGGGAGGCCGCGACGCCCGCCTGCAGCTCGCGCATCCGGGCCTCGCCCGGTTTGCCGATCAAGGCACGGACCTGTTGCTCCATTGCCTCCTCGTCACCCTGGAGATAGGCGACCTCGTACCGGGCGGTTATGAGGCTGTAGTAGAGATAGCCTTTGGCGAGAGCTCCGTCGTAGATGGTCTTGGCGTCATCCAGACGATAGAGATTGAGGTAGGCCCGCCCGATGTTGGTGTAAGGCAGAGGATGATCCGGCTCGAGATTGAGAGCCTGGATTCCCTCTTCGGCGGCCTTCTCGAAGTGACCCATTCCGTAATAGAGGAACGACAGGTTGTTCCACGGTGCCCAATCACGCGGATAGGTCTGCTTCCAGAGCTCGTAGGCTTCGATCTGCTTCTCGATCTCGCCGGTGACACTGCTGTAGTAATGAGAGTTGATATAGAGGCGCTCGTGCTCGCTGACCCGATCGCGGAGATCGAAAGCCTCGCTGGTGGCCTCCGCCGAGGCGTTCGACTCATCGAGGTTGCCGTACACCGTCCCCAGCCTGGCCCAGGCCATGGCGAAGTTGAGATCGAGCTCGATGGCGCGTCGGAAGAGTCGCACGGAGTCCTCGTCGGTGCCCTGGGCCCGGGTCTCCATCGCCAGGCTGAAGGCCCGTAGCGCCTCGAGCGACGAAGTCGTGGCCTGCTCCACCGGCGCATCGAACTTCTCGATCGAGGCCAACGACTCGCCCAGCTCCTGCCGGATCTTGGTGGCCGACTGACCGACCACCGCCAGCACCTCTTCCTTGCTGGCGGCTTCGCTCTGATCGCGCGCCAGAGCTCTACCGGTCAGACACTCCTGGGCCGTCAGGGTCACGACATAGGTATTGCCCAGCGGCGCGATCTCACCGGTGATCAGCGCCTTGATTCCCTGACGCTCGCAGATCTCCTCGGCGATCTCGGTCGTCAGCTGCGCGTCGGTCGGGCGGCCCATGTACTGCAGGGTCTGCATGACCTGGCGCTCGGGCAAGATGTTGAGAAAGGGCGACTCCTCGAGCTTGACCGCCAGCGCCTGCTTGAGGGTGTCGTCAAAAACCGGGTCACCCGTCGTATTGACAAAGTCGGTCAAGAGGATGACATCACTCTCGTCGAGGGTGGTCGCTACTTCGGCCTCAGGCCACAGCAGCACGGCGATGACAGCGATGGCCGCAACCAGCAACCCCCCGAAGACCCACATCCAGCGGCGGCTACGAGCGGCATGCGCCAGGACGACCTCGGAGGCGGATGCTTCCTCCATCATCGCCGGAGTGGCCGCCGCAACCGCTCCGCTGCTGCCAATCGTCGCCGCCGGGGCCGAGCCGCTGGCGGCCGTCGCCACACCGGAACGACCCGACTCCATGTCCCGCCTTATACGCTTGAGATCGGTGTGGAGCTCGAGCGCGGCCTGATAGCGGAGGACCTTGTCCTTCTCCAGAGCTTTGTTGAGCACCTGCTCGAGGTCGTAGGGAATCTCGATGCCCATGCGCAACGGCGACGGCGGCACCCGATTGAGAATCTTGTCGAAGATGGCGGCCTGGGTCGGACCACCGAACGCCTGCATACCGGTGATCATTTCGTAGAGCAACGCCCCGAGCGAGAAGATATCCGAGCGGGCGTCGACCTCCTGGCCTAGGGCCTGCTCCGGCGACATGTAGGCGACGGTGCCCACGGCCGTGCCGGCACTCGTCAGTTCGTGGGTTTGGGTGGGCGCATCGGCGGCCACCGTTTCGTCTTCGGAGAGATTCTTGAATGTGGGTCCGAGCTTGGCCAGCCCGAAATCGAGCACCTTGGCCTGGCCGTGCTCGGTTAGATAGACATTCGACGGTTTGATGTCGCGGTGAATGATGCCCTTGGCGTGCGCGACGGCCAGGGCCTCGGCGATCTGGATACCCAGATCGACCACCATGTCGACGGCCATGGGCTGGCCGCCAAGGGCGAGCTTGAGGTTCTTGCCATCGATGAATTCCATGGCAATGAACGGCACGCCCTCGTGCTCGTTTATCTCGTGGATGGTGCAGATATGGGGATGACTCAAGGACGCCGCCGCTCGCGCCTCGATGAGGAACCGCTCGAGAGCCTGCTTGTCGTCGGCCACCTCGTTGGGCAAGAACTTCAGCGCGACAAAGCGGCCCAGCTTGGTGTCCTCGGCCTTGTAGACCACACCCATCCCACCACCACCGAGCTTGTCGACGATTTTGTAATGCGAAACGGTCTGCCCGATCATCAGCTTCCCCCGCTAAGCAGAGGCGAGATCCTGGCTATCGGTACGTTTCACCCATTGTACACCCTGCTCGCAAAAGGAAAAGGGCTCGATAGCAACTACGTCTCTTGGGTCACCGAGGTTTCTCCGTCCTGGTGAAAGTTGTACCGGTTCTCACTGACGTGCGCCCGCCGGACTGCTAGCCTGACGACGAGGTGACGGAGATGCTTCGAGGGTCGGTGGTGGTCGTGGCGATCGGCCTTCTGGCCGCTGGGTGCGGCGACCCCTATCCCAAGCTCGAGTCACCGGTGGGAGACATGACCGACACCTCCTACTATGGGCAACGAGGGTTGGTCTCACGGCCCAACGCGCGCGGCGAGATGGTGGCCTTCGAGCAGTTTGCCGGTCAATTCATTTGGGCCGACTACGCCGCCCCCTGGTGCCAGCCCTGTGCGCCACAGACCCAGGACGTCAAGGCGGTCGACGGCTCGTTTGGACCCGAGGTCGTCTTCTTTACCGTCATGACCAGCGACATGGGGGGCTACGGCGAACCCGCCACCGTCGCCACGGCCTCCAAGTGGGCCTCACGCTTTGGTCTCGACCCCGCTCGGGTGCTGGCCGCCGATCTCACCGCCATGACCATCCCCAAGAATCTTCTCTTTTCCCCCGAAGGGCACCTGTTGTTCGAGAAGACCGGGCAGATGCGGGCCGCCGAGATCCGCGATGTCCTGAACCGCTACATGACCGATTGGAGGGAGTGGAAGGAGAACAGTAAGGTGGCGGAATGGATGAGATTTGGGGGTGATTGACCC
>JBAUDS010000126.1:0-8747 GCA_049678185.1 Thermoanaerobaculia bacterium
CCTCCAGGACCTCCACCTCGAGCTCGCGGCGGTAGGGCTCGCGTTCATAGCGGTAGATCTTTTCCATGAGCCGATTCTTCCACGTTCCGGGCCCCCGCTCGCCCCGGCCGGCACGGAGGCCGGCCGCTTCACAGGAGCTGACCCATGAAGATGATGAGCGTTGATACGGTCCACACGAAACCATCCGAAAGCCAGTTGTCTGTGGCCGGTTTTAATGCTTGCGGCCTCGTGGATCAATATGCTTCTTGACGGCTTCGTCGCTCAGGAGCTCGATGTGACTTTCCGTTGGTTAAAGATCGGTCCAGCCCTGGCTTGTGCCCTCTGGGTCATCCCGGCGGGTGCCGTCTCGGTCTCCTTCGATCGTTTCTATGTCGACACCCAGTACGGGGGCAATGGCCGGCCGGGGTGGGTGCGGGCCGGCGACATGGACCTCGATGGCGATCTCGACCTCGTCGCGGGGGGCGGCTACGCCCTCTACATTTATGAGAACAATGGTGCCGCGCGGGGGTGGACCCGCTGGGGCAGTCTCGACAGCACCGGCCAGATCGGCGCCAACGGTGGAGTGCTCTTCGACGTCGACAACGACACCGACCTGGATGTCGTCTGCGCCAAGTACACGAGCGATCTCGGCTGGTGGGAGAATCCGGGTGGCCAGCTCAGCCATGCGACGTGGACCTTTCACAAGCTGAGCACCGAGAGCTACTACCTCCACGACATGATCCTGGCGGACATCGACCAGGACGGTGTCACCGAGGAGGTCGTCGCCAATCTCAATCAGGGTTATTGGAACGCCACCAACAAAGTGAAGTGGTTCCGCCCCGGGGCGCAACCGACCCAGACCTGGGAAGCCCACACCATCGAGCCGGGCCGGGCGGAGGGTTCACCCCATGGTCATGCGGGTCTGGATGTCGGCGACGTCGATCGCGATGGGAATGTCGATCTAGCCTACTCCAACGGCTGGTACGAGGCGCCGGACGACCCCACCACCGGCAGCTGGACCTGGCACGAGGTGTCCCAGATCTACGGTCTCTCGAACGCGCTGCTCCGCCACATGAACGCCGATGTCTATCTCGACCTGGTGGTCTCGGCGGGGCACCACGGCTACGGTGTCTACTGGTACGCCGCACCGGCCGACCCCATCAACGGCACCTGGACCCTGAAGACGGTCGACGCCGACATCCATCACCCCGAGTGTCTGGCGGTGCTCGATGTCGACGAGGACGAGGACCCGGACATCGTCACCTGCGATCTATTCTTTGGCGAGGACCCGGGCGAGCCGGGCTGGGACGAACAGGTCCACAACGTCTATGTATTCGAGAACCTGGGGAGCTCGACCTCCTGGCAGCTCAACAGCATCGCCCCCAACTCCTACCCCAGCCACCTTTTGCAAACGGTGGACATCAACAAAGACGGCGCGATGGACATCATCAGCGAGGCCACGGGCACCAGCGTGGTGACCTACTACGAGAACACCACACCCGGTCTCGGTTGCATCGACGACAGCTACGAACCGGACGACAGCTGCGAAGAGGGATCGGCCGCCACCCTCGGTGAGCTCCGGTCGCATCGGCACTGCGACGAGGACTGGCTCCGGTTCGACGGTGTCGATGGGGCCACCTACGAGATCGGCACCCGCACCCTGACCGGTGGTGCCGACACGGTGGTCGAGCTCTACGCACCCGCCTGCGGCGGCTTCCTGGACAGCGACGACGATTCCGGACCTGGCCTGGGCTCGCTGTTGCTCTGGCAGGCCACGGCCGACGGTAGCTACGCGGTGCGAATGGTGGAGACCGGAGACCAATACGCCAACGGCAAGACGTATCAGAGCTTTGTGGACTGTGTTCTCGACTGTGGAAACTGCACGGGTGACGTAGATCTCGACCTCGTCGGCCCCACCGCGGTCACCACGCTCGAGACCTACGAGGCCTGTCACTACATCACGGTCGGACCCGACTTCCACATCGAGTCACCCGGCGACGTCACCTTCCGCGCCGGCAACAAGGTCATCCTGAAGGACGGATTTTGGGTGGAGACCGGGGCGCGACTCAGAATCGAGATCGATCCGACACTCCGCTAGCCACTAAAGCCCATCGATCAGGGTTCTGTAACGGGGGTGATCGCGCAGCGGATCGAGAGCGGGATCGTTCTCGATCCACTCCTTCTGACCCATGCCGGTGGTGATGGATTTCTCCAGACAGTCGAGCGACTTCTCCAGCTCCCCGAGCCGCGCGTAGTTGCAGGCCACGTTGTAAAGTACCGAAGGATCCTCGGGGTCGATGGCCAACGCCCGACCGGCCCACTCGAGGGCACGCTCACGGTCGCCTGTCTGAGACAAAGCCGAGCTGCCGAGATAGAGCGCCCGCGGGTCGTCGGGATGGAGCTCCACATGCTTGTGGATGACGTCCAGAGCTTGCCGATAGGCGGCAGTCGCCTCGTTCTGGCGGCCTCGACCCTGCAGAACCTGGGCGTAGAGCAGTGGCGCCTGGTAGTCGTCGGGATTGACCTCGGCGGCCCGTTTGAAGAGCTGGCCCGCCTCCTCCAGATTGCCTTCGGCGAAGCGGGCGCGGGCATAGAAATAGTAAGCCTCGAACAGGTTGGGGTCGAGCCGGATGGCGGTCTCGAACTCCTCCACCGCCTCCTCGAAGCGCTGGCTGAGGGAGAACGCCAGACCTCTGGCGACGTGCGCTTCGGCGAGCTCGGGATCGAGCTCCAGCGCCTTGCGGCTCGCCGCCTCGGCTTCTTTCAAGTTCGCTTCGGTCGACTCGTAGTACATATAGAGAAACGAACAGCAGTAGGCCACCCCGGCGTAGGCGCGGGCGTACTCGGGGTCGATGACGGTGGCGCGGGCAAACATCTGGCGGGCGAAATCGAACCCCTGACGACGAAAGCGGTGGAAGTACTGTCGCCCGCGGAGATAGAAGTCGTAGGCCTGGATGTCGGCGGTCTGCGGCTTTTCGATCGCTTCCTTCTCTCGATCGGTGAGCATCACCTTCATCGCCCGGGCGATGGCGTGGGCGAGCTCGTCCTGGATGGCGAAGATATCCTCCAGCTCGCGGTCGTAGCGCTCGGCCCAGGCGGTGTGGCCAGTGCGTGTCTCCACCAGACGGACGGTGATCCGTACCCGGCTGCCTGCCCGGCGCAGGCTCCCCTCGAGCACATGTGAGGCGTCGAGCTGCTGCCCCACCTCCGGCGCGGTCACATGCTGATCGCGGAAAGCGAACACCGCCGAGCGGGAAAAGACCTTGATCTCCTCGATCTTGGAGAGCTCGGTGATGATGTCCTCGGTGATGCCATCGCGGAAGTACTCGTCCTCGTCGTCGCGGCTCAGATTCTCGAAGTAGAGAACGGCCAGCGACTTTTCCTTCTCCAAAGACGTTGTTGGAGGCTGGTTCAGGACCTCGAGCACCTCCGCCATGGAGCTTGGGCGCTGCTCGGGCGCCTTGGCCAGACACCTTTCCACCAGCCGTTCCCAGCCTGGGGAAATGTCGGGCACCAGGCCGCGAACCGGTGTCGGCGTCTGCCGCAGCACCGCGTGCATGACATCGACCGAGGTCTGGCCCTGGAAAGGCATGCGGCCGGTCAGACATTCGTAGAGCAGCACGCCAAAAGAGAAGATGTCGGTGCGGGCGTCGGTGGCGGCACCCCCCAATTGCTCGGGCGACATGTAGGGCACGGTGCCGCCGGTGGTCCATTTGGTGGCGGTCCGCGACAGGAACTGGACCTCGGTCTCGCCCGCCCCTCTCTCCTGTGCGGTATGGACCGCCAGCCCGAAGTCGAGAATCTTTACCGTTCCACGCTCGTCCACCATGATGTTGCCGGGCTTGATGTCGCGGTGGAGGATGCCGGCAGCGTGAGCCTCCCTGAGACCCTCGGCAACCTGGCGGATGATGCCAGGCAGGGTCGACGAGGGAAGAGAGCCGCGATCCAGATGACCCTTGAGGCTCTCGCCACCGATGAACTCCATAGCGATAAAAGGGGTCCCGTCGACCTCGTCCACCTCGTAGACGGTGGCGATGTTGGGGTGACTGAGCTGCGAGGCCGCCCTCGCCTCCCGAAAGATCAGCTGCCGCGCCTTGGGGTCCGATGAGAGCTCGCTCGACAGCAGCTTGACCGCCACCTTGCGCTTCAGATTGGTGTCCTCGGCGAGAAAGACCTCGCCCATCCCTCCGGCCCCGAGCTTTTCTCGAATCTCAAAGTGGGAAAGGGTCTTGCCTATCATCCAACGCTCTCCTCGTGCAGCTGGCCGGTGGCACAGAACTCGGTCGATCCCTAGGGAAAAGGCGCCCCATTGTACACCGCGCGGACCGGCCGTCCACCTACGCTCGCAGGGCTGCTTCTCCCGCC
Organism: Thermoanaerobaculia bacterium; assembly: GCA_049678185.1. Classification (GTDB taxonomy): domain Bacteria; phylum Acidobacteriota; class Thermoanaerobaculia; order Multivoradales; family JAHEKO01; genus M0029. The sequence goes on from JBAUDS010000126.1 coordinate 4,345, forward strand.
CTCGGACCCCCCGGTGTAGAATCTCGCCATCCTGTCTAACACTGGATGGCCACCTTCTTGGTGATCACGAAAAGGGCTCCCATGATCGGCGAGACCGTCTCCCACTACAAAATCGTCGAAAGGCTCGGTGGTGGTGGGATGGGTATCGTCTACCGGGCAGAGGACACCCGCCTGGGTCGGTCCGTAGCGCTGAAGTTTCTCCCCGCAGAGCTGGCCCATGATCAGCAGGCCCTCGAGCGCTTCCAACGCGAAGCCAGAGCCGCCTCCGCCCTCAATCACCCGCACATCTGCACCATCTACGACATTGACGCTCACGCGGGTGAACCCTTCCTGGTCATGGAGTACCTGGAGGGCGAAACCCTCAAGCATCGCATTGGCGGCCGTGCCCTTGGACCCGAGGTGCTCGTCGACTACGCGCTCGAGCTTGTCGACGCTCTGGACGCCGCCCATGAGGCGGGGATCGTCCATCGGGACATCAAGCCGGCCAACATCTTTGTCACCCGCCGGGGAGGTACCAAGGTCCTCGACTTCGGGCTCGCCAAGGTCACAGGGGAGCAACCGACCGACCTCGAGTCGGCCCTTCCCACCGAGCTGGCCGAGGAGTCGCTAACGGGGGTGGGCACTACTCTGGGAACGGTGGCCTACATGTCACCGGAGCAGGTGCGAGGCGAGGCGCTGGACGCCCGCTCCGATCTGTTCTCGCTCGGGGTCGTGCTCTTCGAGATGGCCACCGGATCGACACCGTTCAAGGGCAATACTTCCGGCATGGTCTTCAACGAGATCTTGAGCAAAGAACCGGTATCGGTCACCCGGCTCAATCCCGAGCTGCCGGATGAGCTCGAGCACATCATCGCCAAGTCGCTGGAGAAGGATAAAGAGACTCGTTACCAGACGGCCAAGGATTTGCTGGCCGACCTCAAACGGCTCCGGCGCCAATCGGAAAGCATGATGGCCGTGGCGCCGGTCACCGGTCGACGGCTCCCGAGACGGGTGGCGGCAGGTGCGATGGCTGCGGCAGTACTCCTGGCCTTTGCCACTTATTTCGCTCTCCGCGAGAAACCGGCAGCCGACGAGCCGGCCACGCCAACCGCTGCGAAGAGCCAACCTACTATCGCGGTCCTACCGTTCCAAAATCTGGGTGCGGATACTTCGGTCGACTATCTCCGGATGGCGGTTCCCGATGAGATCACCACTGCTTTGACCCGGGCGCCGGCCCTGGCGGTGAGACCGTTTGCTTCCGCATCAGCCTATAAAGAGGGCCCGGTGGATCTGGCGCAGGCCGGCGACGAGCTCCGGGCCGCCAATCTCGTAACCGGCCAGTACTTTCAAGAGGCTGAGCAGCTCCATCTAACGCTCGAGGCGATCAACGTTGAGGACAACCGCCTGGTATGGCGAGAAAGTCTCGTGGTGCCGGTCGGTGACCTCATCTCTCTCCGTCAACAGGTGGCCAAACGCGTGCAAGAGGGGCTTCTTCCACGACTCGGCTTGACCATGGCGGTCTCGACCGGAACCCAGCCCCGAAACGCTGAGGCCTATGAGCTGTATCTCCGTGGTCTCGCGATGGCGCGGGACACCGTGCCCAACCGTCGCGCTCTCAAGATGCTCGAGCGCTCAATCGAGCTCGATTCCTCCTACGCGCCCGCTTGGATGGAGTTGTCGAGGCGACTCTATTATGAGGGACAGTATTCCGTCGAAGGAGGCGCCTCTTACTTCGAACGCTCCGATGATGCCTACCGGCGGGTCCTGGAGCTCGACTCGGAGATCATCGAAGCGTCCATGTGGCTCGTCACCCGTAAAGTTGACCGCGGCGATCTGAACGGAGCTTTCGATGAGGCTCAGGCCCTGCTGGACCGCCGCCCGGACAGCGCCGAGGCCCACTTTGCCCGGAGTTATGTCTATCGCTATGCCGGATTGCTGGAGGAGTCCATGGAGGACTGTGAAGCCGCTCTGGACCTCGATCCAACGAATTACAGCTGGAGATCCTGCGCCATCGCCTTCCTTTCCTCGGGCAAATTTGATCGTGCTCGAACCTTCGCCGAGCTGGATGTAGGCTCTGAGTGGAGCAGGAGCATTCTAGCGTTCAACCATCTCGCTCAAGGCAACCGGGAAGCGGCCATTTCCAGCCTCGAAGGCATCAACCAAGACTCTGTGATGTTCAACCGCCACACAGTGATCGAACATTGCGGCGAATCGACACCCGAAGCGACCGATGTGGCGCAACTCAGTGTAGAGGCGGCGATCTCCGTTCCAGATCCGGAGCCCAACTTCTGGACCGGCTCGCTGCTGGCGTACTGCGGCCACAAGGACGCGGCACTTCAGCTCCTGCAGACAGCCGTGGATCAAAACTACTGCTCCTATCCGGCGGTAGACCGCAATCCGCTCTGGGCACCTCTCCGCGACGACCCCGTGTTCGGCGAGATCCGCGCCCAGGGCATCGCCTGCCGGGAGCGCTTCCTCGAGCACATGCGCCCAACCGACTCCGGCTGATCCTTTCCCCAGGCTGCCCTTGTGTGGCCGACGGCGGCCGTCAGGCCGGGCTAGTCCAGGGCGCCGCGGTCGATGCGGAGGATTGTGTGGAGGAGGACGTTTGCGCCGTTGGCCATGTCCTCGGGGCGTGTGTATTCGTCGGGGGAGTGACTGATGCCCCCGACGCTGGGGACAAAGATCATGCCGATGGGAGCGATCTGCGCCAGGTCCTGAGCATCGTGTCCGGCACCACTGGGCATGCGCAGGGAGCTCAGGCCCAGGTCCTCGGCCGATTCCTCGATGAGATGGCGGATCCGCTCGTCGGTAGGTGCCGCCACCGCGGTGACGTCGATGGGCGTAAACGAGATCCTGACACCACTCTCCTCCGCAATGGCTTCGGCCTCGGCGCGGATACCCTCGTAGAGGACATCGATCTTCTCCATCGACAGATCGCGAATCTCGAGACTCATCACCACCCGGCCCGGAATGACGTTGGGGGCACCCGGCTCGGCCTCGATCCTCCCCACCGTTCCCACCTGCCGCCCCGGTGTCTCGGTAACCACCCGGTTGACTGCCGTAATCAGCCGAGCCGCAGCCAGGAGCGAGTCCTGTCGCCGGTCCATGGGTGTGGTCCCGGCGTGGTTGGCGATTCCCTCGAGCGTCACATCCCACCACTTGATCCCCACGATCCCCTCGACGATGCCGATCTGGATGCCGTCACTGTCGAGGATGCCCCCCTGCTCGATATGGAGCTCGAGAAAGACCTTGATCTCTCCGGGCTCTCTCCTGGCACGCTCCAGCCGCTCCGGGTCGCCACCGATATCGCGGATCCCCTGACGAATCGTCTTGCCGCTGTGGCCGACGACCTCGAGAGCCTCATCCGAGAGCTCCCCGATCATCGCCCGGCTCCCCACCAGACCACCCTCCTCGTCCGCAAAGACCACCACTTCCAGAGAGTGACGGGTAACGACCTCGGCCTCCTTCAAGACCTGAGCACACTCGATGGCGGTGATGACTCCGGCGTCACCGTCGTAGTTGCCGCCTTTGGGCACCGAGTCGATGTGGGAGCCGAACAGGATGGTTGGTAGACCCGGTTCTCGACCGGCTCGGCGGCCGAGGATGTTGCCGGCTTCGTCGATCCTCACCTCCAGCCCCGCCTCCTCCCGCATGAGCGAGATGATGTAGCCGCGGCCCTCGATGTCGGCCTCACCAAAGGCAACGCGCGAGACCCCACCCTCGGGATTCTCGCCAAAGCGTGCAAGCTCCTGGATACGACGCTCGATCCGACCGGTATCGACGCGCAGGCCTTCCCACAACGCCTTGCTCTGCCCCCCGGCAGCCTCAGCGGTCAAGGCGAGAGTCGCCAGACCGACCGACATAACAACCATCCCACCCCGTGGTCTCCTGCTCATCTTCCGCCCTACCTGTCCCCGTCCTGTTCTTTGTCGGGCATGAAGGCCGCCGAGAGCTCGGTGTTGTACTTGTCCAGCAGCACCTTCTCCGCGGCGGAGGGCTCCGGCAGCTGGCCGGCCGCCTCGGTCATGTTCTTCATCGTCGCCAGGGTGTTCTCCATGGCCTGCTTTAGCTGCTGATACATCTCCTCACCTATCTCCGAACGCTGAGCTTCGAACCTTTCCATCTGCGCGGGGAGCTGTGCCTCCGCTATGGCCATGTTGCTGAGCACCTGGCCGCGCATCATCGTGGCGAAGACGCGCATGGACTTGCGCAGCCAATCCTCGGGATCGACCCCGGCCTGAGATGCCCAGCGGCGATATTCTCCGTCCGCGAGAATCTCTGCGAAGTCGGGCATCTCTTCGGAATTCTCCTCCGAGTCCTTCTTCAGGTTCTCACCAACCAAGGAAAAGTCGTCCCAGTTCTCCAGCAGGCTGCGGAGATCCCCTTCGTTGAACCGCACATCACCGACAAACTCGTTGACC
>JBAUDS010000127.1:0-9448 GCA_049678185.1 Thermoanaerobaculia bacterium
GTAGAGCAGGTCACCGCCGAGCAGGCCAAGCGGCGGTTCCAGGAGGTCTTCCCGGGGGTCGCGGATCTGGCGGAAGGATGGGAAGAGGACCCGCTGCCGCCTTCATTGGAGCTGAGCTTCGATGCCGAGCGCGGCGGAGAAGGCGAGCTCGAGACCTGGATGGGCTCGATGCGCGAGTACCCCGGCGTCCTCATGGTGGATGATGACCGGGACTGGCTACGTCAGCTCGAAGCACTGGTGGCGGTGCTGCGGGGCTTGGGCTTGGTCGTTGGGGCCGCGCTTCTGGGTGCAGCGGTCTTCACCATCGCCAGCGTCATCCGCCTGACCGCTTATCTCTATCGCGACGAGATCGCCGTCATGAGGATGGTGGGTGCCACCGAGCTCTATATTCGTGGCCCCTTCTACTTCGAGGGACTGATTCAAGGCCTTGCGGGCGGCTTGCTGGCCGTCGTTGGCCTCTACGTCGCCTACCTGGCCGTGAATCCAGGAGGGACCACGACTCCAATGGGAATGGTCGTGATCGACGACTTTCTCTCGAGTGGGTCGTTGGTCCTGCTCTTGATCCTCGGCGGCCTGGCAGGGCTGATGGGCGCCGTCATGTCACTGCGGCGAGAGGATCTGGGCGCCGACTCCTAGGTAAAGAAAAAGGGGGGCGATGACGCCCCCCTGCAGCCTCTCAGTAGATATTCTGCGTGGACTCAGCTCGTTGGCGGTGGGCCTCCGGGCAGCTGCTTGAGCTGCTCCTTGATCTTGGCCTCTTCCTCGGCGAGCTCTTTGATCTTTTGGTTCTCTGCTTCCACCTGCTGGTTGTATTCGGCGGTCTGCCGGTTCTCTTCGACCCGCTGCACCGATCTCGAATCGCCGGCTCGCTGATAGGCGACAATGGCCTGATCGTAGTTCTTTTGTTTCTCGTAGACAAAACCAAGCTGTTTCCAGATGGTGGCCTTGTCCTTACTGGCAGAGGCCAGCTCGAGCGCCTTCCTGAGGGCGGCGTCGGCTGAGCGATACTGCTCCTTGACCGTGTAGGCCTGGCCCATGTAGTACTGCGGCAGCCAGTCGCTGGCATTCTTGCTGGCCGCCTGCTGGTAGGCGGAGATGGCCTGATCGTACTGCTTGGCCCCGAGCTGAGCATCACCGAGCAGCAAGTAGTTCTCGTAGGTGCCACTCGCCGAGGCCAGCTTCTGAGCCACACCCGCGGCCTTGGCGTAGGTCTGGGTCTTTGTGTTGCCGGTGGTCTCACGACCGCGCCGCACCAGGGCCCGGGCATAGGCGCGCTGTATGTCTTGCGCGCTGGGATCCAGCTGCGAGGCTTTTTCCAGCGCGCTGATGGCCGCGGTGGTGTCACCGGCTTTGAGGGCCAAGGCCCCATACTTGAACTGCAGCTGAGCGTCGTTGGGATTGGCTCGGGCCGCCTTGGCCAACTCGGCCATCGCGCGATCGGAGTCGCCGCTCTTCTCAAAGGCGGTGGCCAACATCCGATGCAGCACCGCCTGCTGGTTGGCGGGCAGTGAGGAGGCGTTGATCTTGCCCAGAATGGCTCCGGCGTCGGCGTGGCGGCCAAGATCGAGATAGGCCTTGCCGAGGGTAAGCTGAACCTGCACGTTGCTCGGATCGAGCTCGAAGGCCTTGCGCAGGTGGGTCAGGGCTTCCTGGTCGCGGTTGAGCTTGAGCAGAGCCTGTCCGAGCATCAGGTGGCCCTGATACACCTCCGGTTGCTGCTCGACGACTCCCTGGAATTCCTTGGCTGCCTGGGCGTAGTTTCCGGCTTTGAAGGCGGCGACGCCTTCATCCCAACCGGCTTCGACCACGGCCACGGAGCCCGCGAAAAGAATGACCAGGGAGAGTGCTGTTACGAGTTTCCTAAACATGATGATTCTCCTTCGTCGTGGTCGTCTCGAGTTCCGACTCACTGTCCAATATATCAGCTGACCTTCTCCGCCGCCGCCAGCGGCACCTCGCCGAGCTCAGGGCCTTCTGTAGCCGGCCCTGAGCTCGGGAGTATTCCGTCTTACATTGAGGCGAGGCGGACTACTGGAGACGGAAATTCACCGTCAGATTGTAAATGACCGCAACCGGCTTGCCGTTTAGCGTTGCCGGCTTGAACTTCCACTTTTTTACCGCGTCGGCAGCGGCCTGGTCCAAGCCCATCGGCAGACCCTTGAGGATCTTGACGTTGGTCACGATGCCCTGCTTGTCGATGATAGCCTCGATGATCACCACCCCCTGGATACGTGCTTTGCGTGCAATCTCGGTGTACTGCGGGGATGGCGCGTTGATCTTCTCCGGCGGTACGACGTCTCCGCCAACACGAATCGGGCCTTCGGGCTCCGGCGCCGGCGGTGCGTCGGGTACCCCGAAAATGATGTCGGTATCCGGTAGGTCGAGCTCGGGATCATCTTCCTCGGCCAGCCGGATGGGCTCCGGCTCGTCGGGTGTCGGGTCCGGAATGGGCATCTTTTTCGACTTGGGCTTTGGAATCTCCTGCTGCTGCTTGGGCGGTGGCGGCTTGAACCGCACCTGCTGGACGACGTAGACCTTCTGCTTCTTTGCCTCGGCGGCTTCTATCTTATTTGTCTCGACGTTGATCCAGAACAAGATCGCGTGGACAATGATCGCCAAGACAAGGGCGACGCGCATCGTCTTTTTATCGAGCTCGTCCTCATAGGCGAAGGTCGTGAACTCCGCGCCTCCAGTGTCGGCTTGGGAGTTGGCCTGTGTCGGGCTGGTCGGGTGTTTCTTTTCGTCTGTCATGGTCGTCAATACCAGAACATTTGAATTTCTCGCTGCGTCGGGATGGAGACGTTTTTGACCTCGATCCCGATCTTCTCCTTGGCTTGGCGCAGCTCATCAAACACATCGACCATATAGCCGTACTCGGCTATCTCGTCGGGGCGAATGATCACCGGCTTCATCGGATTGCGCTCGAGCTTGGGTTTCAAGTAGTCGAGCACCTCTGAGAGCTGCATCACCCTGTTGTCCACCATCAGCACACCACCTGGCTGAATCTCGATCAGAACCGATTCCTCTTTGTCGACCAGCGGTGTGTCTTCTTCCTGAGGCAGAGAGAAGTCGAGACCTCTGGTGGCGGCGAAGGTGGTGGTGACCATGAAGTAGATGATCAGCAGGAAAGCGATATCCGCCATGGAGGCAGTAGGTATCTCGTCGCTGACGGTGCTGCGCTTGAATCTCATGACCTACCCTCCTCCGGCGGTGGACTCGACCGTCTCCTGCTCCGAGAGCAGGTAGATGACTTCGGCCTTGGCCTGTTTCAGGGCGTCGATCACTCGATCAACATACCGATAGGGCACAGTGGAATCGGCTTTGAGCACAAAGGACTTGTGGGGGTCCACAGATACCACGCCTGCGGCAAACGAGAGGACGTCCTCGGGTCCGGGCACCGGGACACTGATCTCATCGCCGCTGCTGACTCGAATCTGACCGGACTCGGTGATCGAGATGTACGCTGCCTTTTTGGGGATTTCGAATCTGATCTCGGTCTTCGGGAGGTAGACCTGAGTCTTGTCTACCTCGAAATTGATGGTGACCATGAAGAAGATGATCAGCAGGAAGGCGATATCCGCCATGGAGGCAGTGGGGATACCATGTTTCTGAACGGATCGAACCTGAATTCTCATGGCGTCGTTGTCATTCCCCTTTCATGCCTGTCTGGCTCCAACAGCTATGAAGTTCTGGCGGAGCCGCTTGTCCGAGCACCTGCCGTCGCTGGCGGTTCGGGAGAGATTCCACTGCGCTGCATCTCGCCAAAGGTTTCGAGCAACATGTTGGTGGAGGTCTCGATGTCGCGGACAAACTTGTTGATCCGGCTCATGAAGTAGTTGTACGCGAGCTGAGCCGGGATTGCGACGAACAGTCCGGCGGCGGTGGTGATCAGCGCCTCCGAGATACCGGCCGCAACCAGACCTGGATTCGACAGACCCGCTTCGGCGAGGGCGTCGAAGGATTTGATCATCCCGACCACGGTGCCGAAGAAGCCGAGAAGCGGCGACACGTTGGCGATCGAAGCCAGCCAGACGAGATTCCGCTCGAGCCGACCCATCTCGAAAAGGGCGGCATTCTCAATGGTCTTCTCCACGTCCTCTTTGGGCTCGCCGTACTTCAGCAGCCCGGCCTTCATGATGGAGGGGACTGGACCCTTGTAGCTCTCGCAGACCTTGATGGCATCCTTGATCGAGCGGTTGACGATAAGTGACTTCCGGATCTTGGCGAGAAACTCGTTGACGTTGATCTTGGCTCGACGCAGGGCAATGAAGCGCTCGATGATGAACACCAGCCCGAGAATCGAGAAGATCAGGAGCGGCCACATCACCGGGCCGCCATCGTTGAAGATCTTCATGAATGTTCCGCCGAATGCCACGATGTTCCTCCTCTACCTGGAAATTAGACTCCAAAAGGTCGGTTTGAGTTCCCGGGGTACCTCCATACTACTGTCTGCGACGCTTACCGAACCCTCTACGGCTCAGAGGTCAGATCCCCGGATCTACAGCGAAAGTCTAGTCTTTCACTGCCCTTAGAGACAAGGCGGAAATGCTAGCACACGGCTCCGATTTCTGACAAGCAGAAGTCCGCCTGGCGCTCTAACTTGCCGTGTTTCTGCCGACCAGGTCATCCCGGCGGCGGCGGTGGGCAAAACAGATGGCCACCGCCAGGGCATCGGTGGCATCGGTGCTGGTCTTTTTGCCGGCCATGGAGAGAATGATCTGCACCATGCGAGCGACCTGTCCCTTGTCGGCCCTGCCGTTGCCGGTAACAGCACTTTTGACCTCTGCCGGGGTGTATTCGCGGATCTCCAGGCCGCGAGCCGCCAGCACCGCCAGCAGGGCGCCGCGCGCCTCGGCCAGCACGACAAGTGAGCGGCTATTCAGACCGTGAAAAGGGGTTTCGAGAACGGCGGCTTCCGGGTGCCAGCTATCGACGATCGATTCCAGCTCGCAAGCCAGATGGGCTAGACGCTGGGGAACGGCAAGATCGGCCGGACAGGAGATTCGTCCGTAGGCCAGAACCTCGAGCTTGTCGCCCTGGGAGTCCACCAGACCGTAGCCGGTGTGACGACTTCCCGGATCGATCCCCAAGATCAGCATGGCTGAATCTAGCTCGACTCCCTGGCCGCGAGGACATCCGCATCGATATCGAAATTGGCCCAGACGTTTTGCACATCATCGTGCTCTTCGAGGGCATCCATCAATCGCAGGACGCGGGGCGCCGAATCATCGTCGACCTGGACGTAGTTCTGGGGCAGCATGGCGAGCTCCTTGGAGACGAGCGGGATCTCGCGCTCCTCCAAGGCGTCGCGTACTGTGCCGTAGTCTTCGGGCCGGGTGTAGATCTCGTAGCTTTCGTCCTCGATGGAGATGTCATCGGCCCCCAGTTCCAAGGCCACCTCCATGAACTGCTCTTCGCTCATCTCCTTGTTGTCGATGGCGAAGTAGCCGCGTTTCTCGAACATCCAGCCGACACAACCGCTCTCACCCAGGTTGCCTCCGTTCTTGGAGAACAGGTGACGGATCTCGGAGACGGTGCGGTTCTTGTTGTCCGTGACCGTCTCCACCAGGACGGCGACACCCCCCGGTCCATAACCTTCATAGGTAGCCTCCTCGATGGACATCCCTTCGAGCTGGCCGGTGCCACGCTTGATAGCGCGGTCCATGTTGTCGTTTGGCACGTTTGCCGACTTGGCGTCCTGGATAGCCGTTCTCAGGCGGGCGTTGCCCTCGGGGTCGCCACCGCCGAGACGGGCCGCAACGGTGATCTCCTTGAGAAGCTTGGTCCACAGCTGTCCCCGCCGCGAATCGGTAACCGCCTTCTTGCGCTTGATCTGAGCCCACTTGCTGTGACCTGCCATCTTTTGCTCCTCTTTGGGTGCATCACCGGGCGGACGCCCCACATCATTCTAGCCGAAGAGGCCGTGCCGGCAGAGCGAACCTAAGTGGCTCAGAAATAAGGACTTTCCGATTGACTGAGGGGAAGTCTGATGTTAGAAACAGCAACGCACATGGCTTGGTTCAAGAAGGCAAAACGGCAACGTCCGGTAGGTCGGGAGCGGCCCCGCAGTCAGGTACCCGAAGGGCTCTGGGTCAAGTGCGAGGGTTGTAGGGAGATCATCTACTCCAAGGAGCTGCTGAGGAACCTACGGATCTGTCCGAAGTGCGGCTACCACTTTCGGATCTCGGCGCGTGAGCGCATCGAGTTGCTGCTCGACGATGGGCAGCAGGAGGAGCTTTTTGCCGCTGTGCAGTCGACCGATCCCCTGGCCTTTAAGGATTCGAAACCCTACAAGGACCGACTCAAGAGCTACCGCAAGCAGGCCGGGGAGAAGTCGGCTGTCATCGTCGTCAAAGGCGAGATGGAGGAGATCCCGATCGTGCTGGCGGTCATGGTGTACAGCTTTATGGGTGGCTCGATGGGCTCGGCGGTCGGCGAAAAGATCACCCGAGCCGTCGAGGAGGCGATCAGCACGGAGCGACCTCTGGTCGTGGTCTCTGCCTCCGGCGGCGCGCGAATGCAAGAAGGCGTGCTGTCTCTGATGCAGATGGCCAAGATCGCGGCCGCTCTGGCCCGGCTGCGCGAGCGGCCGATACCTTTCCTCTCGGTCCTGACCGACCCGACAACGGGTGGTGTCACGGCTTCGTTTGCGATGCTGGGAGACCTCAACATCGCCGAGCCGGGGGCACTGATCGGCTTTGCCGGACCGCGGGTCATCCAGCAGACCATCGGCGAGAATCTGCCGGAAGGATTTCAGCGTAGCGAGTTTCTGCTGCAACACGGGTTTCTCGACATGGTGGTCCAGCGCACCGAGCTGAAGGAGACTCTGGCTCGATGCCTTCGCCACCTGCTCAAGAAGCCCGCCAAAGCCGCTCAGAGCTGAGGTGCAGTCCGGCACCGACATCCTGAAGAGCCTGGAGCAGTACGGCGTCCGCCTTGGGCTCGAGACCACCCACCGACTGCTCGCCGCCCAGGGTCACCCCGAGCGGCAGTTCCCGGCGGTCTTGATCGCCGGCACCAACGGTAAGGGATCCACCGCGGCCTTTCTCGCGTCGATGGGCACTTGCGCGGGCTATCGCACCGGGCTCTACACCTCGCCCCATCTGGAAGAGGTCGAGGAGAGGATCCGCATCGATGGACACGCGATATCCAAGGAGGAGCTGAGCTCCAGTCTCGGCCACCTGGTAACCGTTGCCGAGCGGGCATTGGGGCACTTGCCGACCTATTTCGAGGCTCTGACCGCGGTGGCATTCAGTCATTTCGCGGCTCAGGAGGTGGATCTGGCCATTCTCGAAGTCGGTATGGGTGGGCGACTCGATGCCACCAATGCCACCGAGCCGGTGTTGTCACTCATCACCGAGATCGGGCTCGAGCATCGGCAGCATCTGGGTGAAAACCTCGACAGCATCGCCCGGGAGAAGGCCGGAATCCTCCGCACCGGGAAGCCGGCGGTTGCCTGGGTGGAACGGCCCGAGTCCAAGCGGGCCATCCAGGAAGTGGCCGCGGCGGTGGAGGCCGATCTCCGGCTCGGCCCGGAGACGACGAGGCTCGAGATCGTCGAGGATCGGGGGTGGGATGGACAGCAGGTCCACCTGCAGACGGCTGAGGATCGATATCGGCTGAGCCTGCTGCTCGGGGGGCACCACCAAGCCAACAACGCGGCCTTGGCAGTGCTCGGGGCCGAGATTCTCGCCCAGCGCGGATGGGGGGGATTGAGCCGAGACGCCATCGTGGCGGGAGCCGGCGGCAGCCGGTGGCCCGGGCGGCTCGAGCGGGTCGATCTTCCCGGCGGCAGGTCGGTACTGCTGGATGTGGCGCACAACCCGGACGGGGCCGCGGCGCTCGCCCGCTTCCTCAGCCGGCGAGAGCTCACCTACGATCTGCTCTTTGGCGTCCTGGCGGACAAGGATGTGGGCGAGATTCTCCCGGTCCTTGCAGAAGGCGCCCGCAGGGTGATCCTGACTTCACCGGACAGCCATCGTGCTCTGCCACCCGAGGAGATCGAGAGACTAGTGCCGACAGACCGTGTCGTGGTCGAGTCGGCAGCCGCACCGGCGCTGGACAGGGCGCTGGCTGGCGACGATGAGTTGCTGGTGGTCTGTGGCTCGATCTATCTGGTGGGGGAGGTCAGGGGGCTACTCCGACACCGATTCGGAGCTCCCCCACCGGCGGTAAGTGACCTCGGTGTTTCTCACCAAAGAGCGTCGTAGAGCGGGAAGTGCTCGCACAGGGTCTCGACCTGGCGGCGGACCTCGGACCTGACCTGCTCGTCCTCTGGCTTTCTCAACACCTGCTCGATGAAGTCCGCGATCAGCTCCATCTCGGTTTCCTTCATGCCGCGCGAGGTCACCGCCGGCGTGCCAATCCGGATACCGGAGGCCACCAGCGGTGGATTCTGATCGAAGGGAATGGTGTTCTTGTTCACAGTGATGCCGGCTGCCTCGAGGGCCTTCTCCGCCACCTTGCCGGTGAGTCCTACCGAGGCGGCGACGTCGATCATGAACAGATGGTTGTCGGTGCCACCCGACACCATGCGCATTCCCTGCCGAATCAACCGACGAGACATGGCGCCGGCGTTGGCGACGAGCTGAGCCTGGTAGCTTTTGAACTCTTCACCGGCGGCTTCATTGAAGGCGACCGCCTTGGCGGCAATGATGTGCATGAGCGGGCCACCCTGGATTCCCGGAAATACCGCTCTGTCGATCGCCTTGGCAAAGTCCTGACGGCAGAGAATCAGACCGCCGCGAGGGCCGCGAAGGGTCTTGTGGGTCGTGGTGGTCACAAAGTCGCAGTGTGGCACCGGTGAGGGGTGGAGATCCGCGACCACCAGTCCGGCGATATGGGCGATGTCGGCCATGAGAAGAGCGCCCACATCCTTGGCAATCTTGCGAAAGTGCTCGAAGTCGATAATGCGGCTGTAGGCGCTGGCACCACAGATGATCAACTTCGGCTGGTGCTCACGAGCGAGTTGGTGGACCGTGTCGAAGTCGATCATCTCTGTTTCGCGATCGACACCATAGGTCACCACGTTGAAGTCTCTGCCGGAGTAGGAGAGGGGGTGCCCGTGGGTCAGGTGACCACCACTGGCGAGGTCCATCCCCATGAGCGTGTCTCCCGGCTCGAGCATGGCGAAATAGACCGCCATGTTGGCCTGGGTGCCGCTGTGGGGTTGGACATTGACGTGCTCGGCACCGAACAACGTCTTGGCTCGGTCGATCGCCAGCCGCTCGGCGACGTCGACAAACTCGCAACCCCCGTAGTATCGGCGCCCCGGATAGCCCTCGGCATACTTGTTCGTCATGACGTTGCCGGTGGCCTCCAACACCGCCCGGCTGACGAAGTTCTCCGACGCGATCAGCTCGATCTGATTGCTCTGGCGCGTGCGCTCGCCAGTGATGGCTCTGTAGATCTCGGGGTCGGCGGCCTCGAGAGTGCGGAAATCGGTCAT
>JBAUDS010000128.1:0-3294 GCA_049678185.1 Thermoanaerobaculia bacterium
CGGCGGCGACCGTGCCGACAATCTGGTGATCGCTCCAATCGGCGGTTGTTACCGGCCGATCTCCCATGGAGTCGGAAAAGCCGCTCTCTCCGCTTTCAAGCACTACTCTCAAGAAGAGACGAGCAAAGTCCTTCTCGCTCGAGACTCGGAGTCTCGCCCCAAAGCTAATCGATCGTCCTCGGAGCTGATCGGCACTGAGATGCTGGAAGAACCGTCCGTAGACTCTTCCCTTCTCACGCGTGAGAAGAATCGGCGGTCGCTGCCGGTCTCCAGGGGTCACCGTCAAGACTGTGGGACCACCGAGGTTGCCAAACAGCGCAACACGCGAACCATCCGGTGAGTACACAGGATCGAAATACCATCCAGATGCTGTCAGGACGTCGCCAAGCAGCGGCTCTTCTGTCCCAGTCGCGACGTTTAGCAGATGGAACTGGTGGTTGGCGGGCTTTTGATAGAGCAGGCGCTCACCGGGTGCCCATGCCAGCATCAGATCGGTGCTCACGTCGCCGGTCTTCAGGACACGGGGTGCACCGCCTTCGGCACTCACGCGCCAGATTTTGGGGTCGCCGTCGTGAGTTGACCCGAATGCTATGGACCGACCGTCCGGCGACCAGACAGGGCCGCGGATCGATCCGTTGAGAAAAGTGAGCTGCCGAATGGATTTGTCTTCGACTGAAAGCAAGAAGATGTTTTGGTTCTCCCAACTTCCTTTCGAGAGAGCAACCTCGTCCCCGGCAGGCGAAACAGCGAAGGCCAAGGCGGACTCCGTGCCGGAAGTAAGCTCGGTCTTCACCGCTTCCCGTCCGCCAGCCGCCTCTTTGAGCTCGACTCCCCACAAGGTGGAGATACTCGTGGATCTCGTGTACGCCAGCATCGATCCATCGCGGGAGATCGAGAAACTCGGACCCGCTTGAAGACCGGTCAGGAGCAACTTTGCCGGGCCTCGTGCCTCTCCAGTCCGAGATGAAACAGCGACCTTCCAGAGTTCCGTCCCCTGTTCTGCGGAACGGAGAAAATAGATGGAGGGCTCGGAGAGGGACCATTGGGCCGAGAGAATCGTCTGCGCAGCCTCGAACACCTTGTTTTGCCGCTGGCCATCGGGTGAAAACGTCCGGATTGCGGAATGACTCTCGTCGTCCACGGTGATGGCGAGCAGGTGATTTGTCACCGGGGACCAGTCAATTCCATGGAGCCATCTGAAGTCACCCTCAAGCTCGATGGTTTCGCTGACCTCACGACTCTCCAGATCATGGAGAAAGATCTCCTTTACGTTCTGAAACGTGCCGGCCACTCGTGAGCCGTCCGGCGACCAACACATGTACGCGTAGCGCTTGAGAAGCTGCTCTCCTCCACCCAAGCGCGGCACTATAACTGCCCTCCAGTCACCGTCGATATCCCCAGACACAAGAAGCCTTGATCCATCTGGAGACCAGCGCAGCCCGCCGAACCCAGATGTGGACAACGCGCCTTCGAACACCTTTAGCGTCCCCTGACCTACAACGTCATGCACCATGACGCCATCGCCGGTGCCGTACGCTATGAAAGCCCCGTCCGGCGAGATGGCCGGCCCCAGTGCGTCGCCGGTGAAAGTAACCTGCTGGTGGCGGGCAACGGCACGAACCCCTCTTTGGCCTTTGATTCGAGGGAGGAGGAGGGTCGTCACGGCAAGCGCGGCTAGAATTGCAGCCGTTATCAAGGCGAGTCTCACTCCCCAGACTCGACGCGATGGCGCGGGTCGCGCAAGAGCGACCTGTGAGATTTGGCCGCTGAGGTGCGAGGAGCTGTCCTGTCTCAGATCCTTGAGCGCCACCAGCAGATCCCGAGTATCGTTGTATCGATCCTCGGGTCGCTTGCGCAGGCATCGACGGACGATGCGAAGGAATTCTGGGGGTAGTTCTGGCCTGAGGTCGGCGAGCTGCTCCGGCTCGGCTTCGAGTATCTTGGCCATTGTCGAGACCGAGGATTCCCCTCGAAATGGTCTAGCTCCCGCAGCCATCTCATACAGAATGATGCCCAGCGAGAATGTATCGGACCGGGAATCGAGCATCTTCCCTTCCACCTGCTCTGGCGACATATAGGGCGCCGTGCCCAGCAATTGCCCTTCCTCGGTCAAAGGTTCCGTGGGCAGCTGAGTTGCCATCTCTGCCTCTGAATCGCGCCGTAACTTGGCCAGCCCGAAATCCAGCACCTTCACTCTGCCGTCGTCCGTGACCATGATGTTCCCGGGCTTCAGATCGCGGTGGATGACACCCTTCTCATGGGCAGCGGCCAGAGCGTGGGCGAGCGGGATGGCGATATCGAAGATGCGCTCGAGAGGCATCCCGCCCTTTGGGATCAGCTCCAAGAGTCGCTTGCCCTCCACCAACTGCATGGTGAGAAAGTGGACCTCATCGGCCTCTTCCACCGAGTGAATGGTGACGATGTTGGGATGGTCGAGGGCTGCGAGAGTCTCGGCCTCCCGCTGGAACCTCTCGAGTCGCTCCTTACTCGCTGCGAGGTCCGGAGGAAGGACCTTCAGCGCTATTTGGCGCTTTAGTGTTGTGTCCTCGGCGCGATACACCTCCCCCATCCCGCCCGCGCCGAGCTTCTCGAGGATTTTGTAATGGGAAAGGGTCGTGCCAATCACAGCAATCCCCCCCTCGCTCTTTGACTGCTCGGGATCCAGTTTACGCCCCTAAACGGGTTACGACAACAAATAACCCAGCACTTCTTTGGGCGTCCAGGGTTTCAAACGAAAAGGTGAGAAAGGAACCTTTAGCCCGGACATTGCCTGGGTGCGCGGGTCGCTACGCGGAACAGAGAATCTAGGACATGGCCCGGTTGGGGCAAGACATATCCTCAGGCTACGACGGCGTTAGTGCTGACTATGGAGTTTTGAGTATCGACATAGACGAGGCGGGGTCGATGCCCTTCGATCTCCTCCCCGGCGTACTCGGCGTAGCTGCAAATGATGACGAGATCACCTGGGGTGACCTTGTGGGCGGCGGCGCCGTTGAGGGTGATCTCGCCGCTGTCCTTCCGGCCCTCGATGAAGTAGGTGGCGAAGCGCTCGCCGTTGGCGATGTTGTAGATCTCGACCCGCTCGAAGGGGACGAGATCGGCGGCCCGCGCCAGAAGTGGATCGATGCTGATCGAGCCCTCGTAGTCGAGGTCGGCATCGGTGACCGTGGCGCGGTGGATTTTTGATTTGAGCAGTGTACGCTTCATCAATCGGAGACCTCCAATTGAACATTGTCGATGAGTCGGGTGGCGCCGATCCGCACCGCCAGTGGTAAAGCAACATGGCCGTGGATG
>JBAUDS010000129.1:0-4637 GCA_049678185.1 Thermoanaerobaculia bacterium
ATCCACCCCCAGCTCGTCCTTTTGGCACCGGTGGAGCCGGATTCTCTCATCGAGACCCTCTTTGTTGGCCCTGGCCGACAGCACCTCCAGCATCTCCGGCTGTAGATCCACTGCGATCACCCGCCCGTCGCTTCCTACCATCCTCGCCAGCCCCAGCGAGAAGTGCCCCATCCCGCAGCCGACATCCAACACCGTCATCCCCTGACGGACGTACGGCCCCAGCAGACGCTCCGGCCGATGGATAAAGCGTCGCAGCCGGTTGTCGAAACTGTAGGCGAGCCACCAGGGACAGACATGATCACGAGACAAGATGGCTCGCAGGAGGTTGCCCGATGTTCTCATTCCCGCCTACTCTCTCCGCTGTCGCGAGGGGTCGCTCATGGTGACAACGTCGACGGCGCGGCGGCGCGCTAGTCAAATTGCAGAAATTCGATTGGTGCCCCATTTTCCACGATGAATGCCACGGTGACGCCCGACGAAGGGCTATTGGGCTCGATCAGAATCTCCCTTCCCTCTAGCGCCGTGGCCAGATCCTCCACCTCGAATGCCACATGGGGCAGGGTTTTCACCAGTTCGGGCAGTGGGCTATCCGGGTCGAATCGCATCCACTCTACTCCATACCGACTCGACTCGAACCCGGAGACATACACTCCGAACCGCTCCAGATAAACCTCGTCCGGCCGCGGTGTGGTGGTCGGTATCCCAATGTGGTGATACTTCATAATTTTGCTTTTACCCCGTTAGATGAGCCCTACCATCGATGCAGGTTATCGCCGTACAGAAGCTCATTTAAGAGCTCAAGGTACCAGAAGCCCCAAGGTTGCACCCAGGCCTGCCGCAACGGCCGTCATCAGCAGATACGCGCTGCAGGCACCAGCAAAAACGAACGCTCCGCGGCTGCTCAACATCTCCAGTCGTCCGACGGCAGCAGCGGCCAGGGTCGGCACCACCAGGAACACAATCCCCAGCGCAAGAGGCCCGTTCACCACCTTTTCAGCTTCCAGTTGTGCCATCCAAAGTACGAGCAGCATCAGCGCGACCATGCCCAGGAGACCAGCCCAATAGACCCTCCTTGGTGTCAGACGCAGAGCCGCGACAAGAAAGCCCACAACCGCCGGAGCAAAGACCAGAATCAAGACCTCACGACCTGTCATCAGCCCATCAAGAAACCCTTCCGGTGCGATACCCCAAGCACCGATCTACATCCCGGACAGAAGTAGATGTACCGCTTGCCAAACACTCCGGAGATCTCTTGAAACCAAAGCTTTGGAAGCACTTCTGAGCAGTGTGGACATTTGGGCGAGACTCGATCATTCTTTTCGAGCTCGATCATCATCACTCCTTCCACAAGTGGACATGTCGCCTAGTCTACGCGGGAAGGCATCTGTTTCTTCCAATCCACCGATTGCTCCACCGGTAGCCTATACTCGGGCACCGCGCATCTCGAAGTGCTCACCAAGGGAGAGAATCAATGAGCGACAACAATCCAACGGCACCGGTCTGGCCGAACGGTGAGCCCAAGGTGGGGCAGCTGGCTAAGCTGTCGCGCACAGTGCGCACCGAGGACATTGCCTGCTTCACCGAGATCAGTGGAGATAGGAACCCGCTTCACTATGATCCGGAACTCGCGAACTCCTGCCGCTTCGGAGAGATCATTGTCCAAGGTGGCGTAACAAGCGCAATCCTGAATGCCGTGGTGGCTGAGAAGCTGCCCGGGCCCGGGACGGTCTTTCTGCATGTCGACTGGAACTTCCGTGCGCCGGTGCGCCCCGGCGACACGATAACGGGTGAGGTCGAGGTGCTCGAGGCGCGACAGGACAAACCCATGACCAAGCTTCGGACTACCGTCACGCGCGACGATGGTGTAGTGGCCCTCGAGGGTACGGCCCTGTGCTACACGGTCCCTCTAAACGTTTGACAGTCTGAGCAGCGATTGGTCACGCTGCGAACCGCAGCACCGCAATAAAGTGACACACGGTGCCCACGATCACGAACAAATGCCAAACGAAATGGCTGTAGCGGATCCGTTCGGCAGCAAAGAACGCTACGCCCACCGTGTACGCTAGACCGCCGGCCAGTAGCCAGAACAGACCCCACATGGGAACGCGGTCCCACAACGGCTTTACCGCGATGAGAACAAGCCACCCCATGGCTAGATACAAGCTCGTCGAAAGTACCGGGTGGCGAACCCCACCGGCAGCCTTCAGCACGAGACCGGCAACGGCCAGACCCCACACCAGCCCAAATAGCGTCCAGCCCCAGGCACCGCGGAGTACACCGAGAGTGAACGGCGTATACGTTCCGGCGATCAGGAGAAAGATCGCGCCGTGGTCCAGAACCCGGAGGACCCGCTTGGCCCTGCTCTCAGGTAGCGCGTGGTAGAGCGTGGAAGTCGTATACAGCACCACGACCGTAGCCGCAAAGACGCTCGCACTTACGATACCCGCAGCACTACCGCGCCAGACCGCAGCAACGATGAGAATCGGGGCAGCAACAACCGCCGCCAGCAGTCCGACCCCGTGGCTAACACTGTTGGCGATCTCCTCGCCCAGGGACTGCCTGCGCTTTCTCGATGCCAACCGTCGGCTCATGGCTCCATATTCTATGTGGACAAACGCCAGGGAGTTGAGCGGCGACGGGGCGAAAGCAAGGCGTCCGTTCCAGCGACTGGTTAGGGGGCTTCAGTCTCTTCGGCCAACCAAATCTCGTTGAGTGCTTGCACGATATCGCTTTCTACGGCGTTTTCAGGTTCCGCTCTGTTGTCGAAAGCGGTGGCAAGCAAGACGGTCACCAATTCTCGATCATAGAAAAGATGCAACGCACTCTCCGATTGTCCATCGGTGAGAAACTGAACGGTCCCATATACTTCCCCGGATTCCCTACGACTGGGCTGTGCAACAGACCGGAGCTTTCCATAAACATCACGGAAGTCGAACGTGCCCGTGCCGAACCTCCCCATCGCGGGCAATGCACCGTAAGCGTAGGTTCCAGAACCATCCGGCTCGATAGCAATCCTGCGGCCACCGTGGGGCATGTCAACAACAATTAGACGGCACTCCTCGACAGAGGGTGGAGCCACACATGAAACGATCAATGCGAGAAGTGAACTCACAGCGACAGCCCGAACGCTTATCATGCAGATCGCGCTCTTCCGTTCCACCATACTGGTCAGGTCCCCTAGCGCACTCGAGCTGATCGGCCGGGGGCACTTCCAAGCGCTTAGTCGGATATACGCATTATCCTGTCGGGTCGGGGGCGCCCAAAGGGAGCTTGAAGTGGCGCCGGGTCCCTGGAAGAAGCCCGATGACCAGAATCGCTCCTGCCCAGACGAGATACAACACGTGCAAGAATCCGATCTGTACCCATTGAATCTGAACGGTGATCCACACCAACAACGCGACTCCTGCCGCCAGCGATGCTGCCCACGACCAGTGAAACGATCTGAAGGGGTTGATGGCATCAGGCCATCGCCAGCCGGGTCGCCTCCAAATCGAATACGCAACGACTAGCGGATAGACGCCAATGAACACGAAAAGAAGAATACCTGGGATGAGGAAATCAGAGAAGGGTGCGTTGGCAAGAAGGCTCAGAGGCAGTTGGATCAGGTGACCATCCGGTGCCGCAATCAATGCAGCAGCGGATATAGCAGCACCCAAGCCAAGCAGCAAGAGCAGCACAATGAGAGTCGTTACGGCAACGGGGCGGCGATCAATTTGGGGTCTCATGGGAGTGCGATCCTTTCTAAGCCCAAACCAGAAGGGCCGGACGCACTTGCGTCATGGAGGGGAGGAGTTCCAGGAGGGGCGTCTTCGTCCACATGATAATTATCGGGCTGCGGTCAATCGTGGGCCGCCTAATGCCCGGGAGTTGAGCGGCGGCAGGGCGCAAGCCCTGACGTCCGCTCCAATGACTTGTTATGTGCCGACCCGCCTACAGGCGTTTCAGCATCTTGTCGTAGCCGCTGTGCGACCCAATCCAGAACCATATGAGCACTTCGCCCTCCCTCACACCTAGGGCGCGCCAGCCAATACCGACGCGAATGGAGTAGATGGGCTTGCTAGGATGGACTCTCTTGAACTGGAGGCCCGGATGACCCGGACTCACCTTCCAGAGATCGTAGCTGTTGCGAGCGAGTTGCTGAACGTGTGAGGGAAGGCGGCTGAAAAGGCGACGAAACTCCGAAGTTAGGTGGGACCTCAAAGCTCGTCAAAACCCTGCTCAGTTGTGCCACCGCTCCGATATTCTTCCAGCGCTTTCTCGGCCAACTGCTCGAGCTGTGATGATGATGACGAGAGCGCTTCATCCCACTTCTCTTCGTCAGCCAGCTCCTGCAGCAACTCCGCAGCGAGCTGATCCTGCAGCTCCGACGGAAGTTGCGACGCGAGGTCGAAAGCCTTGGCAAGTAGCTTCGTCATCTGACATCTCCAGGTACGAGCAACTACCCTATTCTAGCAGGTCACCACCTACCG
Source organism: Thermoanaerobaculia bacterium (assembly GCA_049678185.1). Taxonomy (GTDB): domain Bacteria; phylum Acidobacteriota; class Thermoanaerobaculia; order Multivoradales; family JAHEKO01; genus M0029. The sequence goes on from JBAUDS010000129.1 coordinate 4,470, forward strand.
CTACGGCACATAACGCCTGGGAGTTGAGCGGCGACAGGGCACAAGCCCTGGCGACCGCTCCAACGACTTGTTAGGCGGCCATCCGCCACGCCAGTATGGCCAGCCAAAACGACACCCACGCTCACGGTCCGGTCTCACCCATGCGCCGCTGAGGTGTTCATATCGTGC
>JBAUDS010000130.1:0-9614 GCA_049678185.1 Thermoanaerobaculia bacterium
TTTGCCAGGCAACGAGTGCAGGTGGAGACGGCCAACGAGATGCTGGCCACGACCAGCCTCCAGATCAGCATCAACGGGCCCGAGGCGCTGCGGGTGAGCAACAACCTGGCGGATCTGACTGGAGATCTGGACCTGGTGGTGCGCGGCACCGCCGCCCGCCCGGTGATCTTTGGCCGGGTCGACATCGACAGGGAGAGCACGCTCGAGTACGGAGGCAATGAATACAGCATCGAGCATGGCCGGCTCAATTTCGCCAACCCCTTCCGCATCGAGCCGGTGATCGATCTGGCGGCAACCACCCGTGTGCGCGAGTACAACGTCACCCTCAACCTCTCGGGCTCGTTCGACCGGCTCAATGCGAGCTTCTCCTCCGATCCGCCGCTGGGCGATCTCGAGGTTCTCGCGCTACTGACCACGGGCGAGGAGAGCTTGGCGCGGGTGGGCACGACCGAGCAAGACGCGGCGGGTGTGCGCGCCTCATCGTTGCTCTACGGCCAGGCCTCCTCGATGGTCTCCGAGCGCGCCCGCAAGCTGTTTGGTCTGGATCAGTTTCGGATCGAGCCCCTGACCTCGTCGACCGGTGAGCCGTCGTCGACCAGATTCACCATCGGCGAGCGGTTGTCGAGAGACGTCTTCGCCACCTATTCGTTCGATCCATCGACCACCGAGCAGTGGATTCTGCAGCTCGAATGGTCGGTCAACCGGGGCATGACGCTGGTCCTGACCCAGAACGGCGACGACAGCTACTCGGTCGACGTCCGTTGGCAGAAGAGCTTCTGATGGGGTGAGCTGTGGTTTTTCATAGCGCCAGGACCACCCAGCGTAGAGCGAAAGCCGCGAGGCGCATCGCTCTGGCGCTTTTGGCGCTGGCGGTCGGCTCCGGACCGTTGGCTTCGGTGCTCTCGGACAGCATCGGCCGAGCGTACGCGACCGGCCTCGTAAGTCGGGTGGAGATCCGCAGCGACGCCCCGCTAGGTCGGGTCCAGGATGTCGAGGAGCTGGTCGAGATTGGTGTCGGCGACGTCTTCGACCCCGCCGCCGTGGCGCGCAGTCTCCGCGCCCTCCAGGCTTCGGGTCTAGCGGGCGAGATCGAGGCCTTCACCCTGCCGTCGCCGGACGGTGGGCTGGATGTCGCCTTCGCCCTGTGGAAGCGGGTTCAGGTCCAAGATGTCCGGATCGAGGGGGAGTCGGGAATCAAAGAGGCCGAGCTGAGGGCGGTGCTCGAGGTACGGGCGGCTCAACCCCTGTATGAGACCCAGGTCGTCCGCGGTGTCTACCGGCTGCAGGAGCTGTTCGAGGAGAGAGGTTATCTGCAGGCGCGGGTGAGGGTGGGAGTGGATGTGGATGAAGAGCTCAAGCTGGCCGAGGTGGTCTATCACGTCGACAGCGGGGCGCCGTTCGTGGTCGGAACCGTGAGCTTCGATGGCGAGATCTCTCCCTTTGGTGAAGAGGAGCTCCACCAGCGGCTGCGGGCAGGGCCGGAAGAGCGATATGACCAGGCAACGGTCCGCGCCGACGCCGAACGATTGGAGCAGTGGCTCATTCAGCAAGACCACCGGCTGGCGTTGGTGGACCGGGCCAGCGAGGAGATCGATTGGGAGAACCAGAGAGTCAACCTGGCCTATCCCATCTCGCTGGGCCCCCGGTTCGAGATCGAGGTAACCGGGACCGACCTCAAAGTCCTGCACAAGAAAGATCTGATCCCGTTTCTCGGCCGCGAGCGTTACGACGAGGTGATGCTTATCCAGTCCGCCGCTCGCATCCGCAGCTTCTACCAGCAGCGGGGCCACTACAGGGTCGAGGTCGACTGGCAAGAGGAGCGCTCGGTGGAGACACTCGACCTCAGCCTGACTGTCGAGCCCGGCCCTGTCTACGGGCTCGATTCGGTGGAGTTGGTAGGCAACGAAGCCATCTCCGGGACCGAGCTGGCACCGCTGGTCTTGACCTCGCCACGCCGGCTTTTTGTCCAGGGCTCGGGCAGGCTGGTAGATCAGGTGCTCGATGACGACATCGAGAACATCCGTTCCTACTATCTCCTCAAGGGATTCTTCGACGTGGCCGTCGGGCCCGCCGAGATCGACAGCCGAGACGACCGGCTGAGCGTCACCATTCCGATCGCAGAGGGACCTCAACGCCGGGTGGTGAGTCTGACCTTCGACGGGGTCGAGAATCTGGATCCGGAAGAGCTCGGCGAGGGTCTTCCACTTCGACCTGGTGGTCCCTTTCACCCGCGTCTGTTGGATGAGTCGCTGGACACCATCCGTTCCCGCTACGGGGAGCGAGGCTTCGAGGCGGTGCAGCTCGCCACGGTGCAGGAATGGGACCCGGAGCAGATCCTGGTGGACATCGGCATCCAGGTCCTCGAGGGACCAAAGGGTGTGGTCGACCGGGTCATTATCCGGGGTAATCAAAGGACCAGGACCTCGGTGGTGCAGAGGGCCATAGGCCTGAAGCCGGGCTCGACCCTGAGCACTGGCCGACTGCTGGAGGCGCAGCGGCGGCTCTACGATCTCGGGGTCTTCTCCCGGGTCGATGTTCGTCGGTCTGCCGGGACGCCCTTTAGTGGCGCTCGGGATGTCCAGGTGCGGGTGGAGGAGGGAAAGAACCGAAGCGTCAACTACGGAGTGGGCTTCGACTCGGAAGCGGGCTTGAGGGGCCTCCTCGGTTTTTCCCACAGCAACCTCCTGGGCCGGGCGCTCGGCGGGCGGATCGACCTGCGCTACAGCCAGCGCGAGCAGCTCTTCCGGGCCCTGATACGGCAGTCCTATATCGGGCGGGCGCACATCCCGACCACCTACTCACTGTTTTATATCGCCGAGGAAAGGGAGAGTTTTACCTCCCGGCGGCAGGGCGGCCAGGTCCTCCTCCAGCGCTACACCAATCGCCAGCGACACGCCGTCCGCTACAACTACCGGATCGTGGACACGCTGGACGTCGACCCCGCCCTCGAGCCGATCGAGATCGATCGCGAGCTCAGCGAGGTGCGGATCTCCAGCATCACACCGAGCAACACCTGGGACCACCGGAACGACCCCATCGATCCAACGACCGGCTGGAGCACGAGTGTGCAGCTCGAATATGCCTTTCCCCTGTTCGCCGCCGACGCCAGTTTCTTGAAGGCATTCACCCAACAGACCGGCTACTTCAGCCTGGGTCCCTTCGGCGTGCTGGCGGCGAGCTTTCGCCTTGGGGGCATCGAGCCGGTAGGCAGCACGACCGTGGACGATCCCACCGTTCCCGAAGGTCTGCCGTCGAGGTATATTCCCATCTCCGAGCGCTTCTTCGCCGGCGGTCGCACGACCCACCGCGCCTACAAACGCGACACGCTGGGCGTTCCGGGGGAGACACTGTTGGTCGTACCGAACCCAGACGATCCGGACGCCGAGCCGAGGCTGGTGCCGATCGGCGGCAACGCGCTGGTGATCGCCAATCTCGAATACCGATTCCCGATCTTCGGCACCTTCGGCGGTACCGCCTTCTTCGACGCCGGCAACGTCTGGGCCGACTGGCGAAACATCGATCTCGGAGACTCCAGACCCGGCATCGGAGTAGGCGCCCGCTGGCTGTCCCCAGTCGGCCCCCTACGAGTGGAAATAGGTTGGAAACTAGACAAGCTCCCACAAGAAGACCCCTACGTAATCTTCTTCAGCTTCGGCAACGCCTTCTAAAAGTACCGGCGGGTCGGACACCAACCGGCCGGGGCGGGATGGGCAGGGGGACGAAGCGGCCGGCCTCCTCCGTGCCGGCCGAAAAAGAATCCACGCCTGTTTTCCCTCCAGGAGTCTGTCCGAGAGATCCGGGCAGAGTTCTCCGACTTATTCATATCTCTCTATTTGACGAAGCCGGGGTGCAGGAGTACCCTCAATTTATAGGCATTTGAGACAGAGGAGTCGTGGCGGGAGGCGAAGCGGCTCCTCATCGAGAGGTCGGGAGGGGAGGCCATTGCGATGCCGTTAGGGGGACCAAAATGGAGGGACCTGCCGGGTGGCTCTAGGAGCCACCATCCGCCGGAAGGGACCGCTTTCTAGAGCAGTTTGGTTCGGCTCCCTTGCAGTGCGGTTGTCGGTTGCAGGATCGTTTCTTCTACTCGGAGCGGCTCTTGCTCCGCCTGCTGTAGGCCAGTACTGCAGCGACACGGTCGCGGACAACATCCTCATCGGCGCCATCGCCGCCGAGACGCTCCCCTCCGAGGAGAAGTGTCAGGGCGCCTTCTACTGCAAGAAACCGGAGGTGGGTGCCCCCGAGGCGGAGAAGATCTTCGATCCGGAGAGCGGCACCTACACGGTGCGGATGAAGGTGCCGTTCACCGTCGAGGGCAACTCCCAAAACGACGGCACCGAAGGCACGACGCTCGATTTCCGGGCTCGTATTCACTGGTTCGAGAGCGCCGGTCCACCCCCCGGGGACTGCTTCCCCGGCTTCAACGACTGTAATCCAGTGGAATCCTGCGGCGGCCCCGGCGCCAGCATCGACTTCGACGTAGGCTGGACCTACATTCAGGTGTCAGGCGTCTCGTGTCAGAACCTCACCGACCACGGCACCTACTCGTTCAGCGTCTACCGCTGCGCCACACCGGCCGGGACCTGCACCACCCGGGCCGATTCAGAGTCGATTCCGCTCACCCGGGCGGCCCTGGCTGACGTTCTGGGCTGCGGTGAGCCCAAGTCGACCTGCGCTACTCAGGCGTGTCAGAGCTGCCCGGCTGGGTGCAGTGGAGGCAGCAGCGGGGGTGGTCCGGGTGCGTACTGTGCCCTGCCGCTCGGGACTGGTCCTAACGCCTCGCTCTTCTATACCGCGGGGGGAGCAGGTTCGGCAGGCCTGCGCGGGAGCGCCGAGTGGTCTCCGGTCCTTGGCCGGGGCTGGTCGCACGACTACGCCGAGCGACTGGTGCCCGATCCGGATGAGAGCCATGTCTGGCTGATCACCCGCTTTGGCACCTATGTGGAGTTCTGGAATCTTCAGGGAGGCCTTTACACTTCGCTCTCCCCCAGCGACGAGTACCGTCAGCTCCACCGCACGGCCTCGGGCTGGGAGCTGCGGGGTCTGGACGGCACGGTCCAGAGCTTTGATGAGACGGGCCGCTGGTCAGGGACGGTGGATCGGAACGGCAACGCCCGGATCCCGAGTTACGACGGGGAGGGCCGGCTCGAGGAGGTGGCGCTGCCCGACGGCCGCACGGAGCGCTTCGGCTATCACCCGGACGGGAAACTCGCCTCGATCACCGAGGTCGGCATCGATGGGGTGACCGCCCGCACCTGGACCTACACCTGGGCGGGGGACGATCTGAGACGCGTCGACCAGCCTGGCGGGACAGTGCTGGAATTCTCCTACAACGACCCCCGCTACTCGGGTTATCTGACCCGGGTGGAGCGCCTGGGCAGCGGTGGGGGGCCGCCACGGGTGGAGCAGGGGTGGCAGTACGACGACCACGGCAACGTAATGCGTTTCTGGAAAGGGGAGACGACGTCGGGGGCTGAAGGCGACGAGCCCGGCCCGGGCGCGGTCCAAGTTTGGAGCTATGCCTTCGACAATTCCGAGTTGCCGACAGAGACCGAGGTCACCGATCCCTTGGGCAATGTCTCGACCTACTCGATCGACCGGGACCCGGTGAGCGAGACCCCCCGGGTGGTCTCCATCTCCGGGGACTGCCCGACCTGCGGTCTAGGGCCGAATACGCAGTTCTACTACGACGACCCGGTCAATCCGTTGCAGCCCACCCGGACGGTGGACGGCCGGGGGACGACGACGCTCACGGCCTACGACACCAACGGCCAGATGACCTCGCGGACCGAGGCCCTGGGGACCCCGCTCGAGCGGACGACGACCTGGGAGTACGGTGAGCCGGCCTATCCGGCCTTTCCCACCGCCAACGAGCAGCCGTCGACATCGGGCTCGGGGGTGAGAAGGACCGAGACGGTCTACGACGCCCAGGGCAACGCCAAAACCCGCACGATCACGGGTGTCGAGGCGGGGAGTAGTTTCAGCTATCAGACAGTGACGGACTACAACTCGGCTGGCCAACCGGAGACGATCGACCCACCGGGCTACGGCACCGAGGACCGGACGAGTTTCACCTACGACCCGGCGCGGGGGAACCTGCTGCCCCTGACCCGGACCAATCTTCTGGTGGGGACGACCGGCTTCGGCTACGACCCGCTCAACCGCCGCACCCAGGTGACAGATGCCAATGGGGTGGTGACCGAGACGGTCTACGACGAGCTCGATCGGGTGCGGTTGGTGATCCAGAAGGGGGCGACCCTGGCGGAAGATCTCGTCACCGAGCACATCTACAACGGCGTCGGCGACCTCTTCCGGACGATTCTGCCGGAGGGGAACGTCCTCGAGTACGGCTACGACAGCAGCGGTCGATTGCGGTCCATCGAGCGCAAGCCCAACATGGTCACCCCGGGGGAGCGGACCCTCTACCAGATCGACCCGGCGGGCAACCGCAACCGGGAGGAGCTCCAGTGGTGGGACGGCTCGGGCTGGGTGACAGAGTCCTTCACCGAGTACGTCTACACCAGCCGCTGTCAGCTGGACAAGATTCTCCACCCGGACGGAACCGTCACCGAGTACGGCTACGACTGCGACGGCAACCTCAAGCGGGTCTGGGACGCCAACCACCCCTCGGGGAACCAAACCGCCCCGGCGACCCAGAGCTACGGCTACGACGAGCTCGACCGGCTGACCACGCTCGCCCAGCCCTGGACGGGGGAGGGTGGAGGAGAAGCCGAGACCCGCTACGCCTACGACGTCCAGGACCACTTGATCCGGGTCACCGACGCCGAGGGGAACGTCACCCAGTACGTCTACAGCGACCGGGATCTGTTGACCGAGGAGATCTCGGAGGTCTCGGGCACCTCGACCTACCGCTACAACGAGCACGGGCAGCTCGAGGAGGAGACCGACGCCCGGGGAATCTCGGTGACCCGACTGCTCGACCCGCTCGACCGGGTCGTCTTCGTCGACTACCCCGACAACAGTTTGGATGTGACCTATACCTACGACGACCCGGCGGCGCCGTTTTCCAAGGGGAGGCTCACGTCCATCACCCGGGCCGGCCAGTCGGTCGACTACGGCTACGACCGCTTCGGTAGGGTGACCCGAGACGGAGATCTCACGTACGACTACGACGACAACGGTAATCGCACCCTGATCGGATACCCTGGTGGGGTGGAAGTAACGTACACCCACGACTTTGCCGACCGCCAGGAGAGCCTGACACTCCAGGATGGGGGGAACCCCTCCCAGCCCGTGGTCACCGGTGCAGCCTACAAGCCGTCAGGGCCGCTTTCGGTGCTGGACCTTGGCAATGGTGTCACCGAGATCAGGGACTTTGATCAACACTACTTCCCCCAGAGGATTCAGGTCGGGGGGCTCCTGGACTGGACCTACACCACGGACGCGGTGGGCAATATCCTCTCGATCACCGACGCGGAGAACCCGACGGGCACCCGCAGCTACGACTACCAGGACGTCCAGTACTTCCTAACCGTGGGCAACGGTCCGTGGGGCGAGCTGTTTTGGACCTACGACAAGATCGGCAACCGCTTGACCGAAAATCGGGACGGGGAGACCGAGGTCTATCAGTACCTCCCCAACTCCGCCGGCGGCCGCAACCCGAAGCTCTCGGAGATCAACCCGGGCACCGAGGAGTCCATCCGCTATTTCTACGATGCGGCGGGCAACCAGACCTACCGCGCCGAAGGCGCCACCAAGCAGCGCTTCAGCTACGACTCAGCCAGCCGGCTGTCGCAGATCCTCACCGACTCGCCCGAGTCAGCCGGCGCCATGACGCAATTCCGCTACGACGGCCGGAGCTTCCTCGCCACCGCCACCCTGACCCCGTTCCCCGGCCGACCCGAGCAGCTCACCAGCAGCGCCACTTACAGCTCGGAAGGCCTGCTCCACCACAAAGCCACGGACGAGCCCCGGGGCCCAAGATCTCCGCGCAACGCGCCAGACCGAGTCACCGACAGCTTCGTGCTCACCTTCGCCGGCCGCCCGGTGGGGATCTACGACAGAGTGGAGGAGACGGCTCTCGATGGGCAAGTTTCAGAAGCTACCAGCTTGACCTATCTGACGACGGATCACCTGGGAACGCCGGTCCTGGCGACGAACGCTGGTGGCAATTCGGCCTGGAGCGGAGGCTTCGAGCCCTTCGGTGCCGACTACTCGGAGGCGCAACAAGCCGGGGTGTTTCTCCGGTTTCCCGGCCAATGGGAAAACGAAGTCTGGGAAGCCGCCTCGGAAGGCGAGGCGCTCTACTACAATGTGCACCGCTGGTATGAGTATGGGACCGGGAGGTACTCCAGGCCGGATCCTCTGGGAAGGAAGTCCACGCCAAACCTGTTCGGGTATGCGGACACGCGACCAACTCGGGTCATAGATCCTTTGGGACTCGTATGGCTCGCTGTACCGCCATACGGCAACGAGAAGGACTTCACCATTGAATGCCGGGCAGGCAGGGTCGTTCCACGGTGGGGAGAATTCAACAGCGACCTTGAACGTAAGTGCTGCGCCATTTGTGTTTTTGCACACGAGTTGTCCCATGCGAGGGACGCCGAGCGGGAGAATCCCAATGTCTGTGAAGGGGTGAGAGACGGCTGGCTGATCAAGAATGACGCTCCGGCCATGAGAAGAGCCACCGAGCGGCGGGCTTATAGGAAAATGCTCGAGTGCCTTCAGACCCTGCGAGCGCGCCCAACCGCGAAAGGCTGCGAAGATACTCTCGACTGGTGGATATTCAATGTCGAGAAAACCTTGGAGAGTGATGTGTTCCCATGAGGCGATGGAGTGGTCCCACCAAAGTGAGCCTTATCGTGCTAGTTGCAGCTGCTGCGATTCTGCGGCCCCCACCGTCGAGCGCTGGTGATCCCTCAACCAAGACTCGGATTAGACTCGAGGGCAGTTTCGCGCAACTCGAGGGTGAGCCAGTTCTGGAGCTGCAGATGCTGAATCAATCTTCGGAGCGCCTGACATTCACTCGTGATCGGCTTCCTTGGAACTCGACGGGTCAACTCGCTCTCGTGGCAGTCCATGAACATGATCTGCAGACGCTCGTCAAGCAGCTATTTCCCATTGAAGATAGTTTTGATTTCTCTCGTGTAACCCTCGCGCCAGGCGAGACGCTGAGCGGAACCCTCCATCTTGGGAAGTACTTCCCGGACTTGAAGAATGTGCTCAAGGACAATTCAATCCTTTTGTTCTGGTCGTACACCGTGATAACGCTAGACGACGAGCGGCCCTTCGAACGAGCGATCGGCGGGGTGCGGATCGGCAGGCAAGAAGGAGCTGAGAAGGTGCCAGCCTCCTCTTAATCAATTGATTAGGTACAGCTTATCGGCCTGAAAGAGTAGTGATCCGAAAACGTACCAGCCTCTTCTCAAATTGTTGATCTGGAGAAACATATCGGCCTGAAAGGGGGCCATCCGAAGGTTGCGAAGTGCATGTGCGGCACCCAGTACGTCTACGACAGAGGTGGACCCCGGATTTCGGACAGCTTGGTAAGGTGGGATCCAGACCAAGGAGAAGGAGTCTGGAATGCCACGGAAGAGACGGAGTTACCCAGCTGAGCTGAAGGCGAAGGTTGCCTTGGAAGCGCTTCGCGAGGA
>JBAUDS010000131.1:0-3219 GCA_049678185.1 Thermoanaerobaculia bacterium
GATCTCCAGTCAGATCCGCCAGGTTGTTGCTCACCCGCAGCGCCTCGGGCCCGTTGATGCTGATCTGGAGGCTGGTCGTGGCCAGCATCTCGTTGGCCGTCTCCACCTGCACTCGTTGCCTGGCAAACAGGCCCTGCATCATCTGCCCGACACCCATGGGGACATCCTGGAGGTACATCGCGCGCTCGAGATCGATGTTGCCCCGGACCTGTCTGCCATCCGGGGTCGAGATCAAGACCAGCTCGGCGTCGCCGCGTGACAGCCAACCCTCCGGAAAGCGGACACTTAGATCCTTGCCGACCACCTGCAGGCGGTATTCGAACTCTCCGGCTGCCTCGGGATCGGGAAGACCCAGTGCGCCGCTCGCCTTCACCTCGCCACCGGCCATGCGGCCCGCCAGGTTGTCGACGACGATCTGGTCCGGGTAGAAGAGAATGAGGCCACCCACCTGTCCGAGCGAGTGGGGCAGCAGGGTGCTGACCACTCGCGCATCGGAGATCGCCCCCTGGCCGTTGAGGATGGGCCGCTCGACCGTCCCACTCACCGTGGCCAGCACATCGAACTGGCCCTCCCGCAGTCCGAGATCGGGCAATACGAGATCGAACCACCGGCTCTCGAGGCTGCCCTGGAGCCGGAGATCGAGCGTCCTGGCCTCGTCGGATCGGACCAGGCCGGCCAGGAAGAGCTCGGTCGACCCATCGGGCTCGGCGACAAAAAACGAGTCGATGCGGACGCCGTCGTCTTCCAGCCTCACCACCACCGGCTCGACATTCTCCACCCGATGATCGGCATACTCGGCTTCGAAGTGGTCGAGACGGACAACTTTGCTCCAGGGCTCCTCGGATGATGGCTCCCCCACCAGCTCCAGCTCGCCCGAGAAACGGCCGGCGAACTCCGGCAGCTCCTCCTCGCGGGTGAGCTGGGCGATAGCCCGGAGGTCCGTCCCCTCGACCTGAAAAAGGAGATCCACCGCTTCCCGGTCCAGCCGACCACCACCGTTGATCAGCAGCAGACCGAAGAGGTCACCATCGAGACTGAGCTCGGTGCCGTTCCACTCGACGCGGGCCCGGGCCTCACCCTGATCCCCGAGCCGGTGGTCGGCAACGGCCAGGTCGTGCCACACCAGGTCGGCTTCGAGTGTCGGACAGACGAGAGTTCCACCCACCACACCCTGGGCCTCGAGACGACCGGTCAGGGGAGTTGTTACCAGGTCGCTGAAGGGCGGGCTGGCGAGCTCCAGCGGCATCGAGTCGAGCACGAAGTTGAGGGTCTCGGTCTCGTTGTCGATCGCCCCCTCCACCACGATGTCGCCGGCATCCATGGCGAGCACGGCTCTTCGAAAGCTGGTCTTCTCAGCGTCGAAGTCCAGATCGAGTCGCAGGATGCCGTAGTCCACCCCACCCACGATGGCCGGCTCCAGCTCGGCTCGCAGCTCCCCGACCGGCCGCTTCAGGTCGCCGGAGAGCTCGAGAGCGCCCGTCACCCCGCCGTCCAGGGGCAGCTCGAAGGGGAGCCAGGCCCGCGCTTCGGACATCGGCCAGCCCACCGCATCGACGGTCAGGTAGAAAGGCGCCACCGGCTCGTCGGCCTCAGCCTCGCCGAGCGGAAAGCTGCCACTGACAATGAGGCCGGCGCCGGGTCGGCTGAGCTCCACCCGCAGACGCTCCACCCTGTCCGCCGCGATCGCCATCGAGGCCCGCACTTCGTCGGCGGTAACGCCCGGGGCGCTCACCTCGAAGAGCGAAAAGCCGAGCTCGGTATGGAGATTGCCGGGCTCCAGGTAGAGAGTTCCCTCCGCCTCGCCGTGACCGGCGGTGGGATACCAGAGGGGTGGCGTCTCTGCGTCTGCTTGGCCGGGCAGCAGACCGAGAAGCTCGGGGGCATCACCGGTCGTGATCTCGTAGTCGAAGCGGCCCGAATGCGAGTCGAGCTCGTAGAAGCCTTCCGTCACCACCCGCTGTGCCCCGGCTACGAGCTCGCCGGCGACGGTTCGAATCACGCCCCCCTCGATCGACACCGGCACCGTGCCGGTCACGGCCAGCCCTGCCGACTCTCCCTCCGGTGGCTCGATCTTGAGATCGGCCCAGCCGACGCCATGTTGCGCCCGACCCATCGCAAAGCGATAGTCGAAGACACCATAGACCCGTCCGGCGAACCCATCGACCGGAATTTGCTGATCGTCGAGGAGTCGCTGCAGGTCGACGCCTTCGAGCGACAGATCCACCTCCATCGTCCGCGGGTCGGCCCCGACGTCGAAAGTCACACCACCGGCCAGCCGGCCGCCACCGTAGATCGCGTTCTTGAGACCGAGGCGATAACTCTTTTCGTTGCCGGTGGCCACCAGCACGACGTCGTCGACCCGGCGATCTAGAACCCGTAGCGACGGTGACCGGAGCTCGCCTTGTATATCGACATTCTTGGGGCGCCAGACGACGCCGCCTTCAAACGTAAAGGGCCCTTCGATCTGATCCTCGAGGTAACCGATCTGTCTGAAAAAGGATGTCGAGCCCGCCGCCTGAACCCGGACCGTGATCTCCCGGTCGTCCTTCCAGCCGGCGTGTCCCTGAATCGCCGCGGTGATATCGGGTCCGCTCACCCGGCCCCCGGCGATCTCGACACGCCCGGGGTCGACAGCCACCTTGAGACCCACGGCACCGAGGAAGGGACGGGCCTTTGGCAGCGTGACCTCGACCTCCTGGGCGGCGACCCGACCCTGGATGTGGAGACCCGGCCCCCCCGACATGAACCCCTGGACCGCTCGCGCGGTCAAGGCCAGCGGAATCTTCTCGTGGTCGAGCTCGAAGACGCCATCCTCGACCGACAGGTAGTCGATGGTGATCTGGAGCGGTTCCCAGCGCGGCTCGGATCGGGGCTGCTTCTGGAACCGCGGCCAGTTGCGGCCGCCATCCTCGAAGACGTCGAGACGAACCAGGGGCGCCTCCACCTTCACCTGCCGCAGCGCCACCGCCGGCTGGCGCCAGCCAAAGAGCTCGGCCTCGACGAAGACCCGCTCTATCTCCAGGATTGGGGGATCCTCCGGATCCGGCCCGCCGATCCGAACTCCACCCACTTCGACCCAGAGCGGCAGCAGCCGGAATTCGAGGGTCTCGATCACCACCTCCCGGTCGAGAAAGCGGGCGGCCTCGATAACCAGACGCTCCCTGATGAGCTCGGAGAGGAATTCGCTGCGCAGGAAGATGCCGGCGCACAGCACCAGGA
>JBAUDS010000132.1:0-6149 GCA_049678185.1 Thermoanaerobaculia bacterium
GGGGTGGATGTTGCGGCCGACTTCATTCTGACCTTCTGGATGGCTCACGAAGTCGGTCGCCTCGAGAGCTTTATGGACGAGATCTACACATTACTGAAAGATGGCGGTAACTACTTCCTCGCGGAGCCCATCGTCCATGTTTCGGCTGAGAAATTCCGGCGGCTCTCGGATGCAGCGGTTAAAGCGGGCTTCCAGATTTGCGATGAGCCGCGGGTTCGCCTCAGCCGGGCGCTGGTGTTCGGCAAATGAGGGTGAGCGGAAACGTTTCTGCTCTCAGGCTCGAGGGGGGCGGCACGCGCTCCCGGTGGCTCCTCAGCCGGGTCACCAGTCGCTGATCTGTTTCTGGATGGCCCGCCGCAGGCCCTGCCGGCTGGTCGGACCAGCGATCACTGCCTCGCCGTCGATCACCAGCTCGGGGCTGACTGCGCCCGGCTCGGCCGGCTCGACCGAGACCACCGGCTTGAGGTCGTGCTCGGCAAAGACCGCTTCGAGATCCGCCACAAATCCTTCATTCGCCTCTCCCCTGACGACGACGGGGATCTCCGACAGAAACTCCCAATAGTCCTCACCCCGCTGGCGTAGATACTCTCGCCAGACCGCCCGACGGTACTCCTCAGTGGACGACTCGGGAATGAAGTTGAGCTCCGACAGAGCCCCCATCATGCGATCGAGTAGCGTCTCGCGATCGGTGAGTCCCGAGCTCTCTGCCTCTTTGATCACCTCCCAAAGCCCGGCGAGGCCGATCCGCTGGAGGCCGATGAGCACCTGGACAACCGGCAGCTTGCGTCGCTGCTGACTTTCCGGTTGGTGATCAGAGTCTGAGGACATGACCAAGGGCTCGCAGAGGGACGGATTGTAGCAATCGGTCTGGTCGCCAGGGTGTCGGCCAGGTGACGGAGGGATCCTGCCCCGCGGTCTGGCACGGGTTGTGGTAAGAAAAGGCCAGCCAAGTCATGGACAACGTGTCGATCGCGAAGACAGAGAGTGCTTCGGGTGCGAGCGGTTCGATCTCGCTCTTGCCCATTCTTTCGGTCAATTTCATTGGCGCAATGGGCTTCAGCATCGTGCTGCCATTCCTGGTCTTTCTGGTCACCAGGTGGGGTGGAAACGCCATCGTCTACGGTCTTATCGGGGCCACCTATTCCGCGTTCCAGCTCGTCGGGGCACCGATCCTCGGCCGGTGGTCGGATCGATACGGCCGGCGCAAGATTCTTTTGCTGAGCCAGCTCGGCACTCTGTTGTCGTGGGTTGTGTTCGTATTTGCCTTTCTTTTCCCACTCGAGCCCAGCTGGGCTGTCGACTCGAGCCTCTTTGGGAAGTTCGTGCTGACTCTGCCGCTGGTGGTGCTGTTTGTTGCCCGTGCCGCCGATGGGCTGACCGGAGGCAACGTCTCGGTGGCCAACGCCTATCTGGCCGACATCACGAGCGAGGACGAAAGGAGCGCCAACTTCGGCAAGATGGCGATCTCCGCCAATCTCGGCTTTATCTTGGGTCCGGCGATCGCCGGTCTGCTTGGTGCCACTACGCTGGGTGAGATGGCGCCGGTGCTGGCAGCGCTGGTTATCTCGGTCGTGGCCACGCTGATCATCGCCTTTCGCCTGCCCGAGTCGCGACCTTGTGTCTTGAGCCGCGATCCCGACCTGGGGAGTGCGCGCAAGGTATTCGGACAGGAGCACAAGGCCTGTTTCGAGATGAAGGGTGCACCCAAGCTTTCACTCCGCGAAGCGGCACGGTTAGAGGGAGTACCGCTCATTCTGGCCATCTACTTTCTGGTCATGCTCGGATTCAATTTCTTCTATGTGGCCTTCCCCGTCTATGCCGTCGGCAATCTCCGCTGGTCGGTTACCGACACCGGCGTCTTTTTCGCGGTCCTGAGTCTGTTGATGGCGCTGGTTCAGGGACCGGTCTTGAGTCGGCTGGCGCGGAAGGTAGCCGACTGCACCCTGGTGCTGGTAGGAAGCCTCATCCTGGCGGTGGGTTTCGCCTTCTTCGCCTCACCCAATGGCGCCACAATCTACACCGGCGCCGTGTTCATGGCGTTGGGCAACGGACTGATGTGGCCCTCGGTCGTATCGCTGTTGTCGAAAGCAGCCGGTGAGCTGTATCAGGGGGCGGTACAGGGTGTGGCCGGAAGCCTGGGCGCCGCGGCGAGTATTCTTGGTTTGATTCTCGGTGGGTTGCTGTTCGGCGTCCTCGAGGGGGCGGTCTTCTGGGTGTCGACCGGCATCATCCTGATGGTTGCCGGTCTGTCGCTACCGACCTTTCGTGCCCCCGGCCCCACCCATGCCGATTGAAAGGGAGAGCGCAATGACAGAGCCGACAAATGGAGTTCATGTAGCAACGATTCTGGGCACCTCACGGCCGGGCAACTACACCGGCAAGGCGCTGAAGCTGGTCGAAGAGGAGCTGAAGAGAAGGGGAGCTCGGGTCACCTCGGTGGATCCGGCAGAGCTGGAGCTCGGCGTAGGCCAGAGCATCTGTCCGCGCGTCGCCATCGAGGCGATGGTCCGGGAGGAAGTGGAGGCCCGACAGGTTTGAGCGCGGAAGGAGAGCTCGAGCCCACCCTGATTACGGGTGCTGCCGGTAATCTGGGTAGCCGGCTGGCGAAGCATCTGGCCCTATCGGGTCACCCACTGCGGTTGATGGTTCACCGGACGCCGCTTCCGGGAGATCTCGAGCAGGGAGAGAATGTGACCATCGTGCGGGCTGATCTCGCGCGCCCGGAGACGCTCGCGGATGCACTACGAGGAGTGGGAGTGGTGGTTCACTTCGCCGGTGTTCTTGATTTCTTTTCTCCACGTAGAAGGACCGACCACCGTCGAGAGCCCGGCCACCGGCCGCCTCGACCGCGAGCCCTTGTCCGTACATGCGCGAACCCGTCTGGCTGCGGAACGGCAGCTCATCGAGCAGACCGTTGGCACGACTACTACCCCCGTGATCTTGAGACTCGGGACGGTCTATGGGAGCGGCATCCTCATGATCGAGGCGGCCAGATGGTTGGCCAAGCACCGGATGCTGGCGGTGTGGAAGGAATCAACCTGGTACCACTTCATCTCCACGGTCGACTTTCTCGCGGCGACGGAGGCCGCGATTATCCGGCCGAATATCCGCGGTATTTACCACATCGGAGACGAACACCCGGTGACCCTCCAAGACTTCCTCGACGAAGCCTGTCGCGTGTGGGAAGTTCCGAGGCCTTATCGCCTGCCGGTCTGGATGATCTACACCGCCGCCGGTCTGTGTGAGCTATTCGCGCTCGCCACTGGCAAGGCGTCACCTCTAACCAGAGACTTCATCACCATCGGACGCGTCTCTCACGTCGGAGATACAGGGCGTGCCCGGCAAGAGCTGATCCCGGAGCTCCGATACCCGACTCTGGAGGACGGCGTCGGGACGCTGGTGGGGGAGCCTCCCCAGAGCTAGTCGAGCATTCGCTGGCGGTAGTACTTCACCGGCACGGGGCCGAGCTCCATCATCCCGTCCATGAACTCCTTGAGCCGGAAGCTCTCACCGCGGGCCGCCTTGACGTCTTCGTAGAGACCCCAGACCTGCCGGTAACCCAGGTGGTAGGAGGTGAGCTGGGGGGTGCTGGTGATGGCTCGTCGCCACATGTTGCCGGCGAACTGTTTGTCCTGAAGGGCTTCGTTTTCGACAAAGGTCAATACTTCGTCGCGGGTCATGCCGGTGGTGTGGACCCGGATGTCGACGATCGTGCGGGCGATGTTCTCGAGCTGCTTCTTTAGATGAGCCAGCCGGTCGAGCGGTCCACCCCAGCCGAGGTCGAGCATCAACCGTTCGCAAAACGTGCCCCAGCCCTCGATGTAGACACCGTCGCCAAAGAGAGCGCGTACCTTGTGCGGCTGCAGGACGGCGTACTTGAGTTGGAGGTAGTGGCCGGGGATGAGCTCGTGCGGGGTGATCATGACGTTGAAGTGGTGGTTGAAGTCACGGAAGAAGGCCTGCCGCTGCTCCGGGATGGCATCGTCGGAGGGTGTGGGCAGAAAGAGCAGCGTCTTGGCGTCCGCCGGGGCGTAGGGCCCGGCAGGGTAGACCCCGCCTACGCTCTGACCGATGAAAAACGAGGGTGAGCGTCCGACGTGGAGGGTCAGGGGCTCGGGGAGGGTGATGACGTCGTGACGGCGGACGAAGTCGATCGAGCCCTGGATCAGCCCGCGCCAGTCCTCGACGTACTCGTCGACGGTGTCGGCCCGGTCTTCGCCAATGCGTTGCATCAGCCGCTCGAGCAGGGCTCTATCTTGTGAGGGCGCCTCCTCGTCAGGAAAGATCTGCGGCCAGACCTCGCGGCCGTAGCCGGCCGTCTCCAGGAGCTTGGCAGCGAGATCCTCTTCGGCCCGCTTCAAAACCTCGGACACCGGCTCTTCCACCCCGGTCACAGCCCGGAAGCGGAGGGCGTACTGCTCTCCCAGGCGGACCGAGCCGGTGGCTTGTTCCTCGTGGTTGCCGAGGTACTCCGCCAGCTCCTCGAGCGCGGTCGCTGCTTTCGAGCCGGCGGTTGCCATCTTCTGCCGCAATGCCGCGGCACCCTCCGGCGCGGTTTCTGCGAAGCCCTGTCGGTAGAAGATCGCGGAGGCTCCGGCCTGCCGGGCCGCCATCGCGGCCAGCTCGGGGGCGATCTGGGACGGGTCGCCGGCCGATAGGGCCTGTCGGGCTTGGAGTGCGAGACGCGGGATGAGTGTGGCGCGATCGGCGGCCCGGTCGAGCCTCTCATCCTCGGGGAGGTCGTCGCGAACCAGAAGGTAGACCGTGGCATTGCTGAGTATGCCGGTCCAGAACAGAGGATTTCTCTCCGGGCGACGGAATGTCTCCCAATCGAGTAGCTGGCGCTCGATCTGACGCTGTAGAAGCTCGAGATCGAGACGGTTCTGGAAGTCCAGATCCGCGGCGGCGAGTTGCTTGCTGACCCTCCCCTCCATCTCGTGGTTGTACGTGATCCAAGCCTTACGCTCCGCCGGACCCAGATCCTCCAGCTGGCGGTCGTAGTCGTGGAGCCCCTCGGCGGTCGCCCGGGTGGGGAAGGTGCGGAAGTAGTGGTCGAGATAGTCGTCGACCACGGTGGCCCGGGCGCCGACTGCGCTCAGGACCAGCAGCACCGCCAGAAGTCGTTTCATGGTTCCTTCTCCTTGGTGATTCAGCCGAGCAACACCAAGAACCGCAGTCTCCCACAGACGGCTAGCCGTAGCCCAGACTTCTGAGGTATTCGCGGTCGAAGGCGGCGAGCTGGCTCTCGAGATCGGCGTAGGGTCCCGGGGTGTAGCCGCGTGAGGAGATCCCCTGCTGCGAGAGGGTGCAGAGATGCCAGTCCTGGCGGTTGGTCATGTCCCAGAACTCGACCGCACCGCTGGCGTCGAACCCCGGCTCGGTGATCGCTTGCGGATGAAAGAACCACTCGCAGACGATGCGCGTGCGAGCCGGACCCAGGGGCTCGGCCCGATGGATAAGCACATAGTCGGGGTGGAGGCTGAGAAACAGGTTGGGGAAGAGAGTGTAGTAGTAGACCAGATTGAGGTCCTCACCGGCGATCTCACCCAGCGGCGCGGCGCAGGCGCGGCCGCTCATCGTCATGCTGCCACCCTCGACCGACATCCGCATCGGTCCGCCCAGGAACGGTCCCTCTTCGAGGTCGTTGATGCTGTTGCGGTAGGGGGTCAGCTTGTTGAGCACCGGATGGACGGTGGGGCAGTGGTAGCACTCGGAGTAGTTCTGGAAGAGCAGCTTCCAGTTGGCCTCGACATCGTAGACGGTGCGGTGGACCGACTGGAGCTCGGGGATATGCCAGCGGGAGAACTTGCCATCCAGCGGGGAAAAGGCCTCGTTGAAAGGCACGGGCGCCGAGGAGAAGTTGACAAACACCAGCCCCTCCCAGACCTCGGTGGAGACGGCGTTGAGCGCGAAGTCGGCTCTGTCGAAGCCTGCCAGATCGTCCATGTTGGGTGCTCCGGTCAGAGCGCCGTCGAGGCCGTAGGTCCAGGCGTGGTAGGGACACTGGATGCCCCCCTTGAAGCCTCCCCGAGTTTCGGTACAGATGCGGGCGCCGCGATGGCGACAGACGTTGTGGAAGGCGCGGACCTGGCTCTCCTTGTCGCGAGTGACAATGAGGCTCTCCCGGTCGAGCTCGAACAGAAAATAAC
>JBAUDS010000133.1:0-17611 GCA_049678185.1 Thermoanaerobaculia bacterium
TGGCGCTCTGCGCGCTGCCGTTGAGCGTGAACTGGATCTCGGTCATCCGTCGGGCCCCCGTCGCCCCTCCTTTTGCGAGCTGCTGAAATCAGCCTACCCCGGCGCATCGGCCCGACGCAAGAAGCCCTGGCGAGGCAGACCGCTCTCATCGACAGCACGCCGAGGAGCCGCTAATCTTAAGCGAGAGCTATGGGTGTCCTGATCAAGAACGCCACGGCGGTCACCGATGCCGAGCGCTGGCAGGGAGACATCCTCTGTCAGGAGGGAAAGATCACGGCCCTCGGTCCGAGCCTGGAGCACGCGGCAGGTGACGAGATCGTGGACGCCTCGGCTCAGTATGTCTTTCCCGGTGGGGTCGATCCTCATGTCCATATGGAGCTCCCGGTCGCCGGCACCGTCTCCGCCGACGACTTCGAGACCGGCACCGCGGCGGGTCTCGCCGGCGGCACCACGACGATTATCGACTTCATCCACCCGGAGAGGGGTCAGGATCCCATCGACGCCCTTGCCGCCCGGCAGCGCGAGGCGGAGAAGGCCGTCGCCGACTACGGCTTTCACATGGCCGTCACCTGGTGGGGAGAGGATATGGCTCGAGCCATGTCCCGTTGTGTGACCGACGAGGGTATTCCCTCCTTCAAAGCCTATCTGGCCTACAAGGAGACCGTGGGGCTCGAGGATCGTGAGCTGGTCGAGGTGATGGCCGCGATCGCCGACCTCGGTGCCCTGCTGCTGGTTCACGCCGAACACGGAGACCTCGTCGAGCACCTCCGCGACAATCTGGCCGCCGAGGGCCGGAGCGAGCCCAGCTCCCACCCCCTGTCCCGTCCACCCGAGGCCGAGGGCGAGGCCACTCACCGAGCCGCGGTTCTGGCAGGCCAGACAAACGCCTCGCTCTACGTGGTGCATGTCACCTGTCGGCAGGCGGTGGAGGCGCTGGCTACCGCGCGCCGGGCAAACCCCAGGCTCTTTGGCGAAACCTGCCCGCAGTACCTCTTGCTCGAGGATTCGGTCTACGGCAAACCGGACTTCGAAGGGGCCGCCTATGTGGTCTCACCGCCCATCCGGCCGACCGGACATCAGGACGCACTGTGGGAGGCCATCGCCAACGGCGACCTCCAGGTCGTGGGCACCGATCACTGTCCCTTTTACATGCACCAGAAGGAGGTGGGAAGGACCGATTTCCGTCTGATCCCGGGTGGTGCCGCCGGGATCGAGCACCGACTGCCCCTTCTCTACACCTATGGGGTGGGTGACGGGCGGTTCGATCTCCACCGCTTTGTCGACCTGGTCTCCACGCGACCGGCCAAGATCTTTGGTCTCTATCCGCGCAAGGGCTCGATCACCGTGGGCGCGGATGCCGATCTCGTGGTCTGGGACCCCGAGGCCACGGCTACGATTTCCGCCCAGACCCATCACCACCGCTGCGACCGCAGCATCTTCGAAGGCTTTCGGCTACGAGGTCTGCCGTCGACGGTGATCGCCAACGGTGTGATCCGCTATCGGGATGGACAGTTGATGGCAGCGCGCGGGGCGGGTCGATTCCTGCGGCGAGCCCTCCCTTCGTTTCAATCCACATGACCTTGCGAGACAGGTGATCCTCAACCCAGATGGCTGACGAATCCGACCTCCGCATCACCTCCGACCTGACGATCCCCTCCGCCGAGCTCCGATTCGAGACTTCGCGCAGCTCCGGTCCGGGTGGCCAGAACGTCAACAAGGTCGAGAGCCGGGTGGCAATCCTGTTCGACGTCGACTCTTCACCGACACTGACCACCGATCAGAAAGAGCTCATCCGCTCGCACCTGGCGACCCGGATGAGCAAGAAGGGCATTCTGCGCGTGGTCGCCCAGAAACATCGAACCCAGGCCGCCAACCGCAAGGAGGTCGTCGGCCGATTTGTCCAACTGTTGGAGGAAGCTCTGGAGCCCGAAGCCACCCGCCGCGCTACGGCCATCCCCCGGGGAACCAAAAGACGACGTCTGGATGACAAGAAGCGTCGTGGCCAGCTCAAGAAGCGGCGACGAGATCCGATCGATTGGGAGAGCTAGGGGACAGAGGAGTCAGGCCTCAGCCGATGCGGGCTCGGCGAGCTCGACAGTGCCCGCCTCGCGCTCGAGGGGCAACCAGACGGTAAAAGCCGCACCGCCTTCCGGGGCCTTGCTCTCGACGGTGATCTTGCCGCCGTGTGCCCGCACCAGATTGCGAACCGTGGCCAGGCCGAGCCCCGTTCCCCGCTTCTTCCCCGCGGTAGAGAAGGGCTCGAAAAGCTGGTCGACCAACTCCTCGGGAACTCCCGGACCACTGTCGGCAACGCGGAGGAGCAGATGCCCATCTCGGCTCTCGCCCGAGACCAAGATCCGGCGGGGACCTCCGGTGTTCATCACCGCCTCACGTGCATTGGCCAGCAGGTTCTCGAGAACCCTCTTGATCCGATCTTGATCGAGCGACACTTCCTGGCCTTGGTCCAGCTTTAGATCGATCCTGGTGACGATCCCCTGGTCGGCCAGGTCGGTGACAAACGATCGGATCGTATGGTCGAGGAACTTGGCGACCGAGACCGAGCTCAGCTCGATCTCGCTGGTCCCACTGCGGGCGAAATCCAGAATTTCCTCGATCATCCGCCGCAACCGGTCGGCCGCTTCCTTCAGCTTGGCCATCTCCTTGGCAATCGCTCGCAAATCGCCGCCGCGAAGCGCCAGCGCATGTGCCAGATCGGCGTAGCCCTTCACCAGGGTCAGAGGGTTGCGGAGGTCGTGGACAACCGAGCTCGTCATCTGACCGATAGCGGCAAGACGGCTTTCCCGCTCGTGCAACTGACGCTCGGTCTGCTTGGCGCGCAGTTGGGCAGCGATGCGGGCTTCCAGCTCGCGCATGGCAAAGGGCTTGGTGACGTAGTCGTCGGCACCCAGCTCGAGACCCTCCACCACGGCTTCCTCGCCGGTCTTGGCGGTAACCAGAATGATAGGGGTGTTGGCAAAGGCCGGATCGTCCCGCAATCGACGACAGAACTCGTGCCCGTCCATCCTCGGCATCATGATGTCGGAGACGATGAGATCGGGACGCGCGCGTCGGGCAGCATCCAGGCCGGCGATGCCGTCTTCGGCGGTCTCGACGCGATAGAAACGAGAAAGGCGACTCGCCAGGAAGGTCCGCAGGTCTACGTTGTCGTCTACCAGAAGGACCCGTGGCGCCCCGACGGCGGCCTCGAAAAGCTCTTCGGTCACTTCCGACAGTCGGGGAAGATTGACGTCGGCCAGCAGGGTCTCACGCCGCGATCGGGCCGCGTACTCGCGCGCAGCCAGCACATCCGTGCGTGCCTGGCTGAGCTGGTCCTCCCGACGACGTGCCCGACGACGACGCTCGGGCCGGTCTGGTGTGGGCTCCAAGGGCAGCTCAACGTGAAAGACAGTCCCGCGCCCGACCTGACTCCGCACCGTGATGTCACCCTCGGACAGCCGCGCCAGCTCCCGGGCCAACGATAGACCCAGACCGGTCCCCTCGTGCTCGCGTGACAGCGAGCTGTCGACCTGATGGAAGCGTTCGAAGATCTGCTCGAGCTGGTCCTCGGGGATGCCGGGTCCGGTGTCTTGCACCTCGAAGGCAACCTTGTCATCCACCGAGCCCGCACGAATCGTGATCCGGCCCCCCTTGGGAGTGAACTTCACCGCGTTCGAGATCAGGTTGGCGGCGATCATCTCCACTTTGTCGTAGTCGAAAGCGAACTCGGTCAGATCCTCGAGACCCTTCGCCTCCAGCAGCACTCCTTTTCTAGCCGCGTGGGGTGCGCTGGCAGCTACAAGCTCGTTGAGGAGCTCGCTCAGGTCTCCAATGGTCGGCTCGAAAGCCAACCGACCGGCCTCCAGCTTGGCGACATCGAGAAGCGCGTTGACCTGCCGCAGCAGACGACGGGAATTGGTCTGCATCGACTCCAGCAGCTGGGCGCGATGCGGACTCACCTCCTCCGATTGGAGCATCTCCAGAGGACCAAAGAGCAGGGTCAGCGGTGTGCGCAGCTCATGGCTCACATTGGCGAAAAACCGCATCTTCGCCTCGTCGAGCTGTTTGAGGTCCTCGTTGACCTTCTCCAGCTGGAGTCGCAGAGCGAGATCCCGGCGTCGGAGCCGGTCGCTCATCACAGTGGCCAGAGAAGTAAAAGCACTGGTCCCAAGAAGAAAGAAGGTGGGTGCGAGCATGTCCAACGACGGTCCGTGGAAGATGAGATTCAGGCCCAAATAGCCGAGCATGAGCAGCCCGCAAAAGGTGAGGGTGACCGACAGCCGCCAAGGCAGGAACAATCCGAGGCCAAAGAGCACCATCAGATTGCCGATGTAGTAGGTGCTGGTGAAACCGCCCAGAAAGACGGTCATGGCCGAGATGCCGAGCGTCGCGACAACAAATAGCGCGACCGACAGCGGAACCATGAACCGCCGGCCCCAATCTGTATACGAGACCCCGAGCGAGAGAATCGCCCAGGCGATGGCGATGGCGCGAATCAGCAGAAACTTGGCTGAATGCTCGGGGCCGACAAAGAGATCCAGTATCCAGAAGGCGCCATACGCCAGCGAGCCGACGATGAGGATCGCCCGAAAACGCTCGGTCAAGAGCTGGCGGGTCTCCTCCGCATAGACCCTGTCGAAGCCCGAAGGTACCTCTTCGACGGTCGGCAGAATGCCCGTCTTACTCGTCATGACAGCGTGATCACCTCGAGCGTCCTCCCTTGCTTCTATTTCGCTTATTCTACAGTCACTTAAGGGTCAATTCGATGTGACTTGTGACACACTCCACAGGTCCGCAGCACTTGACCTGATCGTCCCAGCCCGGCAACATCCTCGGTGCTTGCTGTAGAGTGAGTTGCTTTGGGAACCCAGGGACAAAGATGAGCGAACCCCGTCAGCAACAGTTACATCGCCCGGGTGCCGTGCACGCCGAGCTGCTTGGTAGCACCGAAGGCCTCCAGTTCCGTCCCAAGCGACTGGCCACCGACAGCCTCACCTTCGATGTCACCTGCCTGTTCACCGTGGACGGTCAGGAGCTGGGGCCCCTGCCGGTACTCAACCTCTCCCCGACCGGAATTGCCGTCGACGCGCTCGATGATCTCGTACTGACCCCAGGAACTTCCCTCGCAGATCTCCGCATCACCTACCGTGACTCGGCCGTTTGGGAAGGCAGCGCTGTCGCCATCTATCAGGTCGAGGGCCCCCGCTCTCGTATCGGCCTCCGCTTCACCAACCGGCTTTTCGATCTCCAGCTCCTCGAGCTTCGGGACGGACTCATCGAGAACCGTCTCGAATCGAGTCTGGAGCTGCAGCGCCGATACGCCGAGATTCTGCCACCGGAGTGGCGGGCTTCGGTCACCTCCTTGCGACTCCTGCTGGAGGGAGCCAAGGAGATACTGGAGGAGACCGAGCGGAGCTTGCGAAGCACTCCCACGCTCCAAGAACTGGATGAGCGGGAGCTTTTCGAGAAGATTTTCGAAAAGTGGGGAAGGCGGTTTCACCAACAGCTGAACAAGCTCTGGGTACAGTCGGCCGAGCTTGGAGACGAGGCGATCGAGCTGGCCCGCAGCTTTTCCACCCGTGAGCTCCTGCCCCTCGTCTACTCCAGCCCGATGTACCGGCGAGCCTATGAAAAGCCCCTGGGCTACGCCGGCGACTATCAGTTGATGACCTACTACTTCACCGACACATTCTCCGGCGACACGCTCTACGACCGATTCCTCCATTTCACTGGCCAGAATTATCCTCACAGCCACGCTATCCACGCTCGCGAGCGGCTGACTCGGGAGGCCGTCCGCTCGGTGATCGAAAGGGGAAAGCCCGCACGGGTGGTGTCACTCGCCTGTGGGCCGGCCATCGAGCTGCAGCGTTTGCTACGCGAGATCGACGAGATCAAGGAGCCTCTGGAGCTCATCCTCATCGACCAGGACGAGCAGACCATGCATTACAGTCACGACGCGGTGAGCCGCGAGATCGTCTCCCGACATCAGGATCGGCAGGGGCTGATTCAACTCAACTGTCTCCATCTCTCCATCCGCCAGATCATCAAACCGAAGGATGAGACCGAGAAGCGCTTTGTAGCCAGCGTCCTCAAGGACGTGGATCTTATCTACTCGGTCGGGCTCTACGACTATCTGCCCGAGACCGTGGCCCGGGCCCTGACCACCAAGCTCTACACCATGCTGGCGCCCGGCGGAAGGTTGCTGATCGGCAATTTCCGCGAATGCCCGGTTTCTGCCTGGATGGGGGAATTCGTCCTCTCTTGGCATCTGGTCTACCGGACACCGGAGACGATGCTGGGACTGGCGACGAAACTCTCACCCCGGCCGGCGAAGAAAGAAGTCATTTTCGACGACACCGAGCTCTGTATGTTCCTGGATGTCGTCCGCTCTTCCGACTAGCTGGCGTCAGCCGCCGTGAAGACAGCCGACCTCTTCGATGACGAGGGCGTCATTGCATGAGGAGCCCGCGGAGATGGCGACCGATCCTGGTCGTCACAATGGTCGTGGCCGCCTTGGGGAGCACCACCTCCTCGGCGGGCGAAGTGCCTCGGCTCGAGGTCGAGGCGCCACCAGAGCTCACGGCGTTGGCCGAGCGCATTCACGGCCAGGACCCGCGCCGGCTCGAGGCCACGATGGACCTGCTCGGCCTTACCCAGCCCGGACCACCCATCCGGGTCATCCTCGCTGCCGAGGACTCCCCGGTCGCACAGGGCACACCCACCTGGGTCTCCGGCTTTGCCTACGGCAACCTCGGTGTTGTCGTTCTCTTTCCGGATCGGACGCCGGCCTATCCGGACACCTCGTTCGATGAGCTTCTCTTCCATGAGCTGAGCCACGTGCTCGCGGCACGAGCTGCCGCCGGCCACAGCATCCCCCGTTGGTTCAACGAGGGTCTGGCCATGTATATCGGCCGCTCGTGGAATCTGGAGGACCGCTCGCGGATGACCTGGGCCCTGCTCGTCGACCGTAGGGTCTCGCTGGCAACCCTCGACGAGAGATTTGCGGGAGACCGGGGAGAGATGCGGCGCGCCTACGCGGTGTCCGGCGCCTTTGTCCGCGATCTCTACCATCGCTTCGGACCCAAGGTCGGCGCGCAGATCCTTTCCGACATCGCCCTGGGGTTCCCCTTCGAGGAGGCCTTCTACCGGCGCACCGGGATCGATTTCATGCGCGCCGAGGAGCGCTTCTGGCACAGCCACTCGATCTGGTATCGCTGGGTTCCCGTGCTCACCAGCTCGGCCACCCTGTGGATCGCCATCACCATCCTGTCGCTGTTCGCGGTCAAGCGCCGCCGGAACCGAACCGCCGAGATAAAACGCCAGTGGGAGGAGGAGGAGCGGTGGCTCGAGGGTGGCTCCGACGACCTGATCCACTGACAGCACTGACCGTTTCGGGCAAGGAGCCCAAAACGCGACCGCACGGGCTACTCCGGCGGGCTCCTAGTCTGCCGCCAGGGCAGCGGCCGCCTCGAGTCGCTGGGTGGCTTCGGCCAGGACGGTGGTCAAGCGCTCGACACCCCGGTCGGCCAGCTCCTGATCTCGGCTCTCCACCGCCTCGGCCAGCTCGGGAAATGGCCAGGCGCCGTAGCCCGTGGTGAGACCCGGCGCATAGAGCAGGTGGCGGAACCAGGGACGCGCCGGCAGTCCGTCGGTGGAGAGGAAGGCTCGTTCGATCTGGATCAGGGCTCGATTGAGCGACTCGACTCGACCAGAATCCTGCTTCTCGAGCAAACGGTCGACCGCTCCGTCCAGACTCCTCCCCGCCGCCCCAAGGGCGGCCAGGGCCTCACGCACCGGTGTCAGGTCGAGGCTGAGAGTTTCTTCGCCCTCCAGCACCGCCAGCCGAGTCTTGCGGACGAGCGAGCGCTCGAGCTCATCGAGCTCGCGCTCCAGAGCCTCGGCATAAGAGGAGAAGCGGAACGCTACTACCTCGGATCCGGCCAGCCGCATGGCCAGCAGACCGAAAAACCGTGCCGCCGCGGCGTGGTAGACGAATTGCGGATCACCGAACTTCTCCATCCAGCGGAAATTGTCGTAGACCGAGTGGTAGACCCCGCTGGGGCCACTAAAGCCAAAGCTCATCGACGGGATCCCTAAGTGGTCGAGAAAGACGGTGTAGTCGGAGCCCGAGCCCAGCGCCCCGAGTCGGGGCTCGAAGACTGCCTCCGGATCCGCCAGATCGATCGGTTCCTCCTGCGCCCAGCTTTTGGCCAGACGCTGCTCCCAGGCGTCCAACAGACTGCCGCTCTTCATCGGCTCGGAAACATCGGCCGCGGTGGTCCGCACCAGCTCCAAGAGCGAGGGAGTACCCGAGACTTCGAGATCGGGTCCGGTCACGGCGCTATCCAGGTTGACATAGGCGACGGCGTTGGCTGCCAGCTCTGTGGCCCTGTCCTCACCCCACTCGACCGAGCCGACCAGTCCATACTCCTCGGCGTCCCAGCTGGCCAGCAGAATGGTCCGGCGTGGCTGCCAGCCGGCCTCGATGGCCGCCGCCAAGCCCCGCGCGGTCTCCAGCCAGGCGGCGGTACCCGAGTTGGGATCCACGGCGCCGTGGTTCCAGGCATCGCGGTGGTTACCCAGAATCACGAGTTGGTCGGCCTCTTCGTTTCCGGGTATACGAGCAAAGACGTTGTAGATCGGTCGCAGCCCCCCCTCCATCTCCACCTCGAGCTCCACCGCCGCCCCCCCCGGACCGACGTGGTAAGCAAAGGGCAGTCCCCCCTGCCAGTCGTCGGGCACCCGTGCACCACCCAGGAGGCGGAGAATCTTCTCGGCCTCGCCATAGCTCAGCGGCAGCGAAGGTATCCGGGGCAGGTTCTTCATCTCCGAGCGCTGCAGACGCGGCGCGTTCGCCCGCGCCGGGTAGCCCGGGGTGGACGGATCTCCCGGCTGCACCGAGAGGAACTGCACCGACCCCCGCTGAATCGCCGACGGTGGCCGCATCGGTCCGTCGGGATAGACATCGCCCCGCATATAGCCGTCGTCGGCCGGGTCGGAGTAGATGAGAATCCCCACCGCGCCCCGCTTTTCCGCCTCTCGCACCTTGAGCCCACGGAACACCTTGCCGTAGCGCGCCAGAACGACGTGCCCCTCGGGTGAGATACCCATCTTCGCCAGCCGCTCGAAGTCCTCAGGTGTACCGTAATTGACGTAGACCACCTGGCCGCTGGCCTGGCCCGATGCCGCATAGCCGTGAAAGGCCGGGAACATACCGCGGGCGGACGAGTCCTTGTCGGCGGCAATGAACTCCTCGCGCAACGAGAGCTCTTCCTCCTCGGGCTCGATCAGACGAACCGAGACGTTCTTGGGGTAGTTGAGAAAGACGTCGTAGGAGACCACCTCGGTCTCGAGCCCCATCTCGATCAGCCGCTCGCGGACATACTCGGCGACCTCCTTCTCCTGTGACGTCCCCGCCACATGGGGTTCCTCGGTAAGCTGCGCCAGCCACCGACGCGCTTTCTCGGGCGCCGGGGTGTTCTGGAGCACCGCCTCGGCCGCGAGCTCCGTATCCCGGGAGGAAGGGAAGAAGCCGACGAGCTTGTCGCCAGCGGCCGAGATTGGGGCGAGAACCAGCAGCAGAGCCAGGAAGGAAAAGAGTCGCTTCATGGTAGACCTCGATACTCCGTCATTTGTTGTCAGAATAGGGCGACCGGGTCGGCGCGTCGCGGACGCATCTTATCCTCTCGAACCGGTACGTGGGAGAGATCATCATGAGAAAGCGGATTGCCCTGGCTGCCGTAGCCATCGTCGTCACCGTTTCGCCCACGCTCGTCGCCCAACCACCAAGCGCCGAGGAGCTTCTGGCGAGAGCCATCGACTACCACGATGCGAACGATGTGTGGAGACAGGGTATCTGGCGTCTCACCCTCGGTGAGACTCGCCCCGACGGCACGGTGCGCCGCACGGTCCTGATGATCGACAATCCGGCCGGTCGCTTCGACTACTCGACCCAGGATGGAGGCGATCGCATCGAAGGGTCGCTGAGCGACGATGACTGCTCTTTCCGCCTCAACGGCTCCGGCACCTTTACCGAGGAGGAGCAGGAGCGCCACCGCCTCACCTGCGAGCGTTTGGAACGGATGCGCAACTACTACACCTATCTCTGGGGGCTGCCGATGAAGCTGCGGGATCCCGGCACCCGCCTGGACGCTGCCGTCGGCTCCGACACGTTTGGCGGCTCACGGGTAACGGTTCTGCGCGTCAGCTACGAGGAGTCTGTCGGCCGGGACACCTGGTACTTCTATCTCGATCCGTCGAGCTACGCCCTGGTGGGCTACCGCTTCTTTCACGACGAGTCCGCCAACGACGGCGAGTACATTATTCTCGACCAGGAGGTCGAGACCGAGGGTCTGCGGATCCCGCGTGTTCGCGCCTGGTACACAAACGCCGACCAGAGATACCTGGGCACCGACACCCTCGAGTCGCTCGAGCGCCTCGACGACTGAGCCGGAAAGGTATCGGCCGGCAGCAAGATTCGGGTTGATCGATTCGCTCGTGACCGTTAACTTGGCCCCATGATCGAAACCACCACATCTCTAGACGAGGCGGCGAAGGACTACGAGCGGATCGAGACGGCTATCCGCTTTCTCGAGCAGAACCTCCGCCAGCAACCGTCGCTGGCGGAGGTGGCTGCGGCCGCCGGTCTCAGCGAGTACCACTTCCACCGCCTGTTCAGCCGCTGGGTGGGGACCACTCCCAAGCGGTTTCTGCAGTTCCTGACCGCCGAGTACGCCAAGGAGCGCTTGGCGGAGTCGGCCAGTGTCCTGGACGCCGCCTACGATGCCGGTCTTTCGGGTGGCGGTCGGCTCCACGATCTGATGGTCACGCTGGAGGCCATCTCACCGGGGGAGTACAAGCGGGGGGGCTCCGGTCTCGTCATCAACTACGGCATCCACCCGAGCCCTTTTGGTGCCTGCCTGTTGGCGGTCACCGAGCGGGGGATCTGTGGTCTCGAGTTTCTGGCCGACCGGACCGGCAAGCAGACGCGGGAAGATCTGGCGGCGCGGTGGCCGGGTGCCGACCTCGAGCAGGACCCCATGCGGACGGCCCCCTACCTCGCGCGTCTCTTCCCGCCCGCGGACAGGGAAGACGGAGCCCCGATCACGCTGCTGGTCAAAGGGACCAACTTCCAGCTGAGTGTCTGGCAGGCGCTGTTGCGGATTCCGCCGGGGGAGCTCGTCGGCTACGGCGACATCGCCCGTCATCTGGGCAAGCCCGGGGCCGCGCGCGCGGTGGGAAGCGCCGTCGGCGCCAATCCCATCTCCTATCTCATCCCCTGCCACCGGGTCATCCGCGCGGTGGCCGACTTTGGCAACTACCGCTGGGGAGCCGCCCGCAAGAAGGCGATGATCGGCTGGGAGGCGGCAAGGGCAGAAGGCCTGGGGGCTTGAGGGCTTGGGGGATTGGGGGGAAGGTTTGTCCAATTCGAAGCGGCCGGTCTCCGTGCCGGCCGTCGTGGTATCTTTCGGCTCCAATCCAAGCGACCAGGAGGCTTCACCATGCGGAAAGTAGTGCCCTGCTTTCTCTCTGCCATTCTCGCTCTGTCGACCCTTGCGGTCGCACAGACAGAAGACGATTTCATCGCCCGGATGGAGCGTGAGCACAAAGCTGACTCACCGGTGGCGAGGACCGGGAGGGTGCCGCAAGTCTGGCCCGCGTGGCCCGCGATCGACACCAGCGGGTCGAGGAGAATCTGCGACAGGCCTGGAGACATCTGGAGCAAGAGGTGGGAGTGCCGAGCATTGGAGTCGTCGGCTGGTGCTTTGGCGGTGGCTGGTCGCTCCAGACCGCGCTTGCTCTGGGTGATGGCATCGACGCCACGGTCATCTACTACGGTCGTCTGGTGACCGATCCGGCCGAGCTCGAGCCGCTGACTTCGCCGGTGCTGGGAATTTTTGGTTCCCTCGACCAGGGAATCCCCGTGGAGACGGTGCGCGAGTTCGAGTCGGCGCTCGACTCCCTGGGCAAGGAGGCCACCATCCATGTCTACGAAGGTGCCGATCACGCCTTTGCCAATCCCTCGGGAACCCGCTACAACGCCGAAGCGGCCGAGGATGCCTGGGAGAAGACGATGGCCTTCTTCGCTCAGAACCTCCGCCGGTCGGAGTAGCCGGAAATGCAGGCTAGAGTGGGATGCGACTCGCCGCGTCGGCGACCAGTGGGTCGTCGACCAGACCCCGACGGTGGCGGATAAGGGCAGCGTGGGCGATCATCGCCGCGTTGTCGCCCGCATAGACCAGAGGCACCAACCTCAGCTCCACCGAACGGCTCGCCGCCCAGTCCACCAGCTCTCGGCGGAGCAACCGGTTGGCAGCGACACCACCCGAGACCGCCAGCAGCTCGATGGGTCGCAGTCGACGCAGCCGCTCGAGCCGGTCCAAGATCTGGGCCACTGCGGCGGCACGAAACCCGGCCAAGAGATCGAGTGCCGGTGCCGGCAGCTCTGGCGCCGCCGCCCCCCCGAGATCCGTGTCGACACCCTTGCTCTCGAGACGCTCGATCTCGACCAGGGTTTGGCTCTTGAGACCGGAGTAGGAGAAGTCGAGACTTCGGTCGCTGCATCTGGCAACCGGCAGTGGAGACCGCGAGGCCTCACCCGACTCGGCCAGCTCGTCGACCACCGGCCCCTGCGGGTAGGGTAGACCGAGACGTTTACCCACCTTGTCGAACACCTCTCCCATGGCATCGTCGCGGGTCTCGGCCAGAGTCTGAATCCGGTCTTGGTCGACCTCGAACAGCGTCGTGTGACCGCCGGAGACGACCAGACCCACGAAGCCCGCCGGAGGTGGGTCGGCGGGCTCTCCGGCGGTGCCCAGAAACGGCGAATAGAGATGCCCCTCGAGGTGATGAATGGCGCAAAACGGCTTTGCCAAACCGTAGGCGATGGCCTTGCCGAGAGACAGACCCACGAGTAGCGCACCGATCAGACCCGGACCCCTGGTGGCCGCGATCAGATCCACCTCGCCGAGGTCGATTCCGGCCGTCTCCAGGGCCTTTCTGCTGACCGCCGGCCAGTTTCTGAGGTGCTCACGCGAGGCCATCTCCGGCACCACACCGCCAAAGGGGCGGTGCACGCTCAGTTGGCTCGAGACCACCGATGAGATCACCCGTCCGTCGCCATCGACGATGGCGCACGCGGTGTCGTCACAGGAGGTCTCGACACCAAAGACAAGTGGATTGACAGCCATCTCGCACCGAGCTTAGCAGCCGATTCGGAGCCCTCGATTCTGATAAGTTTTGCTCATGTCGATTCGCTTTGCCATCAACGGCCTTGGCCGCATCGGCCGCGCCCTGGTAAGGGTGGCCGCCGAGCGGCCGGATCTCGAGCTGGTGGCGGTCAACGACCTCGGAACGGCCGAGCAGCTCGCTCCACTTCTGGCGCGGGACTCCCTCCACGGTCGCTTCGCGCTCGACGTCGCCACCGAGGACGGCGACCTGTTGATCGGCAACCGCCGGGTGGCCACCCACCAGGAGCCCGCGGCCGAGAAGATCCCATGGGAGACAGGCGAGCCGCAGATCGTTCTGGACTCCACCGGCTGGTGTATCAGCCCCGAGCGAGCGCGGGTCCACCGTCGGGGATCGGTGCAAAAGGTGCTGGTGTCTGCCAATGCGAAAGGGCTGGACCTGACCATCTGCATGGGTGTCAACGACGATCAGTACGATCCCGCGAGCCACCACCTGTTGAGCGCCGCCTCCTGCACCACCAACTGTCTGGCGCCAGTGGCCCTGGTGCTCGATCGCGCCTTTACCATCAACCGGGCGCTGCTCAACACGGTGCACAGCTACAACAACGACCAGCGCTTGCTGAGCTATCCCCACCGCGATCCTCGTCGAGCCCGGGCCGCGGCCATCAATATGGTTCCGACGACCACCAGCGCCGTTGAGGCGGTGTGCCGCGTTCTGCCCGAGCTCACCGGCAAGATCGAGGGCTTTGCCGTGCGTGTGCCCACGCCGCTCGTCTCGCTCATCGATCTGGTGGTGGATCTCGACCGCCGGCCCACGATTACCGAGATCAACGACGCCTTCAGGCAGGCTGCGGCGGGGGATCTCGAAGGCATCCTCGCGGTCACCGAAGAAGAACTGGTCTCTTCCGACTTTCTCGGCGATCCCCACTCGGCGATCGTCGATCTGCCGCTGACCCAAACGGTGCAGGACCGGCTTTTTCGGGTCGTGGCCTGGTACGACAACGAGTGGGGACACGCGAGCCGGCTGGCCGATCTGCTGCAGCTCGCCGGCCGTTCTCTCTGAGATTCACTACCGTCAGCAGCAGACAGGAGCACGAGTCATGAACGCCATTTACACTCTCGACGATCTCGACCTCGACAATCTGGGCGGTGTCACCACTTTCGTGCGGGTCGACTTCAACGTGCCACTAAAAGACGGCAGAGTGTTGGACCCGAGCCGGGTCGTGGCGGCCCTGCCGACGATCCGCGAGCTCACCGGTGCCGGTGCTCGCCTGCTGCTGGCCTCCCACCTGGGCCGACCCAAGGGGCAGGTGAATCAGGACTTCAGTCTGCGACCGGTCGCCGACACCCTGGCCGAGCTGCTGGACCAGGAGGTGACCTTTGCCGAGGACTGTGTCGGACCCGCGGCCGGGGCCGCGGCCGAGGCTCTCGAGCCCGGTGGGGTCTGCCTGCTGGAGAATCTGCGCTTCCATGCCGGCGAGACCAAGAACGATCCGGAGTTTGCCGACGGGCTGGCCGAGCTCGCCGACGCCTATGTGGACGACGCCTTCGGCACCGCCCACCGCGCCCACGCCTCGGTGGTGGGTGTGCCCGAGCGGCTCGAGCGCAAGGCGGCCGGCAGGCTCCTGGTCAACGAGGTCACCGCCCTCGGCCGGCTTCTGGGCAAGCCCGAGAGACCCTTCGCCGCCGTCGTAGGCGGCGCCAAGATCGAGGGCAAGGTGGACACCCTACGCAATCTCCTGCCCAAGCTCGACGTCCTGATCCTCGGTGGAGGCATGGGCAATACCTTTCTCGCCGCCGAAGGCTATGACCTGGCCGACTCCTTGGTCGAACGCGAGCGTTTGGAGATGGCCCGCGAGATCTTGCAGGCGGCAGCCGAGCAGGACATCCGGTTGTTGCTACCGGAAGACCTGGTGGTGACCAACGATCTGGCGATGCCGATACGCGTCGAGATGGTCGACGCGAAATCGGTGCCGGCAGGGACCAAAGCAGTAGATATCGGCGAGCGCTCGCGCCAGGCAGCCGGCGAAGCACTGGTCGACACCCGCACCGTCTTTTGGAACGGGCCGATGGGGGTTTTCGAAAGGCCGCCCTTCGACGCCGGGACGGTCGCCGTGGCCGAGGCCATCGCCGCCAGCCCGGGCTTCAAGGTCATCGGTGGCGGCGAGACGGTAGCAGCAGCGGCCAGGGCGGGGGTGATCGACAAGATCGATCACGTCTCGACCGGTGGTGGGGCGTCGCTGGAGTTTCTCGCCGGCAAGACGCTGCCGGGCGTGGCGGTACTGGAGAAGCGATCATGACTCCGATCAGCCGCAGACCCCTCGTGGGTGGCAACTGGAAAATGCACATGGTCGGCGCCGAGGCCCGGGAGCTCTCACGGGAGCTGGTCGCCAGACTCGACCAAGCAGTCGCCGAGGTCGTTCTCTTTCCCTCTCCGCCGCTGCTGCCGGCGGTGGCGGAGACCCTCGCCGGCAGCCCCCTGGCCTGGGGTGGTCAGGACATCCATGTCGAGGACACAGGCGCCTACACCGGTGACGTCTCCGGTCCGCAGCTCGCGGATGTCGGCTGCACCTGGGCCCTCTGTGGTCACAGCGAGAGGCGGCGTGACCACGGCGAGAGCGACGAGCTCGTCGGCAGGAAGGCGCTGGCGGCCAACCGCAACGGTCTCACTCCTCTCATTTGCCTGGGTGAGACCCTGGCCGAGCGCCAGGAGGGTCAGACCTTCTCGGTTCTGGAACGCCAGCTCAACGCCGCCCTCGCCGGCCGTCCCGATCCCTTTGCCCTCGCCTACGAGCCGGTTTGGGCCATCGGTACCGGCGAGACCGCCACTCCCGAGATCGCCCAGGAGGCCCATCGTTTTCTGCGCGAGACCCTCGCCGATCTGATCGGCGAGGCGGCGGCGGCGGCCAAGCGCATCCTCTACGGCGGCTCGGCCAACCCACAAAATGCAGCCGATCTCTTCGCTCTACCCGACGTCGACGGCTTCCTGGTTGGGGGTGCAAGCCTTGACCCAGAGAAATTCTCGACTATCATCGGGTGCTGCGGCGAAGCCGCCTGATGTCTGGAGGTACAACCAAGTGATCTATCTGGTCTATACGATTCACGTCATTACCTGTCTTTTTCTCATCCTGGTGGTCCTGCTGCAACAGGGCAAGGGTGCCGATCTCTCCGTTTTTGGAGGTGGGAGCACGCAGGCCGCCTTTGGGGCCCGCGGGGCAGCGACTTTTCTACACAAGATGACAGTTGTGGGATTCATCGCTTTCATCTTCACCACCATGAGCATCGGCTTTCTGCAGTCGTCCGGCCGCCAAGGCTCGGTGATGACGACGGTCGAAGAGGAGCAGACAGAGCCGGCAACCGAGACCGAGGCGGTCCCTGTACCCGAGACCACCCCGGCTGAGGCCCCCGCCGGTGACGCAGCGCCAGTAGCCGAGCCGGTAGGTGAGGAGACCGACGAGCCAAGCGTGGACGAGAGTGCCGAGCCGCCGACCGGGTAGGGTGGTCCGTGGTCGTATCTCTCGGCTTCCTGCTAAGATTTTCTATGACGCCGAAGTGGCGAAACTGGTAGACGCGCACGCTTGAGGGGCGTGTGGGGCAACCCGTGCCGGTTCGAGTCCGGCCTTCGGCACCAGTCTTCATGACCTCCCCCAAGACCACCGCCAAACCGACCGCGAGCGGGGAACGGCAGCTGCCGTCGCCGGAGGAGATTGCCCGTTGGGTCGAGGCGGGTGAGGACCTGCCGACCCTGGCAGCGCTCTTCGACCAGCTGCCACTGGCCCGCTACGACATCCTTGTCGCCCAGATCCGCAAGGAAGAGCTCCTGCCCCAGCACTGGCAGGTCATCAGCCAGCGGACAATTCCCGACGAGATCGTCTTCGAGGAGCTTCCCGAGGTGCGGCGGCTCCGGTCACGCTACGCCGAGGACGGGCTGGCCGAGCGTCGACTCGGCGCCCTCGAGGTCGGATGGCAAGAGCTGGCAGGAAAAAAGCCCGCGCTCTGGACGACACCCGATCTCTTCGCCGCCATGCGAAGGATGATCGACCGCCAGCTGCAGGTCGATTTCCACGATCTCCTCTCGGCGGTGCGCGATGTCTGGCGCGAGCAGACGCTGCCCCGTGGCCGGGAACAGCTCGACATGCTCTGGGCCTGTCTGGCCTTTGTGCGGCAGAAGACCAAGAAGTAGATCCGGCCGGCCTCCCTCTACACTAGCCTAATCGCCCACACCAGCTTCGACCGTCGCCTCACGGATCACCACAGTCTCTACCGGCACGTCCTGCATTCCGCCCTTTGTCCCGGTCTTGACCTTGGCGATCGCGTCGACCACGTCCATCCCCTCCACGACCTGGCCAAATACCGCGTAGCCCCAGCCGCGGGGGTTCTTGCCGGTGTGATCTAGAGGGCGATTGTTTGCCGTGTTGATGAAGAAC
>JBAUDS010000134.1:0-2306 GCA_049678185.1 Thermoanaerobaculia bacterium
GAAATTGGTCTCGTCGGGAATGTCCGTGCTCAGATCATCGCCGCGTTCGAAGGTGCCCTTGAAGATTGGGAACATCACCGCGTAGCCGCTCTTGAGTAGAAAATCGATCCCGCGGACGTCGAAATCGGCGCTCGACTCCGCGTGGATGGTTCCCGACCCCGGGAAGTACACAATGGTCTGGAAGGGACTCGGCCCAGCCTTGGGTAGAAAGAGGCGGGCCATCATGCGTTCGTTCCCGTAGGCCGCATCGAAGGTGATGGTCTGACGCGTCCAGTCCTCGTAATCCACCTCAGCCTCGATCGTGGCGTTGAGCGGCGTCGGGTCGTAGTCGTACTGTTTGAGCCAGATGGCAAAGATCTCGTCCGAGACCGGGGTCTCTGCGTAGAAGTCGCGCGTAGGCAGATCAAAGACGTGCGTCAACTCGGCGGTCTCGTCTTCCGGACTCAGGTACCGAATGCAGCGCAACCCATTCGAGGGCGAGCGGTCCCAGGGCGATCGCGCGTAGGCCTCGTTGAAGATGTCGACCTCGTCGTTCCAGCTGCCCCCGAGGACGAACCGCTGATCGTCCTCCATAGCGTTGAAGATCCACTCACGAACGTTGCCGGCCAGACCGAGCACTCCATAGCGGTGCATGGCGTCGAGGCTGTCCACCGGCGCCGGGCCATCGCTCCTGAAATTGCTCAGCGGAACGATCTCGCCGGACGCTAGGGCGAAGGCCGCCTGATTCCAGTGGTACACGGTCGGCAGGCTTTTGCCTGCCCAGTCGGCATAGGCCGCGGCCTCGTACCAACTGACTCCCGACACCGGGTAGTCGTCGTGACCGTCCGGGAACTCGCCGACCTCCCACGTGGCCGGACCCGGACGGCCGGTGCTATCGGAGAACAGCTCCATGGCCTCCTCCCAGCTCAGTTCGTCGCCGTCTCGAACGAATGGCGAAGGCCAGTGCTCGGCTGATTCGTAACCGCCGGCATCGACGAAGTGCTTGTACTCGCGATTGGTCGTCTCGAAGCGGTCCATCAAGAAGTCGCGGGTCGGCTGGGCAGACAGATGTTCCAACCCGGGCAGGAAAAGGCGGAACTCGCCAGCCGGGAACGCCACCATTTCCTCGGGAATCGAGCCTTCCGGATGGAGCTGGTAGTCCCACTTGCGGGTGAAAACATTGAACAACAGGTCGTAGACCGTCCGGTGGCCCGCCAGCTCGAGTTTGACGCGCGAGCCTCCGGCCGGGAAGCGGACCGCGTCCAACGGCGTGCGGCCTACGAGCCGCCATTTGCCGTTGGGATCGATGTAGGGCTTGGCCCAGACGTCGGCGCCCGCGGGCTGAGTTTGGATGCTGATGTCACGCGTGACGCTCTTCCACGCTGTCTCGAGCGCTGGATCGTCGCCGAGGTACAGGGCGGCTTCGGCGGCCAGCTCGTGCGCCTCCCAGGCGCGAGTCCCTGACTCGAGGCGACTCGACTGTTGCTGGAGCTCCTGTATGCGCGGAATGGCCTCGGTGCGGGCCCACTCGATGCGGGCGTTGCGGCGGGCGTTCCAGCTGAAAAGGGCTGCGGCGAGGATGGCGACTGCCACGCCAGACCAGATGAGACGGCGGGTACCGACCCCTCGAGCCGGCGCGACCGAGAGCCCTGAAGCCGAGGTGATGCCGGAGACGACTTCGGCCTGCAACCGCTCGAGGTCCTCTTTCAGGCCGCTGGCGTCGGCATAGCGCTTGGCAGGGTCCTTGCGCAGGCAGCGGGCGATGATCTCGCTCAGCGCCGGTGGCAGACTCGGGCTCGAGACCGAGACGGGTTCCGGCGTGTCGCGCATGAGCGCGGTGAGGATCGAGAGATTGTTATCACCGTGGAATGGGCGACTGCCCGTCGCCATCTCGTAGAGAACAATCCCCAGCGAGAAGACGTCCGAGGGCGGATAGACGGTCTGGCCCTGCGCCTGCTCTGGCGACATGTAGGCACAGGTGCCCAGGATCATCCCTTCCTGGGTCATCGCGTCCTCAGTTGGGAGTTGACTCGCCTCAAGCGCCGAGGTGGACCGCCAGAGCTTGGCCAGTCCGAAATCCAGGATCTTGGCTCGCCCTTTTTGATCGACCATGATGTTGCCGGGCTTCAAGTCTCGGTGGGTAATGCCCTGTTCGTGCACCTCCGCCAGCGCATCGGCCACAGGCAGGGCGAGGTCGAGGAACTTCTCGATCGGCATCCCCTCTGGGGGGATCAACCGACCGAGGGTCTCCCCCTCCACCAGCTCCATGGTGAAGAAGTGGACACCTGCGGCTTCCTCCACCGAGTACACCGTCACGATGTTGGGGT
>JBAUDS010000135.1:0-3406 GCA_049678185.1 Thermoanaerobaculia bacterium
CGGTTTCCTCCATGGTGCGGCGAACCTGCGCCAGATCCGCTGAGTAGGGGACGCCGATGCGCGTCTCGAGCCGATAGAGACTGTTCTGTCGGGTAAGACTCGTAACGATCGACTGGGCCACAGTGGCATTCGGGACCATTACCTCCTCTCCCTTGGAGGTGGTCCCGACCGTGGTTCGGAAACCCAGCCTGTCGATTTGCAGCCAACGGCCGTGGACTTCGATCACGTCGCCCGGCCTGATGGTCTGGTCGAGCCGGAGAATGACTCCCGACAGGAAATTCTGGATGATGTCCTTCGCCGCGAACCCGGCACCAAAGGCAAGGGCTCCGCCGGCTGCAAAGAGCGCCGTCAGCCGGATACCCAGAATGTGGAGAGCGATGTCGAACCCGATCACTACAACGATAGTCGCGATCAGGCTCGCAGTCGACTTGACAGCGACCGGGTCCCCGGCGTCGTATCGCTCGAAGTGGCGGATGGTCAGGCGGCGAGCCAGTAGCGCGAGCCAGAGGGTGGCCAGGATGACTGCTACAACAACGAGGGCTCTGCCCACCGTCGTTGCGGTCGAACCGATGGTGAAGATTGGTGTCTCGAGGAGATTGCTGAGGCTCATGGGCAACCTTGACAGAGTCTATCTGATCTTGTGGTGACCCTACGTTCGCCCGCGCATCTGGCTCTGGATTGGGTTATCCTCCACATGGAGGAACCGCAAATGAAAAGCGTGGACGAGCTGGCGGTACAACTCACCGGCTTGTTGAGTGACCGGCCCGAGATTCAGGAGGCGTATCTATTCGGTTCCTGTGCTCGCGGCATGGCTCGAGCCCACAGCGACATCGACGTCGCCGTGTTCGTGGACGAGGAACGGCTCGCGCCGTCGGGATTCGGCTACCGCGCAACCCTCACCACCGACCTGATGAAAGGCCTGGGGACCAACCAGGTGGACGTGGTGCTCCTCAACCAGGCGCCGCCGCTGCTCTACCACCGGGTCCTGCGAGACGGTGTTCGGCTGCTCTCGCGTGACCTCCGGGCCACCACGGCTCGCGAAGGCAGGGCACTCTCCCGGTACTGTGACTACGCACCGCAGCTCGCCAAGATCGAGGCCGCACTGATCGTCGCGCGAGAACCCGAGGCGACGTCGTGAGCCCGGGTGAGCAGACCTGATTCAACCGATATCGAGGCCACATCGGTTTCGCGTTTATCCATTGGCGAGTAAGGCAGCAGCTCGAGGAGGAGGCCCAGGCGATGAGAACCGGTTTGCGAGGACACCGAGCGTGTGTTGCTGGTCTGTTGGCAGGTGTCCTCTTGACTGCAAGTTGCACCTCGGTCGGCCCCAAGACCATCACCAGGGACCACTTCAGCTACGATGCTGCCATCGCCCTGACGACCAAACGGCAACTACTGGGCAACATCGTCGGCTTGAGGTACACCGACGCGCCGGTCTTCCTGAGGGTCAGCTCGGTGATCAACCAATACTCCCTCGAGGGGGAGATATCGGCCGGCGGTGGCATCAACAACTCGCTAGCCGGGGAGAATTCATTCATCCTGGGAGGTGCGGGCCGCTGGTCGGATCGGCCGACCATCACCTACACGCCCCTTTCCGGCAAGGAATTCGCCACCAACCTACTGACGCCGATCTCCGTCCAGGGACTATTCGGCATGCTGCAAACGGGTTGGCCGCCCGAATTGATCTTTCCGCTGACGGTACTTTCCATCAACGGCCACGAGAACGCCGATCCCCGGCCATATTCCCGCCGCACCGCCAGCCCCGAATTCAAGGAAGTCACTGAGATCTGGGCCCATCTGCGCAAAGAGCGCGTCATCGGGGTGCGGCTTCGCCAGCAGGAGAACAAGGGCGAAGTGATCTTCTTTTTTCGCCAGGGGCGATTCACCGAGGCGCTACAAACGGACTTCGATCGCTTTCGTGAGCTTCTGGATCTGGATCCGGAGGCGAGCGAGTTCCGGATCGTCGCCGGCTTGATACCCAGTGATTCCACTGAGATAGCCATCGTGACGAGCTCGATCTTCGACATCATGGGCAACCTGGCCTGGCGTTTCGAGGCACCGCCGGAGCACATCCAGGAAGGCCGCACCCTCGGGACCTTCAGGGATGAAGGCTCCTCGCTCGAGCCACTCATCCGCGTGCAATACGCCAAAGATCGCCCGGAGGATGCATACGCCGCCATTCAAAATCGGGACTACTGGTTCTACATCGACGACCGGGACATGGCGTCGAAAAGGACCTTCGGTTTCCTACAGATCGTCTTGAGTCTCGCCGAGACCGGCGAGAGTGGTCGCGGACCCTTGGTTTCGATCAGCAATTAGGAATTTGAGGACAGGTACAAATTCTTTCTACAAGAGCTCCTAACTTGATGGCCGTAGGGAAGAATTTGTACCTGTCCCCAAATTCCGTCCCCAAATTCCTCAAGGAACGTTTGATCAGAATTCGACTTTCTGCCTTCCGATCCGGGCTCCCGCGATGATTCGTATCTCCGATCTGCGCTTCCGCTACCCCGAGGGGGAATTTGCTCTCCACGTGCCGGAGCTTGTCATCGAGCAGGGTGAGAGAGTGGCGCTTATCGGACCGAGCGGCTGCGGCAAGACGACTCTTCTCCACCTCATCGCCGGGATCCGCACACCACAGTCGGGCAGTGTTTCCACCAACGATGTCGACCTTGCCGATCTCGATGACTCGCAGCGCCGGGATTTTCGGATCCGCAACATCGGCCTGGTCTTTCAGGAGTTCGAGCTGCTCGAATACCTCGACGTGTTCGACAACATACTGCTGCCCTATCGCATCAACTCGTCGCTCAGTCTGACCAGGGAGGTCCGCGAGCGCGCTCGTGGATTGGCCGGACAGATGGGTATCGCCGACAAGCTCGACCGCTATGCCAATCTGCTCTCGCAGGGAGAGCGGCAGCGGGTGGCCGTCTGCCGGGCGCTGCTGGCCGAGCCCGATTTGCTGCTGGCTGACGAGCCCACAGGGAATCTGGATCCCACCAATAAGGACCGGGTGCTGGAGCTGTTTCTGGAGTCGGCGGAGGCCAGTGGGGCGACGCTGGTGACGGTGACGCACGATCATGATCTGCTGCCGCGGTTCGAACGGGTTATTGATTTTCGGGAGTTTTATGACATGCCGGCGGAGGATCGGCCGGCACAGAGACCGGAAGAACGGCCGGCACGGAGGCCGGCCGCTTCGGCGGAGTCGGGAGACGTGCGATGAAGGACGTTCTCTATCTGGCTTGGCGGTATCTGGCCTACCACCGCATAAAGTCGGCAATTCTTATTGCCGCGATCACGCTTATCGTGTTTTTGCCGGTGGGGCTCAATGTCATCGTCGGTCAGAGCGCCGAGGAGCTGACGGCGCGGGCGGACGCCACGCCGTTGTTGGTGGGGGCCAAGGGGAGCCCCC
>JBAUDS010000136.1:0-1979 GCA_049678185.1 Thermoanaerobaculia bacterium
CCGGCGCCATCCACCAGCCGTCTGGCTCGGGTGCTGGGCTCGGGTCACTTTGCCCTGGCGATCGAGATCTCTCCCCCGGTTGGCCCCAATCCCGGGGCCCTCCACCGGCAGATCGAGCTGCTGCGCGGTTACGGCGATGCCTACAACGTCACCGACAACCAGTCGGCCAAGGTACACATGTGCAGCCTCGCCGCAAGCATCCTGCTCGAGCAGGCAGGCCTCGAGCCCGTATTCCAAGTCACCTGTCGCGACCGCAACCGCCTGGGTCTGCAAGCGGATCTGCTGGGGGCGGCTGCTTTGGGCATCAAGAACGTGCTGGCGCTGAGCGGCGACCACCCGGTGTGTGGCGATCACCCGCACGTCGCCTATGTGGGCGACATCGACTCGATGAACCTCATCCGCATGATCCGGTTGATGAGTGACAAGCAGGTCTTCGAAAGCGGCAAACCGATTCCCAAGCCTGCCCCGGACTTCTTTGTCGGCGCTGCCGCCAACCCTTTTTCGCCACCCTTCGACTTCCGGCCGATCCGGCTGGCAAAGAAGATCCGCGCCGGGGCGCAGTTCATCCAGACCCAGCTGGTCTTCAACCTCTCCCGCTTTCGCGACTACATGGCCCAAGTGGTGGACATGGGTTTACACGAGAAGGTGCCCATCATGGCCGGCATTGGGCCGATCCGCTCGCTCAAGGGCGCCAACTTCATGGCCGACAACATCGCGGGGATGGATGTGCCCGACTTCGTCTTCGAGCGTTTTCGTGGGCTCTCGGACGAAGACCAGGCCAAGGCGGGTCTAGACCTCTGTTGCGAGATCGGTCAGCAGGTCATGGAGATCGAGGGGGTGAGAGGTCTTCACATCATGGCCGTCGGTTGGTCGGCCGCGGTTCCCGATATCGTCCGCAATCTGGGTCTTCATCCCCGACCCGAACCGACCGAGCAGACCTAATCCGGTGAGCGGAGGCGGTCGATCGCGGCCGTGGCCTGCGCCCGCTCGGCCGAAAACCCGTCTCCCCCTGCTCTGATCAAGAAATCCTGGTAGCCAGCGAGCGCTTCGGCTGAGCGTCGCATCCGCTCGAGCTGCACCGCCAAGTTGTAGTAGCCCCGGCCACCATCCGGGTCGATCTCTACCACCCGGCGGAATGCCGCGAGCGCCTCGGGATGGCGACCGGCCGTGGCCAGCGTCATCCCCAGACCGTTCCAGGCGTAGACATAGTCCGGGTTGATCTCGACGGCCTGCCGATACTGC
This sequence comes from Thermoanaerobaculia bacterium, assembly GCA_049678185.1. GTDB lineage: Bacteria > Acidobacteriota > Thermoanaerobaculia > Multivoradales > JAHEKO01 > M0029. The sequence continues at coordinate 1,243 of JBAUDS010000136.1, forward strand.
TCGGCCGCCTGCTCTATCCTTCCCGCCCGCCGCAAGAGATTGCCGAAATGGAAACGGGCGGTGACATCGTAGCTGTCGAGCGCCAGCGCCGCCCGCAGCTCCCGCATCGCCGGTACCGGATCCCCTCGCTGCTCGTGGATCAGACCCAGATCGAGGTGGAAACGGGCCGACTCGAGCCCTCTCGCCAGGGCCTCGCGATAAACCCGTTCCGCCCGCGACCATTGCTCGAGACGCATGTAGCTCGAGCCCAGATAATCGTAGACGAGGAGCACATTGCCGTTGGTGGCGGACACGTCTTCGAAGATCGAGGCGGCCGCGGTGTAGTTGCCGCGGCTGAACTCGAATATGCCGATCTGGATGCGCTCCCAGTCGGCCATCTTGCTCTTGGGGTCGATGGCCGACCCCCCCTCTGCCGTTGGCGGCCCGGGGCCGGGGCTCGAGAGGTAGCCGAGGCTGCGCAACTTGGCGACCGCCTCGGGATCGAGCGAAGTGGCCTCGGCTACGAAGTCACCTGCGGTCATCTCTGCCAATTGTCGTTGCAGATCGGCGTGGACCTCTGGATGCTGATCGATCACGTTCACGCGCTCCCCAGGGTCCCGAGCAATGTCGTAAAGCTCGGGCTCGGGGGCCTGGATGAGCTTGTAGTCGCCGCTCTCCAGCGCCCGCAACTCGCTCCAGCCCAGATGGAGTCGCGGGTAGAGCGACTCGCTGTAGACCGGGTCGACGGCTCTCGACTC
>JBAUDS010000137.1:0-2830 GCA_049678185.1 Thermoanaerobaculia bacterium
ACCCAATAACCCCTGCGACTCTCTCCATAAAAAAAGGCCGGCTCGTGAGAGCCGGCCATAGGTAACGCCTGATGGGTCAGGCGGATTAGTACATGTCTCCCATGCCGCCGCCGGGCATTCCGCCACCCGGCATCGGCTCGTCCTTCTCCTTGATCTCGGAGACGAGAGCCTCGGTGATGAGCATGAGACCGGCGATCGAAGCCGCGTTGATAAGTGCGGTCTTGGTGACCTTGGCCGGGTCGATGACTCCGGCCTTGACCAGATCCTCGATCTCACCCGTGTTCGCGTTGTAGCCGGTGTTGCCGCTGCTCTTGAGCAGCTCGCGCACGATGACCGAGCCTTCTTCGCCGGAGTTGTTGACGATCTGGCGGGTCGGCTCTTCGAGCGCCCGACGGACAATCTTGACACCGACGTCGATGTCGTGGGTGTCGCCCTCGAGCTTGTTGACGGCGTCGACGGCTCGCAGCAGTGCCACACCGCCGCCAGGGACGATGCCCTCTTCGACAGCCGCCTTGGTGGCGTGCATGGCATCCTCGACGCGGGCCTTCTTCTCCTTCATCTCGCTCTCGGTGGCAGCGCCGACCTTGATGATGGCCACACCACCTACGAGCTTGGCCAACCGCTCCTGCAGCTTCTCGCGATCGTAATCGGAGGTGGTCTCCTCGATCTGGTTGCGGATCTGCTTGACCCGGCCGGAGATCGCGTCGCGGCGGGACTTGTCGTCGGAGTCGGTGACGATGGTGGTGTCGTCCTTGGTGATGACAACCTTCTTGACGTCACCCAGGTCTTCCCACTTGACGTTCTCGAGCTTGATGCCGAGATCCTCGGTGATCACCCGGCCACCGGTGAGGATGGAGATGTCCTCGAGCATGGCCTTGCGGCGATCGCCGAAGCCAGGCGCCTTGACGGCCGCCACTTGGAGGGTGCCGCGCAGCTTGTTGACCACGACGGTGGCCAGCGCCTCGCCCTCGACGTCCTCGGCGATCATCATGAAGGGCTTGCCCTGCTTGGCCACCTGCTCCAGGATCGGCAGCAGGTCCTTCATCGAGCTGATCTTCTTCTCATGAAGAAGAATCTTGACGTTCTCCATGACCACCTCCATGCGCTCGGGGTCGGTCACGAAGTAGGGGGAAAGATACCCGCGGTCGAAGAGCATGCCCTCGACCACTTCGAGGGTGGTGTCGAGACCCTGGGCCTCTTCGACGGTGATGACACCATCCTTGCCGACCTTCTCCATCGCCTCGGCGATGATCTTGCCGATCTCGGAGTCGTTGTTGGCCGAGATGGTGCCGACGTGGGCGATCTCTTCGCCGCCGACCGGCTTGGAGAGCTTGTCGATCGACTTGACGGCGGCCTTGACGGCCAGCTCGATGCCCCGCTTGAGCTCCATCGGGTTGGCACCGGCGGTGACGTTCTTCGAGCCCTCGCGGAAGATGGCCTGAGCCAGAACGGTGGCCGTGGTGGTGCCGTCACCGGCCACGTCCGAAGTCTTCGAGGCCACCTCGCGCAACATCTGGGCGCCCATGTTCTCGATCGGGTCAGCCAGCTCGATCTCCTTGGCCACCGTCACACCATCCTTGGTCGAGGTGGGGGAGCCGAACTTCTTCTCGATGACGACGTTTCGGCCCTTGGGGCCGAGGGTGATCTTGACGGCGTCAGCCAATTTGTTGACGCCCTTGAGGATGGCGCTCCGCGCGTCCTCGGCATATGTAATCTGTTTTGCAGCCATGTTTTCTATAACCTCCTGATATCCAGTTTTTTCTTGTTAGTTGACGACCGCGAGAATCTCGTCCTCACGCAAGATGACGTAGTCCTCGTCGTCGATCTTGATCTCGCTACCGGAGTACTTGCCGACGAGGATGCGGTCGCCTTTGCTGACGTCCATCGGCTGCCGCTTGCCGTCTTCCTGGAGCTTGCCGGGGCCCACAGCTACCACCTCGGCCTCCTGGGGCTTCTCTTTGGCGGTGTCGGGGATGATGATCCCACCCTTGACCTGCTCCTCCTCCTCAAGCCGCTTGACCAGCACACGGTCGTGTAGGGGGCGAATTTTCACTGACACGTTCTACCTCCTTGCTCTAATTGAGCAGATTAGTAAGTTGTTTGTTTTTAGTGCTTTAACTAAACATCGCCGACATTATCTGGCACTCGTCGGCGGTGAGTGCTAACAGATTGTATTAATCTTCAACCCGATTGTCAAGGGTTGACATCGATTTTTCGGAAAATCTTAGTGCTTTTGACTAAAGATTGATCTCTTGATGGATAACGGCATCCAGACTGGGTGGATGGGCCAGCATCCCGGCCATCAGGGGATTTTCCTGATTGAAGGCCCGGTCGGGCTCCTCCAGCACCTCGATGTGCCCACCGGCGGCCCGCACCAAAGCGACACCGGCCACCACGTCCCACTCGTTCTTGGGCACCAGCGTCCAGGTGGCGTCGACCAGACCGGCGGCCACCTGTGCCAGCTTGTAGGCCACCGAGCCGCAGGGTTTGACCTTGAAACCCCGGTTCTGGAACCGCTCCCACTCACCCCGCTTGACCTCGCTGCGGCTGGCGAGAACCACCGCTCCTTCCAAGGAGTCCCTGGTGCTGACTCGGGCGGACTCACCGTTGAGCGTGACCCCCCGATCGGTGGCACCCAGCACGAGTTGGTCGGTGGACGGGTTGTAGATCCCGCCGGCCACCGGTTGGCCCTGCTCGACCAGTCCGATGGAGACCGACCATTCGGGGATCCCCTCGATGAACTCGCGGGTGCCGTCGAGCGGATCGACGACCCAGACCCGTTCCCGGTCGAGACGCACCAGGTCGTCGACCGTCTCCTCCGACAGCCAGC
>JBAUDS010000138.1:0-62827 GCA_049678185.1 Thermoanaerobaculia bacterium
ACGACCCACTGACCACCGTCTTGAATAGCGGTAACGGGGTAGAGCTCGTCGCCAAAGCCCCAGACCGAGGGATCCTCGTGGTCGAGCACCACGCCCTGGTCGGTGAAGCTCAGACCGTCGTTGGAGATGGCCAACCGGGCGTCGGAGTTGACGCTAGTGGCATCCACCTCGGTGTTGGCGCCATAATAGAAAACCACCTGTCCGCCGCCGTCGATCACGACGGCACTCGAGACCGCGCCCTCCTCGCCCCCATTGTTTGGAAACCAGGTGATGACTGGATTGCCGCCATACCTGGTGAAGTTGACCCCGTCCGGACTCGTGGCCACGCCTATGGCCCGAAAGGTCGTGGTGTCGTCCAAGATCCGGTAGCAGCAGGCGCCCTGGTAGTAGAGAAAATAGGTGCCGTTGTGTTTGATCGCGGAGGCGACAAAAGCACCAAAGAGCTGGAAGTCCCACTCTCCCACATCACCCGGCTCGAGAATCGTGCCGTAGTCGGTCCAATCCGATTGGGCGGGTATCGGCAGCAGCGCGGCCCCAGTGCTCGCCCCGTCGCGGCCAGCTACGTCACCGACACCCGGACCGGCAATAAGCACGGCAACGGCAATATGTGCGCAAAGGTATTTCCACATCCGCCTGCCACCCCTCTCCCCGGGAGACAAGTGTGTGAGAGAAGATACTTCCCGGCCGACCAAGGTCTCGCACCGTCAATTTTACCACGAAGGACACGAGGGGCCTTCAGACCCTTCTTGCCCTTCGCACCGGGTACGGGGCGGGGCTCTCGAGGCTGGTTTTGGGGCGCGACGGGTGTGCTTTAGGGGACGATAATGGTGTCGCCCGGCCATAGGCTAATATTGCTGTCCAGGTTCTTTCCCGTCTCGATATCCTTGATACTCACGACCGTCCGTTGCTGTTCGCCATTCACGTCCCGCAGCAGAACCACCTGATCTTTCTTGGCGAAATTTGTCAGCCCACCGGCCATCGCCAGCGCCTGCATCAGACGCGTGGGTTGAACGATGTCGTAGACACCCGATGAGTTGACCTCGCCCATGATGAAGATCTTGCGCGAGTTGATCTCCGCCACTACCACCGACACCCCTGGTCCGGTGATGAAGTCCTGGTACCTCTCCGCCAACAGATCCCGGACTGCAGACGGGGTGAGACCGGCCACCTCCACTTCGCCCACCAGGCGAAGTGATATGCGGCCGTCGGGTCGGACGGGCACACGCACGGCCAGCTCCTCGTTTTTCCAGACCGACACCTCGAGAATGTCGCCGAGACCGATGAGATACGGCTCCCTCTTCGACGCGGCGGTGCCCTGCGGAAAAGCCGCGCCTGCGGCCCCGAGAATTATCAGGACCATGGAGATCGAGAGGGCGGCGTGGAAACGATGCCCGGCCAAGGACGTTTTCATTATGGTCATATTTCTCCAGACTCCAGTCATCGCTACCATCTGCGACAGCTCTTATCGGGTCAGATTCTAGGCTACCATTGCACCGATGGCGCCTCAAAGAACGACGCCTAGCGCACGAACTGGACGTGCTAGCCTCGACCACCCATGACTCTGCGTGCGACTCGTTGGCAACGAGCCGGTCTCAGCGGTCTCCGACACCTCGCGGCCTGGTCCGCCGTCGGCCTTCTGGCAACCGCGGCTACGGCTCAAAGGACAACCTTCGATCCACAGGTCAACGTCGGCCTGTTCTCCACCAACAACGTCGCCATAACACGTGAGGACGCCCGCTCCGATTGGGGTCTCCGTCTCGGGCTGATCCTCCCGGTCGTTCGCCAGCTCGATCGGGGCTCGCTGTCGTTTACCTACAGTCCGCGGGTCGAGCTCTTTCGTGAAGCCGACAACTTCAACAATGTGAGCCACCGTCTGAGACTCGGTCTGGTTACCGTGCCGGCCCCGGACTCGAGCTTGAATCTCACGGCTGCCTACAGCGACACACAGGACCAGGGAGTCGTGGAGAGCGCCGACCCAGCCGACCTGTTCCTGACCCAGCGTACGGATCGCCAGCGAGCCTCCCTCGATCTCATCTATGGCGACCAGCTCCGGAATCGGTGGAACTGGGGCTTTACCCTCGGCGGCTCGATCTGGAACTACGAGCGGCTGGTCGAGTCCGACGACGGTGCCGACCCGATCCCACTGGAGGATCGATCCGAGGTGCGCAGCTCGGTCCAATTGACGCGGAGCCTCTCGCCGACCACCGCCCTCGGCCTCCGCTACGGTTATCGGCGGTTCGTGCTGGAATTGAGCGGTGACGAGAACTCACATTCCGTTTCGTTCGTCTTCCAGAAGGACGTCGCAGAACGGCTCTCTCTGGAGTTCTCAGTCGGCGGCTTCCGCAACACCGGCGAGGCTGTTACCGGTCCGCTGGACCCTGCCAGCGGCACCCGGAGCGGTGTCCAGGGACAGTTTCGCCTCACCCGGGTTTGGCAGCAATCCAGTCTGTCCATCGTTGCCGGTCACGTTCCCTCATCCGGCGGAGCCCGCATAGGAACCTCGGTCAACAGCTTTGTCGGTCTTTCCTACGGCAACCGGGGAAGCCAGGTATGGACCTGGGGCCTCGACACCCGTGTCGCTCGGCGCGATCCGAGCGACGAGAACCAGAGAGTGATCAACAGCATTGCTCTGGGAGGCAGGGTCGGCCGTCGGCTCAGCCACAAGACCACAATACGCATGACGGCAAGGGTCTTCGACCAGACAGACGATGGCGGAGAAACCAAGGGAACGTACATCTACACCTGGTTGGGCGTGGTCTGGCGCCCGCTGGCCCGATGAATCTGAAGACCGCTCTCGCTGGGCCGAGTGACAAGGAGAGGTGGGACGCTTTTGTCGCCAGGCATCCCGCCGGATCCTGTTGTCATGCCTTTGGCTGGTCGACCGTTTTCCAGCACACCTATCGCAAGGACTTCTACTTCCTCTACGCGACCGCTGACCGGGACTGGGTCGGCGTCCTGCCCTTGGTTCACTTGCAGGGACCGCTCGCGGGCAACCGGCTTGTCTCGCTCCCCTATCTCGATCAGGGGGGTATCCTGACCACCTCGGATGAGGCCGCCAGGGCGCTCGAGCAGGCAGCTTTTCGCCTCGCCCGGAAGACCGGCGCTACCGGCCTCGATCTTCGCGGCCCCTCGCGCGCGGCCTCTCCGGCCCCGGAGGAGAGCAAGCGTTTTCGCTTCCTCCTCGACCTGGAGGGTTCCGAGGAGAAGTTGTGGCAGGCGATCGGGCCCAAGGTTAGAAACCAGATCCGGAAATCGGAGTCTTCGGGGTTGATCTCCCACAGAGTCGGGAGCGAGCGTCTCGACGATTTCTTTCCGGTCTTTGCCCGCAATATGCGCGATCTCGGGTCGCCGACACATTCGCGGAGGTTCTTCGCCGAGATCTTCTCCGCCTTCGACTCTGCGGCCGGTCTCTATCTCACTCTGGACGCCCAGGAGTCGCCGGTCGCCGGCGGGGTCTCGATTGCCTTTGGCGACACGGTGACCGTACCGTGGGCCTCGTCTCTCAGATCCGCCCGATCGGCCTGTCCCAACCATTCGCTCTATTGGAGGGTTCTTCGCGACGCCAGGCGGGAGGGCGCCGATCGATTCGACTTTGGTCGCTCTTCCGTCGGCACGGGAACCTTCCACTTCAAGAAACAGTGGCGGGCGACACCGGAGCCGCTCATGTGGGAGTTCTATGCGGCTGACGGCTCTGCCGAGAGTGAGCCCTACCTCGATCCACGCAAACACTCTCATCTGGCCGCGGCCTGGCGACGCCTGCCGATGAGCCTCGCCAACCTTCTGGGTCCGCTGGTACGGCGCCAGCTGGCGAACTAGGACCATCGACCCGTGCAGCACGCAGCTTTTGTCGACCCCGAGACCGGTGCCCCGACGACGCCCGTTCGGGTGCCGGCCGATCAGCCACCGACGCTGCTGGTCGTTGTCGATACCGAGGAGGAGTTCGATTGGGAGGCCGATTTCGACCGCAACGCCACCTCGGTCGAGGCGATGCGTCATGTCCACCTCGGTCAGGAGGTCTTCGACGAGGCCGGCGTGCAACCCGCCTACCTGGTCGACTTCCCCGTCGCCTCGCAGGCGACGGGGTTCGCTCCCATCAAGGAATTCGTCGACAGCGGTCGCGCCGTGGTGGGCGCTCACCTCCATCCCTGGGTTTCTCCACCTTTTGACGAGGAGGTCAATCGCCGGCACTCCTTTGCGGGCAATCTCTCCGCGGCCCTCGAGCGCGCCAAGCTCGAGAGGCTGATCGACCAGATCGAAGATTCATTCGGTGAGAGACCGGTCATCTACAAAGCGGGTCGGTACGGTATCGGCCCCAACACGGCCGGCATCTTGGAGGATCTGGGTTTCGAAGTGGATCTGAGCGCCTGCCCGGCGTTCGACTTCTCTGCCGAAGGTGGGCCCGACTACTCCCGGTTCTCTTCCGATCCGTACTGGTTTGGGGAGAAGAGATCTCTTCTCGGGTTGCCCGCTACGGGCGCCTTCGTGGGCCGCTTGCAGCGCCGAGCCCACAGGTGGCACCACTGGGCTACCCGGCCCCGGCTGCGGTGGGCGCGGCTGCCGGGCATTCTCGCCCGCCTGGGTCTTATCGATCGGTTACACCTGTCACCCGAAGGATTCGATTTCAGCGACCTGCGCCGTCTGACCAAGTTCCTCCTGGCTCGGGGAGTCCGCGTCTTCACGCTGAGCTTTCATTCACCCACCCTGGACCCAGGTCGGACTCCTTATGCGAGAAGCCAGGCCGAGCTGAAAGACTTTCTGGACGTGCTCCGCCGCTACCTGGGATACTTCCTCGGCGAGCTCGAGGGCACCAGCATGACCCCCCTCGAGATCAAGCAGCACCTGGAGTCGATCTCGGGGGTAAGCAGCAAGTGAAAGTTCTCGGTATCTCCCCACTGGACAAGGACGCCACCGTCTCGCTGGTCGAGGACGGGAGGGTTCTCTTCGCCGCAGCGGAGGAGCGCTTCAGCCGCAAGAAACAGCATGCGGGGTTCCCACACCAGGCTCTCGCGGCGGCCTTCAGCTTTACGGGCACCGAGCCGGACGAGATCGATGTCGTGGCCTATCCGTTTTTCGACTGGGACAAAGAAGCCGAGCTGATCGCCGAAAACTTCGACAACGAGAAGCTGTTTCACAGCTCGTTCTCATCCACCGATCTCGATGGCCGGCTGGCCAAGGCCAAGACTCGGATTCCGTCTCGTACCCAGCCCATCCACGGTCTCTCACACCCCAACCAGCGGATGGAGAAGGGCCCTCTGAAGGAGCTCGCCTATCGACTGGCGGGAGCAAACCCCGCGATATCGAGAAGAGTGGCGGCACACTGCTCACGCACCTGGGCGCGGCAGGCGATCGAGGAGCATCGACACTGGAACAGTGAGCTCGAAGCAGGACTCGAAGCCATCGGCCTGGGAACCAAGCTCAGAAGATTCGAGCATCACCTCTCCCATGCCGCCAACTCCTACTACTCGAGTGGTCTGGAGCGGGCCCTGATCGTCACCCTCGACGGCTATGGCAGTGGCCTCGCCGGATCCATCAGTCTCGGCGAAGGAGGTCGCATCCGCCGACTGCAAGACCTCCACTACCCCTATTCGCTCGGCACCTACTACGAGACGGTGACAGCTTCGCTGGGCTTCAACCCGCTTCGGCACGGCGGCAAAATAGTAGGGCTCGCCGCCTACGGCGATCCCGCGGTGCTGGGGGATGTTCTTCGCAGCCGTTTTCAGACCTCCCCGCCCGGCACCCTTCAAATCTTCGAAAACTTGAACGTCTACTTCTCACGGCATCTCGCCTCTCATTTCCCCATGGTCGATGTCGCCGCGGCCTACCAGCATGTTCTAGAGGTCGTCGCCAGCGAGGTGGTGAGCCACTGGGTCAAAGAGACCGGCTCTGACGCGCTCGTGCTCTCGGGCGGTGTCGTCGCCAACGTCAAGATGAACCAGCGACTCCACGAGATCGATGGAGTGGAGCAGACCTTTGTCTACCCCAATATGGGAGACGGTGGCTGCGGTACGGGGATCGCCATGCATCTGTCCTGGCCGGGTGGGGTCGGAGAGCCCATCCGCGACGCCTTTCTCGGTCCATCCTACGGTGACAACGAGATCAGCGAGGAGCTGGATCGGGCCGGGCTTGCCTATTCGAGACCCGCCCACATGGCGAGCGAGATAGCTCGCCGGGTCGACTCGGGCGAGGTCGTCGCCCGCTTTTCCGGCCGTATGGAGTATGGACCGCGTGCCCTGGGCAATCGCTCGATTCTGTATCACGCCAGAGAGCCGGAGGTGAATCACTGGCTCAACCAACGTTTGGGGAGGACCGAGTTCATGCCGTTTGCTCCGGTGACGCTCTGGGAGGCGCGCCATCGTTGCTACAAGAACTGCGCCGGCGCCGAGCATGCGGCTCAGTTCATGACCATCACCTTCGACTGCACGGACTCGATGCAAGAGACCTGTCCGGCCGCGGTCCATGTCGACGGCACCGCCCGCCCACAGCTCGTCCGCCGGGAGGTCAGCCCCGAGTACTACGACATCGTTGCAGAGTACGAGAAGCTCTCGGGGATCCCGAGTCTGATCAACACCAGCTTCAACATGCACGAACAGCCCATCGTCTGCACTCCAGGCGACGCGGTTCGAGCCTTTCTCGAAGGCCATCTCGATGGGCTGGCGATCGGACCCTTCTTTGTTCCCAATCCGCGACCGGCTGACTCCCGATAGCTGTCCTATTGGATATAGCCGAGCGCCTTGAGGCGCTCGAGCAACTCTTCATCGGAGGCCGCATCCACCTCACCGTCGGCCGTGGCGGTGTCGGTCTCGTAGGTGGCGATCCACTCAGGTTGCGAACCAGCTGGAGACAGCTCCGCCAGCGGTCGACCCGCCATGTCTTTCGCCGCCGGTAGGCCCAGTGAAAAGAGAAGTGTCGGCGTGATGTCGAGGGTGGTGGCCCGCTCGATAAGACCGATTCCGCGGAGAATGGGAAGTGCTCTGTCCAAGACGTCGACCTTATCGGTCAGGTGCCAGACGATCTCTTGCAGGGCCGTCGAGATCACCGGCTGACCAAGGAAGCCACGACGGATTCCCTTGCCGTGAATGAAGATCACACCTTTGCGGTCGTGTTGTCCCGAAAGGTTCTGATCCCAGTTCAGAAATTCCTCGAGGCGATACTGGCGACCGTCCACCAGGATCTCGCGTTTCGCGGAGCGGAGAGTTCGGGTGTGACCCGAATGGACAACTTCAATGTCGGCCTTTCCTGACTCGGCAACACTCTCCTCGATGGCCCCCGTGGCTCGTATCGGACCGAATACCAGTGTACCGTCCGTGAACGCCACGGCGCCAAGTCGAGACACCAGATCTTCCACCAGCATCTCGGCTTGGTGGCGGTCGACCGTACCTTGGCTCTCCCGACCCGCGAGGTTGATGTTGATCCCCATTTTCGGGACCCAACGACTCTGCACCGCCGAGTAGGCAAGCGTATTGTCGAAATCCGGCCGCGAAGGCTCATCTGGACGAAAGCTCAAGACACCCAGCTCGACGAGCAGCTTGTCCACGTTGAACCACACCAACGGCGCCTCGGCCGCCAGCTGCCCATGATCGGAGACAACGATCAAGAGAGCGTCCTCATCGAGCTGCGACCAGAGACGCTCGAGACGCTCGTCAATCAGTTTGTAGGAGTCAGGAATGATCTCACCCGGTCGGACTTTGTCCGATGTCAGGTCCCAAAGGTCCCCATCGAAGGCCGCCGGTTGGTAGTACTTCCAGTAGCCGTGTTGGATGTTGTCGGTGGTCGGCTCGAACATCATCAAAAGGTCGATGTGCTCCTTGAGGAGAAGCATCTCGGCAACATCAAAGGCATGGTCGATCTCCGCGAACTGGTGCGTGCGGAACGGGTCACCATGGTCGAGAACGTTGGCAACAATCGCCTCCGTCTCCAGGTCCAGCTCCGGTGGGAAGGTACGGTCGGGCTGATCCATGTGAAGACGAGCCACGAGGTAACCATTGACCTGCTCCGGAGGATAGGTGATCAACCAGTCCACCACGGCCACACGGAGGTCGATGTCACTGGCAATGTTCCAGATGGCTCGCGCCCGGCGATCGGAGCTCTTCATCGGTTCGGCCCGCGCACCCCGTTTAATCTTCACCCAATCGTAGATCCCGTGGTCGCGGACACGCTTGCCCGTCGCAATCGATGTCCAGACCATCGGCGACGAATCGATTCCATAGGTCAGGAGGGTTCCCCAGGCACCTTCATCCACCAGCCGGCGAAACGTCGGCAGGCTGCCGTCGCGGATCATGGGGCCGAGTATCCGCAGGGTGGCCGCGTCCAGACCCACCACCGCGATCTGACTGGGCCGCCAGTCTCCTGCATCCGCGGGAGCGCGAAGACGGAGAGCAAGCTGTCCAGAGACGAGACACAAGAGAGGAAGAAGAGCAAACCCAGCTCTCAGGAAACGACCTTGCGAGGGTCGGGGGGACGAACGCTCCTGCCGCCGCAAGATCAGAAGAACCACAACGGCCACGCCGACCCCGGCAACACCGGCATAGAACGTATCCAGAAGCGCTGCCGGGATGCGCTCGGGATGAGCGAGCGGCAGCCCGGTCAGAACATGTATCTGCCGCCAGGCGGTGAGCTGGACGAGGACAGCGCTGCCAACACAGATGCCCGCGACCAGCGGCACGGTCAGGTGGCCGCCCCGGCCCAGTAGGCGGAAGAGACCAAAGAGAGCTGCGCCGAGGATGGCCGCCAAAACCCCTCCCAGCACCGCATAGGTGCCTACCGAGCGCACCAGAATCCAGAACGCATGACCCGTCGAAGGCGGCATTGCCGTCAGCTCGTCCGCGTGCCGGTAGAGTCCAGCCGCCAGCAGCCCCAGACCGCCGACCTGGCCCGCCACATAGGTGGACAACAGCGTTTGGCTGAGTGAACGGCTCGCGGCCGGGTAGGACCTGGACATGGGCGCGGCCAATAGTAGCAACGCGACACGCGACCGGACAGGGCTGGTAGTCAGGAGCTCGCTTCGCGCGCCTCGAGGGCGACCGCCCGCAAAAGGTGGCGATGTACCAGGTGGTAGATTAGAACGCTGCCCCAGCCGGCCGCAAGACCTCATGCGCTCAATTGTCGTTCTCATCATCGTCGCTGCCGCCATGCTGGTGGCGCTCTACAGTCGATTCATCGCCCTGCTGCTCTACTGGTGGATCGCGATATTTCGCCCGCACGAATGGGTTTGGACGGATCTCTCACATCTAAAACTGTCGTTCGTTGCAGGGCTGCTTCTCGTCATACCCTGTTTTTTGACCGGCAAATTTCCACGGCTGGGCCATGTCGTCTCGTATCTGATGCTGGTCTGGTTGGCTCTTGCCGCGATTGCCACCTACTACTATGGATGTGGATCGACCGGGTGGCGGTGGCTGGATCACATGGCGAGATTGATGTTGGTGCTTTTCTTGACCAATCGGCTGGTGGACTCGCCCAAGCGCATCTTCTGGCTCGGCACAGTAGTCTCATGCTCGGTCGGATTCTTTGCCGCCAAGACCGGTTTCTTCTCACTGCTCCGGGGCGGCGTGGTTCAACATGGATTCGAACATTTGGGCGGAGCGCTCGCCGGTAGCAATGCGTTCGCGCTTGGCACTGCGATGTGCGTCTTCTTGATGATCGCGACGGCTCAGAATGCTTCGAACCCTGCAGGACAGACAGCGCCCATCAAGTGGAATATCGCGTGGCCCTGGATGCGAATCTTTCAAGTCGGCATGTGGGTGATGGTGCCGCTTTCAATCTACCAAGTGGTCAGCCTGTTCTCGCGAGGAAGTGCTCTCGGTCTCGCCAGCGGCTTGCTGGTATTCGTCTTCCTCCAAGAGAGGCGGGTGTCATGGCTACTCAAGGTCCTGCCATTTCTCTTGATCGCCGCTCTCTTGGTGCCGCTGCCGGCGGGATACAAGGAGCGGATGTCCACTATCTACGAGGAGCCAGTCGAAAGCGGCACGTCGGCCGGTAGGATCCATTTCTGGAAAGTGGCAGGCGATATCGCCGCGGACTTCCCGTTTGGCATCGGCCCCGGCTGCTACCCCCACTATTACGATGATTACGACTACACCGACGGCGCCTTTGGCAGGCGGCGATCCGTTCACAGCAGCCACTTCCAGAGCTTGGTGGAAACAGGCTATCTGGGAGCCGTGGTCTGGGTCCTTCTGTTCCTGCTTTCCTTCAAGGCCCTCGCACGGGTCAGGCGCCGCTGTCGGCGGGGAACCCTATCTGCCCCCCTCTCACGGTTCTACTTCACGTATGCGAATGCCGTGGTCTCGTTGCTGGTCGTATTCATTGTCGGCGGCCAGTTTTATGAGGTTGCCCATGCGGACCTGGTCTGGTTGGGGTTCATGCTTGCCGTCATACTCGACGTACTCTCGAGGGAAGAGTCCTCCAAGGCGGATGGTGAAGAGGTCGAGAGGGCGGCGCCCCTCGACGATGCGGCGCAAGATCGACCTCAGCGTTGGGGAGCTCCAACCGAATAGACGTGGATCAGCGGTCCTTCGTTGTTGAACTCCACCCAGTAAAGCTTTCGGCGTTCTCGATCATAGGCGAGCCCCCTCGGCTCCTGGCACTTCGCGCTCCAGAACTCAGCAGGCCCTTCGACCGAGGCGTAAGGCAACACCGAATTCGGCTTGCGGCGATTGGCGGCGACGGCAGCGAGCTCATCCGCGTCGTAGAACTGGAGGGTCGCAGTGTATTGAGGTCCGGTTGCGCCGCTGGGATCCAGCAAGGCGTGATAGCCCTTGCCGAGGTGACAGGAATCCTCCGTGCCCGCGGGTAGGTTCGGTCCATACTTCAGAAAGCACTTCTCCGGATCTCCGGCATTGAACAGACAACGAACTCGATGAGCGTTTGGGTCCGTCCACGGGTCAGGCTTCCCGTACCACCAATAGTCGCCTCCTTTTTGGGCCGAGATGAGGACGGACTCTCCGGCCCAGACCGCATCTCGAGCTTGAGAGCGGGGGGAGAAGTCCGGGTGCTGCCTGTCGAAGACCGTGATGGGAGACACCCTCGAATAACTGAGAAGCTCTTTGGCACTGGTCAGTGGCCCAGGAGGTGAAACCGAAGGGCGCTCACAAGGAAAGGCGTAGAGCGTGGGACCACCGGTACAAGGGGGGCATCCACCCCCCATTCGCTGCATCCCGCCAAAGCAGAAGGGGTGCCCATCGGCCCCCAGGTAGGCGTCCGCCCACCCTTGAGGAACAGCACCCAGGTACCAGGCCATGCGCTGCGAGTGAAACCTCACATCGCCCTTCTTACCCCAGCCGTAGGCCCCCTGGGCGTTGACCGCCTCGGGATTGAAATCGAACCAGCAGTGCGAGTCGTAGTCGGTCTGCGTCACGTCGTACCAATCATGCCCACAGGTGCATATCCAGTCGCCCGCCGCCGACCGCGCAATCCCGGGAATGTCGCGAGCAACCCAACCCTCCTGGGCATCCAGCTCGGGCTGAATGTCCGAGCCGTCGGCGCGCATGGTGCATTTGAAGAAATCCACGACAAGGGCGCCCTTGGGCACGGCTTTGTACGTTCCCCTCTCTACGGCTTTCGGGGCCGGGATATCGAACATCGCGATCATGTCGAATTCCTTGTGCGAGGTTGCGGCGAGACAACCGGGGTAGCCGTCGGCTGGAGAGGGATCCTCACGACCGGCACAGGTCGGGTCGTACTCGAGACCGAGCGGGGCGCGTCCAAATCTTGGCCCTTGGCCCGAAGTCTTTGGTGGCCCGATCACGCCCTCATAGACGAGGTCCGACGGGTCGAGCAGCTCGGCCTGTACGGGCAGAGCGAGCATGATCAGGATCAGAACCAGTTTCATCAAACCTCCCGCGGCACGAGGGTGGGTATCACGACCTCGGTTGCGCTGACTCGCCACTTCGGAGAACCTTCTCATAGATAGCACTCACCACTTCCATGCGCCTCCGGAGGTCGTGTGACTCCGCTACGCTCTTGCGTGCGGCATGGCCGACCCGTTGCCGCAGAGAGGGGTTCTCCAACAGGGGGCGCAGACCCTCGGCCAGCTCTCGAGCCGACCCGCCACCGACCAGCAGGCCGTTTTCGCCGTCGCGGATCAAGTCGGGAATTCCCGCAACGGATGTGCACAGGACGGGCAGCTCGAGAGCCATCGCCTCGAGCAGCACGTTGGGCAGCCCCTCGCGAATGCTGCTCACCACGAACACATCCATGGCGTGATACAGGTCGACAAGGTCCGCTCGGTAACCCAGCAACTTGATCCGCTGGCCCAGCCCGAGCGCCGAGACGAGACGTTCGAGCTCGGACCGCTGGGGTCCATCTCCCGCGATCCAGAGCTCCAGATCCACTCCCTGGTCGACAAGAAGACCGGCTGCCCGGATGAGCTCGGAGAAACCCTTCTCTGCCGACAGGCGACCGGCGGCACCGACGATCAGGCGGCCGGGTTCCACCCTGAGACGCTCCTTCGCCGCTGCTGTCGGCTCCCGGCGCACAACCTCCTCGAGGTCGATGGCGTTTGGCACCAACCAGCACTTGTCGGCGGGAATCCCGAGCCGCAGGCAGGTCTGGTGGATGTCGCGCGACACGCAGATTACCCCGTCGTAGGAACGCAAGCAGAGCCGATCGATGGCGTAGTAGAGCGGTGTCTTCCAGGTCTGCTGCACCCAGCCGTGAACCGTCGTCACCAGCCGCATCGGGTGCGAGCGCCGCAGAGCGATTCCCAGCAGGTTGCTCTTGTATTCGTGCCCGTGCCAGATGGCTGGTCGATAGAGCTCGCAGATGCCCCGCAGCCGGCCGAGGACCTGCCAGTCGAGGGGTCCGCGGTCGTCGACGGTCAGCAACTCCGCCCCGAGCAGCCGCGCCCGGCGCTCGATCTGCTGGAAGCCGGGATCGTCCGGATGTCTCATGTAGGCACAAAGGGTCCGATAACCGGCCGGCCCGAGGAAGCGTGGTGAGTTGAGGATGGTCTTTTCGGGCCCGCCGCCGGCGCCGGTCACGACGCGGGTATGGAGGACGACCGGGCGGTTGTCAGGCCGTTCTGATCGCCGGGGGTCATCCTCCCCAGACACCTCGATGCCGTCGTAGACCGATCGCAGTTGCTGCCCGATTCGCGTCCAGTCGTAGTGCTGGATCGCCGTTTCTCTGCAGTTCTTGCTGATTCGGCGGTGGAGCTCGGCGTCGGTCAGCAGCCGATGAACCGCCTCGGCCATCGCCGCCGGCTCATCGGCGATCGAGATGTCGTGCCCA
Organism: Thermoanaerobaculia bacterium; assembly: GCA_049678185.1. Classification (GTDB taxonomy): domain Bacteria; phylum Acidobacteriota; class Thermoanaerobaculia; order Multivoradales; family JAHEKO01; genus M0029. Next base: position 13,225 of record JBAUDS010000138.1, read on the forward strand.
TCCCGGCACCGGATGCCTTCGGCACCGAGGGTTGTCGACACGGTCGGGATTCCCATGCTGAAGGCCGACAGGATCTTGAGACGGGTGCCCGAGCCGTAGCGCACCGGGACGAGAAAAACCCGTGCTCGACCCAGATACTCCCGGACGTCGTCGACAAAGCCAGTGACCAGCAGATCGGAGCGACCTGCGGCCAGTGCCAGGAGCTCCCGCTGTGGACTCTTGCCGACGACGATCAACCGTACCTGTTTGTCCCGGCGGACCAGCTCGGGGAACACCGAGCGCACAAAGCCGACCGCGGCGTCGTGATTGGGTGGATAGGCCATGTCGCCGAGAAAAACCAGATCGGGCGGGTTTTCAAAAGCATCGCTCACCACCGGAGCGAAGTATCGACTGTCCACTCCATTGGGAACCACTTCCACCCGCAACTCCGGATCGAGAGCCAAGAGCATCTCTTGCTCTTCGCGCGAGCATGTCAGGATCAGACGTGCCCCACGCAGGGCACGGAGCTCGTATCGACGGAGCCTGCGCGCCTCGATGGCGAAGGCTGACTTGGCAACCGGGTTGGTCGCCTGAGCGGACCGCCGGGCATAGTAGTCGTGCAGGATGTTGTGGGTGTCGATCACATAGGGTGACCCCGAGACCGACTCGACATAGGGAACCGTATCGAGGTGATTCAAGTGAATCAGATCGAACTGCCCCGAGCCCGCCAGACGCCGAACGGAATCTGCCATGGACCGGTTGTAGTTGTGGTGGACAAACGCGGGTACACCACTTGCCAGGCTGGCGAGAAAGGAGCGGGCCTTCGCCGCCCCCGAGGAAGTCTTGGGGTCCGGGAGGATCTCGATCGTCTTGCAGAATCCCGCCAGTGCCGCCCTGCCCTCTTCAGCCAACGCCTTCGTGTCGGCGCTGGCCACCAGCGTCACGTCGAAGCTCGCCCCGAGGGCCTCGAGCACGTGGTAGCTGCGAATATTGCCACCGCTCGACTTGGGCCAGGGGATCTGCTGGCTAATAAAGAGGATGGAGTGCACGCCGATGCTCCTGGTCACCCGATTCTACGTGGCCCCGATCACGGCCGGGCTCGCAGGAGAGATGTCCTGTCGCCTATCATGAGCATCCCCGAAGCACCGATTGGACGGCCCCCACGACCCGTAAGCCCATGAGTGTACCGAGTCATCACACAACCCGGCGCAGAATCGGGGGTGATCGGTGGTGATACTCCGGTGCCGTGGGACCACCGCTCCCGGCCTCGGCCCTCGCCGGCTCGAGCCGGTGGCCTGTGGTGTGCCCTGGCCGCGAGGCACTCTGCCGGCCGGCTCGGGCCTGGCGCTCCGCGACGCTCGGGGGCAAAGGGTCCCGCTACAAACCCGATTCCTGGACTACTGGCCGGATGGATCCGTCCGTTGGACCCTCCTCGACTGGCTCGCCGATGCGGCAGGCGACGATCAGTACCAGCTCGAAGTGATACCGGACTCACCCCCCATCGACGACGACGGAGACCTCACCGTCCAGTGGGTAAGACCGGGTGAGTCCCTGGTCGTCGACACCGGTATCACCCGGTTCGAGCTCGCCCGTGGTGCCACATTTCCCTTTGCCGCGGTGGACACCGGAGGATCGCCGGCACTGGCGTCCGGGCGCAGCGGTCTCTGGGTCGAAAGCCCCTCCGGGCGCCGGTACCCCGTAGGGGTGGACGGGATCGAGGTCGCGGCGTCGGGCCCGGTCCGCGCGGAGATCCATCTGCGCGGCCATCTGCCGGACTTGGGCCACGGACCGGCAGTCGAGCTCACCGCCCGGCTCCACTTCTGGACGAGCTCCCCGACGGTGCGCATCGAGCTGACTATCGCCAACCCCAGGCCAGCGGGTCACCCCCGAGGACGCTGGTCGCTGGGTCGACGGGGCTCGATCTTTCTCCGTGATCTTGCTGTCGTTCTCGCTTTGCCGGAGGTGGCCGACGACTGCGAGATTCGGTTCTCGCCAGAAATCGATTCGCCATGGGAGCAGATCGACGGTTCGTGCGAGCTCTACCAGGACTCCAGCGGCGGTGAGAACTGGGCGAGCCGCGTCCACCTCAATCGCCACGGACGGGTGCCCAACACGTTCCGCGGCTATCGTCTTCGCAGCGGCGATTCCGAGACCCACGGTCTGCGCGCAACTCCGGCCGCCGCCATCCAACAGAGGGACTCTCATCTCGCCGTCGCCGTCGAGCACTTCTGGCAGAACTTCCCAAAGGCCCTCGAAGTCTCGCCCGAGGCGATCACGATCCGACTGTACCCGCACCAGTACGCGGACGATCATGAGATCCAGGGAGGAGAGCAGAAGACCCATACCTTCCATGTTGCCTTCGCCCGGGACCGGGTAACTGCCCAACCGCTCGACTGGTGTCGCTCGCCGTTACTGGTGCATGCCGAACCCGCCTGGTACGCCGAGGCGGCGGCCGTCCCTTTTCTCACCCCCCGCTCAGAGGATCCAAACACCGGCTATCTGGACCTGGTCGACACGGCGATCGAGGGCGCGGACACGTTCGCCGCCAAGGCCGAGCGTATCGACGAGTACGGGTGGCGGAACTTTGGCGACCTCTACGCCGATCACGAGGCTGTTTCCCACCGCGGAACCGACCCCCTCGTCTCCCACTACAACAACCAGTACGATGCCGTCTACGGCTTTGCCCTCCAATTCATGCGTTCCGCCGACCCCCGCTGGTTTCGGCTGATGGATCGGCTGGCGCGACACTACATCGACATCGACATCTACCACACCGATGGGGACAAGGCTGCCTACAATCATGGCCACTTCTGGCACACCCTCCACTACACCGATGCCGGCACCGGCACGCACCGCGCCTTTCCGCCGGCCAAGGGGGTTCAAGGGGGAGGTCCGAGCGGCGGCCACCTGTACACCAGCGGACTCCTGCTGTACTACCTCCTCACCGGTTACTCGCCCGCCAGGGACGCGGTGGTCTCGTCCGGCGCCTATGCCATCGGGGCCGATGATGGCTCGAAGACCGTTTTCCGGTTTCTCGACCGCGGTCACACCGGAGTGGTCAGCTCCTCGGGTGATGATCGCTATCACGGGCCGAGTCGCAACCCCGCCAACACGATCAATGCCCTGCTCGACACCCACCGGGCCGAAGGACACCGCCGCTTTCTGGACAAGGCCGAGCAGTTGATCCGGCGGTGTATCCACCCCGATGACGATCTGGAGCAACGCAACCTGCTGGACGCGGAGAGCCGCTGGTTCTATACGATGTTCCTGCAGAGCCTGGGAAAGTATCTCGACTACAAGGCCGGGCTCGGCGAGCTCGATTTCATGTACTCCTACGCCCGTTCGTCTCTGTTGCACTATGCCGCCTGGGCAGCGCAGCACGAGTATCCTTATCTGGAAAAACCCGACATCCTAGAGTTCCCGACCGAGACCTGGGCGGCGCAAGACATGCGCAAGAGCGAGGTCTTCAAGCTCGCCGCCTCGCACTCGACAGCGGAGACGCGTCAGCTCTTTCTGGAGAGAGCCCGGTACTTCTTCGACAGATCAGTCGACCAACTGAGCCGCAAGCCCACCAGGACGCTGTGCAGGCCGGTGGTACTGATGCTCACGCTGGGGTACTCACAGAGCTATTTCGACACCCGCCCGGTACCCACGGCGCCACCGCCGGATGAGAAGCACGACGTTGGTGAGCCGGAGACCTTTGTGCCACAAAAGGAGCGCGCCAAACGGAAACTGCTGCGGGCTGGGGCGATCGGTGTCGCGCTGATGGGGGTGGCCGCGATGATCGGGTACATGCTGTGGAGATGACCGCCCCGAATCCCGCCAAGCTGCGTCTGATGCACCTGGTGCTCGACCTGAATCCCGGGGGTACCCAGCGCCTGGTGATCGAGATGTCGAAGCACCTTCGGCGGCAGGCGGATGTCCAGGTCTGCTGTCTGGACGAGCAGGGTGACTGGGCTCACGAGTTGCTCGATCTGGATATCCCGGTTGTCGCCCTGGGTCGTCAGCCGGGCTTCAGGCCAACCCTGGCCGCGCGCGTGGCCCGGCTGGCCCGGCTCCACGACCTCGATGTCCTCCACTGCCATCACTATTCGCCGTTTGTCTATGGGGCTCTGGCGGCCAGACTCCGGCCCGGGCTACGTCTCGTCTACACCGAGCACGGCCGGGATTCGGACTCTCTACCCTCCCGCAAGCGGAAGCTGGCGAATCTTCTGCTCACCAGGGTTCCAGGCCGGTTCTTCGCCGTCTCCAAGGAGCTGCGCGCCTACATGCTGGCCGAGGGGTTCGAGGGCGATCGAGTCGAGGTCATCTACAACGGCATCGACCCCGGTCCATCCCCGACCCCTGCGGAGCGAGCCGCCGCCCGGCAGATCCTTGGCCTCCCCCTGGAGGCCCTGGTCGTGGGCACAGTGGCGCGGCTCGATCCGGTCAAGGATCTCACCGCTCTGGTCGAAGCCTTTGCCACCCTTTCCCGGACGCTGGCAGACGCCGTTCTGGTCGTCATCGGCGGCGGCCCCGAGCTCGAGCGCCTCGAGAGCGTCGCCAGAGAGGCAGGAATCGAGAGTAGAATCAGCTTTACTGGTGCTCGAAACGATGCCCGGCGGCTACTCCCGGCCTTCGATGTGTACGCCAACACCTCGGTCACCGAAGGAGTCTCGGTGACCATTCTGGAGGCGATGGCGGCTGGACTGCCCGTGGTCGCCACGCGAGTGGGTGGCACACCCGAAGTGGTGGTTGCCGAAGAGACGGGTCTGCTGGTCCCGGCGCGGGAGCCGGCGCTCGTGGCCGAGTCTCTGTACAGATTGGCCGGAGACCCGGATCTACGCAGGACGCTCGGCAAAGCGGGTCGCGAGCGTGCGAGTCGGAAGTTCACCCTCGAAGATATGGTCGGCCGCTACCTTCGTATCTACTCTCCGGCAGCCGGTTCATCGGACCGCCCGCAAACTCACGGAAACGGCCCGCGCTGATCCCATGACCACCCTGTCGCCGTCGCCCCTCTTTGTTGTCGGATGTCCACGATCCGGCACTACCTTCCTGTCGTCTCTGCTGCGCGACTCGAGCTTTGGTGCGCCCTTCGAGACCCAATTCATCATCAAGTACCTCCACCGGCTCCCGTACTACGAGCCGCTCGATGACATTGGCAACTTCTCACAGCTCTTCCGAGCCATCCTTCGAGAGCGGGCGATCCGCCAGCGGCGCGTGGACCTGGATCCCGCCAAGGTCTTCGCCGACCTCGATGACAAGAGCTATCGGGCCGTGGTGGACGCCATCTGTTTCGAGATCTCTCGCCAGCGGAAGCAGGACGTTCGCTCCTGGGGCGACAAGACGCCCGAATACACGCTCCATCTCGACTCGCTGCTGAGCCTCTTCCCCGATTCCCGCTTCATCTATCTGACGCGAGACGGCAGAGACGTCGCCCTTTCGCTGATGAAGAAGAGCTGGGGACCGAGCAATGTCTACACCTGCGCGCTGATGTGGAAGGACTATGTCGAGAAGAAAGCGGCGTTTCGTCCGCTGGAGGCCGACGGTAGAGCGCTCTTTGTCCGCTACGAGACCCTGCTCCAGGACCCGGCGGCGGAGATTGTCAGGATCTACGAGTATCTGGACGAGCCCTGCCCACAGTCGGAGCTGGAACGACTCGCCGCCACGACGATCCGCTCTAACTTCGACAAATGGAAGCAAGAGATGACCGAGGGGCAGCGGGAGACCTTCGAACGGGTCGCCGCCGATACTCTGCGGGCCGAGGGCTACGAGGTCAAATACGATGTGGGCCCGGTGAGCACCGGCAAAACGGCCCGCTACACCGCCGGCAACTGGATCAAGAGCTCGCTCCACCTCACGCGACTCAATATCCTCGACCCCTTCTTCCAGCTCTTTGGCCGGGAGCCGCTCGAACGGTAGACCCGGATCGGGCGATCCGGATCCAAGAAGAGAGAATCGCATGTGCGGAATCGTCGGTGTAGTGGCGCGCGAGGGTCCCCTGGATCCTGAAGTCGCGGCTGCGGTCCCCGCCATGGCCGCGAGTCTTCGTCATCGCGGGCCGGATGGAGAGGGCACCCGTCAGTCCGCAGGCGCGGCGCTTGGGCATCGGCGGCTGGCCATCATCGACCGCGCGGCGGGACAGCAGCCGATGTCGAACGAGGACGGCAGCTGTTGGATCGTCTTCAACGGCGAGATCTACAACCATCACGAGCTGCGTCGCCGGCTCGAGGCCCGTGGACACCGGTTTCGGACCCGTTGCGACACGGAGGTGATCGTTCATGCCTACGAGGAGTACGGGACGGACTGTCCCTCGCACCTGGAGGGGATGTTCGCTTTCGCTGTCTACGACGAACGCCGGCGCGAGCTCTTCCTGGCACGGGACCGGCTGGGCAAAAAGCCCCTCTTCTACGCCGAGCTGGGCGGAATGCTCCATTTTGCCAGCGAGATCAAGGCGCTGCGACAGAGCCCGGTCTGGGACGGCTCACTCGACACCTCCGCCCTCGAGAGCTACTTCTGTCTCGGATACTTCGTCGCGCCCAAGTCGATCTTCAAGCACGTTCGCAAGCTCGAGCCCGGACACTGGCTAAAGCTCGGCGACGGACGCATGGAAGTTCAGCGCTACTGGGATGTGGAAGATTTCGACTCCGATCGGCGTCAAGCGGAGGAGATATCCGAAGAGCTGGAGAGTGAGCTGCGCAGCGCCGTGCGGCAGCGTCTCGAGAGTGAGGTGCCGCTGGGAGCGTTTCTGTCCAGCGGCATCGATTCCAGCCTGGTCGTCTCGTTTATGCACGAGGTGCTGGGAGAGGAGATTCGCACCGCGACGGTGGGCTTTGGCGATGCGCGTCACAATGAAATCCCCGGTGCGGGTCTGGTGGCTCGCCACTTCAACACCCGACACGAGACCGAGATCGTCCAGCCCAGTCTGGAGGAGGTGTTCGACCCGCTGGTCGAGGCCTTTGACGAGCCGTTTGCCGACGACTCGGCCATCCCGACCTATTACGTCTCGCAGATGGCGCGTCGCCATGTCACCGTGGCGCTGACCGGGGATGGTGGGGACGAGTCCTTTGGCGGCTACGACTTCCGCTATGTGCCCCATAGCCTGGAATGTCGCCTGCGGCCCTGGTTGCCCGGACGTCCGGGTCGAGACCTCATGAGCTGGCTCGGTACTCATTGGCCACGCTCGGCTGGCCTGCCCAGAATGCTCCGCTGGGGCACGATTCTGGAGAATCTCTCGGTGAGCGCTGAGGAGGCCTACTATCTGGATCTCTGCTTCCAGAAACCCGCCGATGCTCGACTCCTGCTCGGACAGGGCGGCTCGCGGGATCCAAGAGAGAGTCCGGTCTTCGACCAGGTCACCGAGCCCTACCGGAGATGTCCCTCCCCCAGTCCGCTACAGCGGGCTCAATACGCCGATCTCAAGGTCTATCTGCCAAATGCGCCGCTGGTGAAGGTGGATCGGATGAGCATGCATCACAGCCTGGAGGTTCGCAGCCCACTGCTGGATCGCCGCGTGGTGGAGCTCGCGTTTCGCGTTCCGACCCCGACCAAGCTACCGGGGCTCGAATGCAAGTACCTGCTCCGGCAGCTGGCCCGCACCCGCCTTCCCGGCCAGCTCCTGGATTTCCCCAAGCGGGGCTTCTCCGCCCCGGTCGGCGATTGGATTCGGGGACCGCTCAAGGAGCGGTTCAGGGAAGAGGTGCTCCGCCCGGAGGCGCGTATCTCCTCCTGGCTCGACCTGAGCACGCTCGGTGTCTATTTCGACGAGCACTGCCGGGGTCTGCGCGACCGTTCCTATCCCCTGTGGGCGAGCTGGGTTCTGGAGCGGTGGTCGGCCGGCTGGGCCACCGAGCCCGCTATGTCTGCCGCTTCTCGGGCGACTCGCCAGGCGCGGACAGGTCCGGCGGGCTGATCAAATAGCGGTGCTTGCCAAACAGATAGACGAGCCCCCACAAATGACTCAAGGCAAAGCGCGGGGATCGCAACCCGCGGGAGAGCTCCTGGGCGTGATGAATCACGTGGACTGCCGGCTCGAAATAGACATGGTAGCCGGACTTCCACACCCGAAGACAGAAGTCCACGTCTTCCGGTGAGTAGAAAATCTTCTCGTCGAAATTACCTACGACTTCGAGTAGCTGCCGCCGAAACAGCCAGAACGCGGAGATGGCGTAGTCCACACGCTGCGCCGCGGGTGACTCGGTGAGCGCTTCTTCCATTGATCGCAAGGCGAAGAGCCGCTGAAGCTTGCGCCCGACAGTGGGGAACCGGTCGGTGGATAGCTGGAGCCGCCCGCTGGGATAGCGAATCTCGGGCACGACGATGCCCAGGGCCGGATCCGCCTCGCATACCTCGATCAGATGCCCGACAGCGCCTCTTGGCACCTCCACATCCGAGTCCATGACGAGAATGAAGCGACCACTGGTCTGCCCGAGAGCGATGTTGCGCGGCACTGTAGTGCCCAGGTTCCGATCGAGGTAGATGGGCTTTACCAGACCCGAGAGCTCCTCTTCGAGATGACCCAACACCTCGCGGCTGCCATCGGTGGAGCCGTTGTCGACTACCCAGATCTCGTCCGGCTCTTCCGCCCCGCCGAGGTCAGCAGCCAGCGACCGCACCGCCTTGTCGAGGACGCCTGCGGAGTTGAACGAAAGAATGACCGCCGAGACACGCATGCCAGGGGAGCGTACCTAAATCTGTAGAATACCGACAGAGCACGCCAGGAGATCCCTCCATCAGCATGGAAGCACATCAAGGCTCGATGCCCCCCGACTCCTCCGCGGCCACGCCGTCTCGTGGGCTCGAAGCTCCCGACGCTCGGACGCTGGGCTCACCCATGGTTCCCGGCCTGGTCTCGGTCATCGTGCCGATCTTCAATCGGCAGGAGCTGGTGGCAACCGCGCTCGACAGCATTCTCGAGCAGACCTATTGTCCACTCGAGATCGTGGCCGTCGACGACGGGTCCACCGACGGCACCCAGGAGATTCTGGACAGCTACGCGGCTCGTTTTCCGGACCTCATCACCGTCATTCGCCAGCCCAACTCCGGTCCCGCCGTCGCCCGCAACCGTGCTCTGGGTCAGGCCCGCGGCGAATTCATCGCCTTCCTCGACAGCGATGATGTTTGGCTACCGTCCAAGCTGGAGCTTCAGCTTCCACGCTTTGCGCCGGAGGTCGGTCTTGTCTATTCGGCCCTCCAGGAGGTGGATGCCGATGGCAGGGTTCTGACAACCGTGCATTGCGACCAACAGATGCGTGGTGACGTCTATCGACATCTTCTGGTGAGAAACCGGATGACCGGTGGCACCGTTGTCATCAGACGATCCGTTCTGGAGACGGTGGGTGTCTTCGACGAGAGCTTGCGTGCGGCGGAGAATTGGGATCTGTGGATCCGCATCAGCAAGGCCTTCGCAGTCGACTTTGTCGACCAGCCCTTGCTGCAGTACCAGAAACACGAGGACCGGCTCTCCCTCGATAGACCCCGCATGCAGGCTGCCGCAGAGGCCGTTCTCGCCAAGCACTTTCCGGAGCCACCGGCCGAAGGCGATCCCTTGCTGGACAACTACAACCGTGCCTACGCCAACATCTACTATAGGCGTGGTGTCAACTTCTTTTCCGCCGCCAACTACCCAGAGGCCCGGCAGATGTTCAGACGGTGTTGGGAGTATTGTCCTGGATATCGGGACAGCAGGGTCCGTTACGCACGAGCTCTCCTGGCCGCACCAGCAAATTCTCTGCTATCCCGCTTGAAGAGATCTGTCTCGAGATAGGCGAGCGGTGCTTTTCCCTTCCATCAGGGCAGCCAACAGCTGCCACGGGCACCCGGCACGACCGTGAAACGCGTCCTCGTCAACAGCTTTTTCAACTCCGGCAAACAGGTGGCCGCGATCATCGTGGCCTTTGTTGTCTCACCCATCATCGTCCACTCACTCGGCGACGAGCAGTACGGTCTGTGGTCCCTGATTGTCTCCATCACCGGTTACTACTCCTTCCTGGAGCTCGGCGTTGCCGGCGCCGTCGTCAAGTTTGTCAGCCACTTCAGCGCACAGCACGATCTCGACCGCGCCAAGGGTATCTATTCCACCGCATCCGTCTTCTTCGCCGCGGTCGGCGCTGTCGTATTTCTCTCCTCGCTCGCCGTGGCCTACTACTTCGACAGTTGGTTCGAGGTGTCCACCGAGAGCTCGACCGACATCTTCTTCATCGTTTTGATTCTCGGCGCCAGCACGGCACTCAGTCTTCTTTTTTCAGCGGTCACCGCCAGCCTCTTCGCTCTCCAGGAGATCCCGGCCCTGTCGATCGTCACGATAGTGACCAACGTGCTCAAGAACGCACTGCTGGTGGTCTTCCTCTACCAGGGCTACGGGCTGATGATGATGGCCGTGGTCACTCTCGCGACCAGCCTATTGCGCTTGTTGGTGCTGCGGCTGATCCTCGCTCTTCGGCATTCCTTCCTCAAGGTCGAGGTCTCGAAGTTCGACAACAGTATGTTGAAGACGGTGTTCACCTACGGCCTGTACGGCTTCATGATTTTCGTCGCCTCCAAACTGTTGTTCTTCTCGAGCTCGGTGATCATCGGCAAAATGATCGGGATCAGCGAGGTTACGTACTACGCCATCCCGGCCTCGCTCTTGATCTACGTCGAAGCAGTGATCTGGGCGATGTTGCAGGTACTCATTCCCGTCATCAGCGGCTACGACGCCACCGGCAATGTGGCTGGAAACCAGCGCCTCTATGTCCTCGGCACGAGATACTCGCTCTGCGTCAGCCTGCCGGTCATGGTCACCCTCTTCGCGGTCGGCGATGTATTCATCGCCAACTGGATGGGGGAGGAGTACGCGCTCAAAGGCTCCTTTGTTCTGCGAGTTCTCGTCATCGGATATCTCTTTCAGTTCAGCCGCTTTGTCGCCGAGATAATCCTCAAGGGCACCAACAAACACAGGGTTCTGGCGTTCATTCTGTTGGGTCAGGCGGCGGTGGGTATTGTCGCCGGTATCCTTTTGGCACCGGGCTATGGGATCGACGGCGTTGCGCTCGGTACCACCATTCCGCTGGTCGTCAGCAATCTCCTGCTTGTCCCCATCTACACCTGCAAGGTTCTGGGAATGAGCCCGCTCCGCTTTCTTCGCGACGGTCCAGCAGTACCGGCGATTCTGACCGGTCTTTTCGCGCTTGTGCATTGGCTGATCGCACCCGAGGTGAAGACCTACCTCGACATTGTCTTCTATGCGACCATGGCTACCGCTTTCTTCAGCCTCGCCTCCTGGTTTCTGGTCCTGGAGAAGGAGCATCAGGAGGCACTTCGTGGTCAGCTGCGTCGCCTCTCGCCGTGGAGAAAGAGTGACGGATAGCAGCTCCTTCGACCTTTGTCGGGTGCTGTTCTTTGGTCATCACGCGGACCGGATAGAGGTGCACACCCTGCGGGGCGGAGATTGGCAGACAGATGTCGTTCGAGCGAGCCCACGCCTGGACTCGGGCTCGCAGTCTCGATTCGTGGCTATCGAGGTCGATGACGCAGCCCCTCTGCGAGAACACCTGGAAGAGAGACTTGCGGACCTCGAAGAGAGCGGATTCGGCGGCTGCTACATTTTGGTTCCCAATCGGTCAGCTGCGGATATCGTGTCGCAGATGCTCATCGAGCGGTCGCTCGGCCCGTTCGGACTCTATGGGATAGATCCCGACTACTACCACGGCATCGTCCCACTGACTGGAGATAACCATCGCCAGATCGAGTCATTTGTACTCGGCCTCAAGCCGACCTCCAGTTTCACCGCCAGGGTCAGGCATTGGGTCAAGCACACTCTCATAAGAACGGGGCTGTCCAACCGACTCTACGAAGCCTTTCTGATCGTTCTCGAGGGACCGTCGTGCTCGTAACTTTTCTGCGCGAGAACTGGACCGCTTTCTTCGGCTCCGTGTGTCCTGCCGAGGTCGAGATCGCGGTCGTGAGCTCCTGCGGCGACGCCCATGGCAACGATCTGGTCCTGATCTTTGCCGATTCGGGAAGGAGCCCCGATTACGTCATGAAGATCCCGCGGAGTGGCAGGTACGGTTTCAAGGTGGAACGGGAGTACGCCGCCCTTGGACATGTCGCACAAGACGGCCTGCTGCGTCCTCTCGTCCCGGAGCCTCATTATCTTGGAACTTTCGAGGGCCAAGCCTTTCTCATCCAAGAGGGACTTCCGGGAACCAGCCTTTTTCGTCTGATCTGTGCAAAAGGCTTGAATCGGGTCACGCGGAGGCTTAGCGAAGAGGCGGTCGATTTTCTGGTGCGCATCAACTCGCTCCCGACCACGGCGGATTCGGATCTGGAGCTGCCGGGCGACGCGGCGCTGGCACTCAACGAGGTGGAACGACAGAGGCTCTCAGAGCGACGCCGCGAGCTCGCCGCCGCCGCCAATAGCTACTTTCTTCATGGGGACTACTGGCCTCGAAATCTGCTGGTGTCCGGGGACCGGACCACCGGCATCGTCGACTGGGAGTTTGCGGTGCCCGCTGCACCTCTTCCCAGCGACATCGTCTGGTTTCTCGTCAATCTGGGTTACACGCTGCGGCTGGCGAGCGATCCGGGGGCCCGCCCCGAGGATGCCTTTCGCTCGGCCTTTTTCGAGCCCGGGTCAGAGGCCCGGTTTCTCAGCGAGTGTGGCCGCCGGTATTTCGCAGCAATGGGCCTGGATCCAGATCTCTTCCTTCCATTGCTCGAAGTCAGCCTCTGCGGCATGGCCCAGCGGGAGCTCGAGAGCTACGGACGACGCGGTAAGATGGATACCGCTTGTCTGAGCATGTTGCGTCACACTCTCGAGCACGAGACGGAATTGTGTGTGGGATGAGTGTGGGCAAGAGTTCTCCTACAGGTGGAACAGCGGTATGAGGGAATTGCTCAAAGGTCTGGCGCTGGCGATTGCCACCATCTGCGTGCTGCCATCACTCGTCTTCTACCGCATCCGGGCCGCCATCGTCGGTGCCGACCGGGCGCTTCTCGCCTCCAGCCAGGCCTACTCCCTCTGGCCAGGTATTCTCGGTCAGTATCTCCGCCGCGCCTTCTACCGCCAAACCCTGGCCTCGTTTCACCCCAGCGCCACCGTCGAGTTCGGGACGATTTTCTCGCGCGCCGACTCCTCCATCGGGGAAAACGTCTACATTGGACCCATGTGCCACATCGGACTGGTGGACATCGAACGCAACGTCATGCTCGCGGCAGGAGTGCACGTTCCCAGCGGGCCGGCGACCCACGGCATCGAGGACCTCTCCCGCCCCATCCGCGAGCAGCCGGGAGAGCTTCGCCGGGTGCGGGTGGGCGAGGGATCTTGGGTCGGCTCGGCAACCGTCATCATGGCGGACATCGGCCGGGATACGGTCGTGGCCAGCGGCGCAGTGGTCACCAAGCCGATGCCCGAGCGAGCGATCGTGGGGGGAGTGCCGGCCGAAGTGATCCGGAGTCGAGAACCGGATATTCATTGAGCCGGATCTTCATCCTCGGTGGTAGCATCCGCAATTCCAAAAAGGTCACCTATCCACCAAGAAGACCCTCTGAATCTCCATCGAACACCGTCCAGCATGCCACCAAGCATCAATGATCCGGAGAGAGGAAGCAGGAGTCTCTCCAAGCCATGCATATTCCTACTTGTCCTGCTGATCGGGATCGGTTGGCTTTGTATGGAGGCTGCGATCATTGGGCTCTGGCACCGCAGCTTGCTCCCTACCGAGATTCTGGCCCGCTTCATTCGCGCCCTTCCCTGGCAAGTCGCTCTTTTCTCCATCATCGGGCTTCTGATCAGCGCCGTAAGTCTCTTGCGTCCTCTCACGGCGTCGAGCGTCGGTTGGCTTGCCATTGGTGCTTCGAGCTTCGCGTTTCTCAGTGGACGTCTCGCCGAAGGCATCCTGCGAAAGAATCCAAATCCGACCGGTTTTCTCAAGGCGCTTCTGGCTGTCGCCGGCGTGGCCTTGTGTCTAGCTGTAGTCTTTTGGCTACTCAGTCTCGCAAAGCGACTGCTGCCTCACCCGTCTCGTCACGCGTGGCCCGTCGCCGCCTGGATTGGCTGGAGCCTCTTCTTCTTGCCATCCATGCACCGAGTGGGCCCAGCGATGGGGTGGTGGGGGAGCAATCCCGCTGCTTGGATCAAGAGCCTCAATTTTTGGGATGCGATTATTGCCCTGATTGTGACCGTCGCGGTGGTACTTGTCTCGCACGTCGCACGTCGGCCCAAAACACGCCTGGCCCATCTTCTTGTCGTTGCCTGTTTCTTGGTTGGAATGGCAGCGGCACCGAATGTCAAAGCTGCCAGTCAGCGGGGCGCCTTGCCCGATGTTCTCGTAGTCGTGCTCGACGCCTTCCGTTACGACTTTCTGGGACTCGAAGTCGACGGCACGAGTCTCACGCCTAATCTCGACATGTTTGTCGAGGAATCCGTTCACTTCAGCAACGCATTCTCACCCAGCAACTTCACCAGCGGCGCAATGCCCGGAATTCTCACCTCACTGCCACAGAGCATCACTGGTTGGCCCATCGGAGAGGATGTGGACACGCTCGCTGATCTACTGCAGGCCGCCGGTCTGGGAACTCTCGGCTTGTCGACAAATCCCTTCGTTTCAGCAACTTTCGGTTCTGCCCAAGGCTTCGACCGGTTTGTAGACCCGAATGACACGAGTGATTTCTTGGTCGCCAACATCATCCAAATCGTGAGTTCGATCTTCCCGCGCGCGAGCTATGGTGCTCGGCTGATAACTTCCGATCTCTTCTATAGGGCATCCCCGTGGGCATGCCATGGCGCACTCCACCTCTTTGAATCGTGCGACCCACCTTGTTTTCTCTATTTGCACCTGATGGACCCTCATGGGCCCTACCTACCTCCCATGAGGTATTTGCCGGACGATTTCACCTTGTCGGAGTTCGTGCCCTACTTCGAATTCGATCATCTCTCGGAAATGGGTATTCTCAATTCTCCAGCTTTTCGGCCAAAACTCGACAACCTCGTGCAGCGATATCAGGGCGAAGTGCGCCGCGCCGATGCCGAGCTGGGTAAGCTGATCGGACGACTCCGGCAGCTGGGGCGTTGGGACGAGACTCTGGTCATCTTTCTGAGTGACCATGGCGAGGCTTTTGGCGAGCACGACTGGGCTGGTCATAGCGGAAAGAACCTCTCGAATACCCTCATCCAAGTGCCCTTCGTGATCAAGCCTCCCAAGTCCTGGGGCATTTCTCCCAGAAGGGACAGCACCCCTGTTTCGACCTTTTCCCTGGTCCCCACGACAATGTCGCTGCTGGGTCTTCCGGTACCCGAGCGGTCTTTTGGCGAGGATTTGAGCGATTTGATCAGGTACGGGACGGGCAGCGACGGCGACCGAACCATCGTTTCCAACAGCACCGACAGAATCTATGCCGGCATCAGGTGGCCGTGGAAGCTGGTCCTCAAATTGTCAAAAGGTCAAATATATGAAAGGTCGCTCTTCCACTTGGAACAAGACCCGCATGAAATGGTCGATGTGATCGACGAGAATGAAGTGATCGCTCGTCAGATCGAGGAGGATGTCCTGTCGTGGCGAGAGTTGTCGCTGGAAGACAGAAGGGAATCGGAGGACGGCACGGTGGATCCGGCAACGCTGGAGCGGCTCCGTGCGTTGGGATACATCCAGTAGGAATATTGAGAACGAGATCGGTGACCCCGGAGGATGCCTCTCCTCAACTGCCGCCGCGACCGTTTGTCGCCGGCCAGGGCGCAAAGAGCATGTCGCGGGGGGAAAAGCGCAGGGTGACGGATGGCGGGGGGTCCCTCAGCGCCAGGAATCCGACCGGATCCTCGGGGATCGGATAGGGCTCGACGGCAACCCCTGGGGGGGCGTTCCACGCCGGATGGTAGCGGTAGCGGAGAACGACCAGCCCTTCATCCGGTTTCAAACCGGTCAGTTGCAAACGGTTGACCTCGGCAGAGACCTCCCCGCCGCCGATCAGAAAGCGGTCGACGGGCCCTCCAAGGCGGAAAGCGTGATAACGGTCGACGGGATCTCCGGGCTCACCAGTTGTCGCCTCGAACAGGGCGCGAGCTTCCTCCGTCCTGGTGAAAACCCAGGAGATTCCCCAACGATCCAGAGCCCCTCGAAGCTCGTCGGGCGACCAGTCCGACAGCCGCCGGCCCAGCAGGACGTCCCGCAGGAACTGGGCCGGGTTCTCCACACTGGAAAACGTGCAGCCCACAATCTCGCGACCGTAGGCCAATGGCAGCACTCTCGCCTCGTATCCCCCCTCTTGGTACCCGTCCCTGGACTGCACCAGAAGCCGATCCATGGGGGTCGTTTGCTCGTCGAGAAGCTGTCGCAGGGCATCCGGCGTCGGCGGCAGCGGCAGAGGGTGCGGACCACGGGTGCCGATCACCGACACCCCGACCGCCAGCGCCACCGCTGCAAGTGCCAATGTTGCCTGGCGAACGGGCACGCGACCAGCCAGCCCACTCAGGGCCACACCGACCGGTATTGCCATCAGGAACAGCGCGGGAACGATGAAGCGCACCGATTGCAAAACTCGAGTCGGCGCCCAGAACGACCCCAGATAGCTTAGACCCAGGGTACCGCCCACCGCCAGTGCGAACCCCACCACCACCCGGGAGCCAAGGCGGCGGCGGAGCCCGAAAAAACCGATAACCACCAAAACCACCAAGACCGACCGCGAGCCAAGCCAGAGGAGGTCCATGCGCTCCACGACCTCCCACAAGCTCCCATAGGTCAGATGCCTCGCCGTCGGGGCCCCTGCGAACCCCTCCTGTGGCACCGGTGGTGCCCTGCGGCCAAAGAATGCGGGTACGAACCAGAATCCATTGACGACAAGCAGCAGCATCGGGGTGAGGATCACCGCCGCTCTCGATCTCCACGGCAGGGGCCGCACCAACAATGTCATCAGGATCAGCGGCAGGGCGATCGTCAGCGGGCCGAGGACATGGAGAAGAAACATTGCCGCCAGCGTGGCGGCAAAGACGATGTAGCTCCAGCGGCCGGGCTGGGCGAGAAATCTCAGAAAGAGGGCCAGTATCAAAGGGGACAAGGCGCTGGCGACGACAAACGAAACCAGACCCGCCCGCAGAAACGCCTGAATCGTCCAGCCCAACCATAGAGCTCCCACGACAACCGCTGTCACCCAGAACCGCTCCCGCCGGCCAAGACCCAGAAGCCGACAGGTGAGCCAACCCCACAGCGGGATCGAGAGCACGCTGACAAACAGAAAAAGTCTAACCACCACCCCGGGCGGTAGAAACGGAAGCAGGATCCCGAGGACCTGTTGTGGCTTTGCTCCCAGATCGCTGTGCGGACTCTCTACGAAACCCGCACCCACCGCCGGGTCGTATCCCCACGGCAGACCGCTCTCCAACAGCGCTTCCCGGTAGACAAAGACCCGGTGGGTATGGACAGGGTAATCCACGAAGCGCAAGGGCTCGGTGCGGAAAACCTCCTGCGGCGGGAACAGAACACAGGCAGCCACGACATGGGCAGCAAGCAGGAGAGCCCATGCGACCCTATCCAGTGTCCCGATCGAGCCGGCCTCCACCCGAGCACTGCTCTGCGTCAACTTCTTTCCCATCTAGCCCGAGTCTACCGGGGCAAAGCGTGAGCCCCCCGGCCAGAGACCGGTCCTGGCAACCACCCAGAGCAGACCGACGCTGGCGAGGATGACAAGAAACGGCTCGATCGGAAATCGATAGCGCTCCGTGATATTGGTGATGTAGTAGACCGCAGGAAACAGCACCATGGTGCCGATCAGTGGACCAATGTCTCGTCTCTTCTTCACGGCGATGGCCAGCCCGAGGACGATAAACAGCATGGGCACCAGATGTGATGCTTTCTTCATCCAGGAGAGCGACACCGATACAGCGAGGTTACCCGACCACTCACTTTTCGCTTTCAAATCGCTCAGCCAAAAGTGGTACACGCGATTCACAGTCAGCCGAGCGAACTTTCCGGGACGCTCCACTATGAACGCCAGTGCTTCGCCCATGGCCTCCTCGACATAGGCCTCCTCGCCCATGCTGACAAAGCGCTGGAGCTCTTCAGGGACCACCGAAGGGTGTCTCCGAGCCCAGGTCGAGGAAAGCGAGCCCGCGAGGTAATCTTCCCAGGCAGCGTCGCTGTTGCCCAGCATCAGCTCCAGCCCGAGATTCGACCGTAGGTAGAGTCGGCCAAACTGTCGGTGGTTTCTGATCACCCAAGGAGTGACCACGACAACCATGACGAGTGTCACCAGCACAACCGCCTCGAGCCGTTGGCTCAGCGGGCCGCGCGACCGCCGCCAGAGCCGCCACCAGATGACGGGAAGAATGGAGAGTATGACCGGATTGACCCACACGGCGAGCCCCAGGGCGATTCCGTAGGCGATGAAAGTCACCCGGCGGTTGTCATCGGGCATACGGTAGAGCCCGTAGATCAGGAGCACCACAACCAGAGTCAGTAGGCTCGTGTCCCAGATGCTGTTGATGGAGTGCCAGATCGATGGCGGATAGAGCGCAAACACAATCGCCGAGAGAGTCGCGGTGGCCCGACCAAAGATCTCCCTTGCCAACAGGTAGACAGCCGCGCAGGTCAGCGCCCCAAAGATGCAGTTGATCACGAGGATGGCCACGGCCGAGCCGACAGAGTAGGTGCCAAGCGCCACGAAGATCAGCGCCAGCAGAGCTGGATATGCCGGCATCAGCCACGCCGTCGGCCCGCTGGGCTGCCGAAACGGCGAGCTGAAGCCCTCTCCCTCGGCCAGAGCCCGAGCGACTCTCCCCGTTTCGTAGCCAAACCGCCAATCGTCATCTATCTGATGAGCTCCGAGAGCAAACAGCAGGACCAACCGCAGGACCAGGGCACCCACGACGATCCAGAGCAGAGCCTTTTTCTCGTCAGCCTCGATCACGGCTCCTCCGCGGCGCTTGGCGTCCGGGTCTCGATAAAGCGGCCAAGCATCTCGGTGAGGTCGATGCGGATGTTCGCGGCGCCCTTTTTCTCCACGTGCTTCTGTCTGTACACGTGCACCGCCTCAGACTCCTTCACGCCGTGTCGCGTCAAGCCGAACTTGCCTACCAGCTCCCAGTCACCGGCTGTCTGCTGGAGTGTCTCCCAGAGCAGCGCCTGATCGGGTGTGTGGAAGGCTTTCGGTACCGACCGGTCGACAACCACCATATGAACAGGGGTCTGCCTGAGAAAGTCTCCCATCTTCGCCGTCGTCTCGTAGAGCGCCTGATACTCGGAGCCATCCCAGCGACTCGTCGAGAGCACCTTGCTGCCGCGGAGAACAAAGTGCCGGCGATCTCGATCCCGGACCGCAACTTCGGAGACCAAGGCACCCTCTCCCTCCGGGTCGGACGAGATCAGCACCACCGAAGTCTCCATCGGGTTCGGGGCGAACAGTGCTGCGGCCACTTTGCCGAATCCGTGCCATTCTCTGCCCGGAACGGCGAACACCTCGAAAAACAAGAGGCTGGCGGCGACGATCCCGACCAGCGCCAGCCGCCAGCGGCGTCCCATCCAACGCTCTGACAAGAGCTCGACCGACCCCACCACGCCCGCCACTACAAAGCAGATCATCGGCGGCACACCCAGAATCAGGAACCGCGGATCGAAGCCGGCGGGGACGATCCAGTGAAAGAAGAGCGCCGCCACCACCAGGCTGCCAAGAGACGCCCATATCCCATCGAGCTCTCGACGACGGACCGGCAAGACGATGCGCAGAAGGAAACCCAGGGCGCCAAACAGGGTGAGACCGATCCCAAAGCTGCGCACGAAGTGCATCGAGAAGATGGGCACCGCCTTCAAGGTGTACTCGAATGTGGGGGAGGCGGCCAGCGGACCGTTCTTGAGCATATCGAGGGTGTACCAGTACCAGGGTCCGCAGACGAGGGCGATCGCGGCCGCCGGCAACCAGAAGGAGGGCAGCCGCAGCAATCGGTAACGCCCGGTCAGCAGCAGTACAAAGGGCGGCAGAAGAACGAGGGCCAGACCGTTGGCCTTCGTCATGATGGTGAGCGCAGCGAAAAAGGTAAACCATGCCGCCCACCTTGGTTGCTCGGTATCCACGTACTTGCCAAAGCTAAGCGTGGCCCAGAAAGCGAGCAGGGCTACGAGCACCTCGGCCATGACGGCACTGGTGTTGACCTGGACAAGAGGCAGGAGAAGAAACAGCAACCCGCCTCCCACACCGGCCACCTCTCCGTACGTGGGCTTCAGTGTCCGGTAGATACTGAGAGACATCAGCGCAGCGAGGAATGCCAGGAGAACGAGAACGGACATCCGCGACGCGGAAAAAAGGAGCATCCACGCCCCTTGCACCAGGTAGAAGACCGGCGGCCAGTGCCCGATGGCCACCTTTGGATAGTGGAGGTAATAATTTTCGGCAAAGGCGACGGGCGATGACCAATCCAGACCGGCGACAAAATCGTGCATCATCAATCCCGTGACGAAGTGTCCGGCCTCGTCATAGGTGCGCGCACACTCGCTGACGTAGCTCGCATTGAGCGCCTGGAGCGAGACTTCGGCGATGAAGAACAACAGGAAGACGCCGAGGATTCGCTTTCCGCTGAACAGCAACATAGGTCGGCGAGAGCTCACAAAAAAACCCGAGGTTACGCTACACTAATGCTACCGTTGATGAACCGCTATCCGCCAGCGCCCTGGCGGAAGGTCCGGCAAATGATGTCAGTCAGACGTTTCATCGGGTACCTGTTGGGTTTCCTCTATCTTTCGAGCACGGCCCTGGTGGCCGTCGATGAGGCCACCCTTGCGGATGACCGCCTGCCGGCGGTCGGGCTCTCGCAGCCAAAGCAGGGCGATCGCGATGGGGGTGGAGAACCTCCCTCCCGCCACGGGTTCCCGTCAAACCCCAACGTGGACCCACTCAGCGTCGACCGCTCCAGCCTTCGTTTCGACATGACACGAGCGGGCGAGGTCGGTGGCACGGAGACGGTGGTGGTCACCAACAACAGCACGGTGCCCATCTTTTTCACCGAAACCCGCCTGCGTGGACCGGACACCGAGAACTTCAGCCTCATCCACTCCCCCCCGCTGCCTCTGCTCTTGCGCCCCGGGCAGAGCACCAGCTTCGAGGTCGCTTTTGTTCCCCTGGCAGTCGGTGACCATTCGTCTCGAATCGAGGTCCGGCAGGTACCCAGGGGTGGCCCGCCTACCCGGGTTATCGCCTCGGGGACCGCCTTTGGTCCGACCGGTGGTGAATTGCTTCTCAACGCTGGGATCAGAAGCTACCAGGATTCCGAGGCAGCGCTCTGGGTTCCCGATTTCGCCATTTCCGGTCAGACGGATCTACGCACGACGACACTCGGGATCGAGGAGACGCTCGACGACCCGCTATTCCAGGTGGCCCGGACCGGAGCCAGCTTTGGCTACGCCTTCCAGCTGCCAAACGGCACCTACGAAGTGACGTTGCATTTTGCGGAGATCGAGGAAATCCTGCCTGCAAGGCGTCTCCTGGACGTCGAGATCGAAGCCGCTCTGGCAATCGACGATCTCGATCTGGTCGCCCTTAGTGGACCGCTGACCGCCTTCTCGCACACCGAGCGCATCTCGCTTGTGGATGGTGTGCTCAACATCGATCTGTCGGGGGTCGTGGGAGAGGCAATTCTCTCCGCCATCGAGGTGCGGTCGATCCCGCTGCTCGCCGCAGATCCAGTGCTCATCGACTTTGGCACCGTCGAACAGGGACAGCTTGTCGAGCAGAGCCTGTGGCTCGCCAACATGGGTCTGCACGACGCCACCGCCACTCTGGTCTCCTTCATGAGCGCTGCCGAGGGAGTCGGCCACGACGCCGGCCACGATTTCTTCTTGGAGATCGGCGGCCAGCGGATCTACGGTGACCACGCCGACAAGACCTATGCCATCAACCTGCTGATTCCCGCGCCAGGCCAGGAGGAGATCATTGTCGGTTTCGAGCCCACAGAGCACACGGAGAGCCAACTCCTATTGCGGTGGGAAGGGAACTTCGACCCCCTCGATGTGACCGTGATCGGTGTCGGTGCCGAGGGTGACTGGGGCTACCTGCACCCGGTGATTGTCCACCGGCCAGAGCTGGTCGTCGACTACGACGAAGACGGCCTCGAGACGGTGGTCCTCGACGGCTCGGACTCACACACCCACGAGCCTGGCCACTCGATTGTGGGCTGGGAGTGGTCGTGGAACAGCACTGTCTTCTCCTCTACAGCCCAAACCAGTCAGGACTTTCCTTTGGGTGACACCCAGATCGAGCTCACCATCAGCGATGACCATCTGCCGCCCAGCGCTGCCAGTGACGGCGTCACCATTCAGGTCTTCGATCCCGACGCCGTTCCGGGCACCCTCGGCTACTACTACGCTGCCACTGACGGCGGTGCGACGGAGCTCTTGGACAACATCCCGGCCGCACCGGACTTCATCGAGCGGCTGCCCGGCCTGTCGATCCCGACCGGCAATATGGTCGGTGGATCGTCTTTCTCCCAGGACGTGATGGTGCGTATCATGGCCGACTTCGAGGTCCAGGTGGGAGAGGTGTACGACTTCCTCGTCTCGGGTGGCGTGGCTTCCCGTCTGGAGGTCGATGGTCAGCCCTGGTCGGGACCGCAGACGTTGACCGCGGACCTCCATACCATCGAGGTGCGATACGCGGTGGACAGCCTGTTCGATCTGCCGCTGGCGCTGTCGACTACGATCAGCGGCAACGCAACACCGGGCTTCGACGACAGGTTGACCCATGGCGAGCTGGAAATTTCTCCCTTGATCCACAATATGCCGACCTCCGGGATCGAGAGCGGCGGCAACCAGATCATCCTGGAGGGCTTCGGTTTCTACCCCGAAAACGAAGTGATCGTGCACTGGGGAGACGAGCTCGAATCGCCCGACCTCGTGGCAAGCGATTTCAGGGACTACGCCGCCGATCGAATCGAGCTCTTGTCGCCGCCCTCACCCGGGTCACCCGGCGTTGCCCACGCCATCACGGTCACCGTCGAGACCCCCGCCGGGATCAGCAATCCGAAGACATTTACCTACACTCCGCTCGGCGATGTGCCGATCGAATTTGTCGAGTTGGCCTCCATCCCCCTGCTCGAGCCCACGACCGGAGAATGGGGGCCGGACGGGCGGCTTTACGTTGGCAGCCTTGCGGGCGAGATCACCGCGATTACCTTCGATGAGAGCTACAACATCCTCGATCAGGAGACCTATCTCGGAGTTTCCGCCCTGACCAACTCGGACACTCTGGGCATAGCCTTCAACCCCTACGACCCCCCCGGCGAAGTGAGCATCTACGTCGGGCACGCCCAGCTGTGGGCCAACGGTGGTGGGCCGTTCAGCGGTCCCTCGGAGTACACCGGTCAGGTCAGCCTCCTCTCCGGTCCCGATTTCGACACCCCGGTGCCGGTTATCACTCGCTTGCCCGCCTCCAACCACGACCACGGTGTGAACGGGATGCAGTTCGATAACAACGGCGATCTGCTCGTCTGTATGGGCGCCAACACCAACGCGGGAGTCAAGTATCCGAACATGGGCGACTTGCCCGAGTCGCCGCTCAGCGGGGCAATAGTCAAGGCGGAAACCTCACGCCCCGACTTCGACGGAGAACTCGGCTACGTCCTCTCGGACAGTGGTGTTCCGAACAACGATCAGGTCTACGGTGAAGAGGTCGACCTCGCCGCCGGCACCCACGTGGGCGTCCACGCACCGGGAATGCGTAACACCTACGACCTGGTGCTCTCGACCTGGGGTCACCTATACGCCACCGACAACGGGCCCAACGGCGTGTTCGGGCCGGCTTCGACCAGTTGCGACTCCGACGGGGGCGAACCCGGGCCCCACTCGTCGAAGGACGAAGTGCTGTTGATCGAATACGACAACTACTACGGTCACCCGAATCGCAATCGAGGTCGGTACGATCCGCGCCAGTGCATCTATCGCGACCAGTCAGAGCCCTCCATCCCCGCGGAGTTCACCCAGGCGATCGCTTTGTGGTCCTCCTCTGTCGACGGCATCACCGAGTACCGCGCCAGCACCT
Organism: Thermoanaerobaculia bacterium; assembly: GCA_049678185.1. Classification (GTDB taxonomy): domain Bacteria; phylum Acidobacteriota; class Thermoanaerobaculia; order Multivoradales; family JAHEKO01; genus M0029. The sequence goes on from JBAUDS010000138.1 coordinate 37,174, forward strand.
TTGGTGGCCAGATGCGCGGCGAGCTCCTGATGCAAAGGTTTGGCACCAAGACGAGGCGGGTGCAGCTCAGCGAGGACAAGCGGTGGGTTGCCGACATCAAGACCCTCGATCCGAACACCACCGCCCTCGACGTGACCACCGGACCAGGCGGAGCCATCCTGGCGATGGACTATCTGGGTGATCGAGTCCGGGTTCTGGTTCCTGTCGACGCGGCGGCCTTTGGGCTGACGGTCTACGACATCTACCCCTGGCGAGCTCCTTCCACCGGCGGCCAGCGATTCGAGATTGGCGGCGAGGGTTTTGGCTCGCTTGCCGGCACCAGCGTCACGATCGGTGGCGTTCCCGCGACCCTTACCTCGGTGACCTCCCGCCGAATCGAGGGCATTGTTCCCGCCGGCATTGCACCGGAGATGCAGCTTGTCGACGTGGTAGTTCAGGTGGGTCTCGATGTCGAAACCTTGAGCCAGGCCTTCATGGCGCTACCGCCGTCTCCCGGCCAGGCCCCCGGCTTCTGGATGGAGGGGACCCCTCTGCCCGAGCCTTTGGGAGAGGTCGGCGGCGGCATCATCGACGGCATTCTGTATCTGGTGGGAGAAGGGTCGGTTACGAGCGACAAGACCTATGCCTACGACATCCTCAACGATGCCTGGACCGACACGCCGGCGGAGCGCCCATTCCCCGGACACCACCACTCGGCCGAGGTCGTGGACGACAGGCTCTATCTCGTCGGCGGTCTGCACGACGGCAAGGGCAAGGTGCAGATCTTCGATCCCACTGTCGGTCCACTCGGGGCTTGGACCGCCGGTGCCGACATGCCCTGGCCCGGGGGCTCGGCATCGACGGCGCTGATCGGGGGCAAGATCTATGCGGCGGGCGGCATCGTGGCCAGTAGTACGGTAGGTGACGCTGCGGTCTACGATCCGGTCCTGGACTCGTGGTCCCTGATCGCACCGATGGCGACGCCGGTCAACCATGCGGCGGCCGCAACGGATGGTGAAAAGCTCTACGTGTTTGGCGGGCGGGCAGGTGGAAACACCGCGCAATCCGACTTCGACACGGTGCAGATCTACGATCCACTCACCGATGAATGGGACTCGAGCGACGAGCAGTTTGCGGTTATCGAGCCGATGCCCTCCGGTCGCGGTGGAACGGGTAAGGCGGTCTTCTACAGGGGCGAGTTTTATGTAATAGGCGGCGAGACTTCGCTCTCAAACGACCCCGAGGCCGATCCCGACCGTGTGTTCGCCCAGGTCTTCGCCTACAACCCGGCGACCAACACCTGGCGACAAGACGCGCGCATGCCGACCGCGCGTCACGGGATCTACCCGTTGCTCTTCCAAAATCGGATTCTTGTGGTGGGTGGGGGCGTCAAATTCGGTAATTCACAGTCGACCGTTCACGAGGTTTTCTCTCGCCCCTAGTGAGCCGATCCGTATCGAGGCCTATCTTCCAATGCTCGCCCTGATTCATACGCGGCACCATGCGAGCGATTAAGGCTCCTAGCACCAGGTCGATTCGGCAAGCGCTGAGGTGGGGGAGGAGTCGCTTCCACCCCCGAGGGCTCGTCTTGCTCTACCACCGAGTGGCGGAGGTGCACGAGGAATCGGACGACCCGTTCCTGCTCTCCGTCTCGCCCCGGAGATTCGAAGAGCACCTCGAAATCCTCCGTCGCACTGCCAACATCATGCCCTTGGGGGAGCTGTTGACGGCGGCTCGTGAAGGCAGACTCGCGCCCCGCTCTGTCGCCCTGTCATTCGACGACGGCTACGCGGATAGCCTGTATGCAGCCAAGCCGCTGCTCGAGGCTTACGATGCCCCGGCGACCGTCTTTGTCGTCGCCGGCTGTCTTGGCGGCACGTTCTGGTGGGATGAGCTGTTGGATGCCATTGTCCGACCTCCGAGCCTGCCCGACCGGCTCCAGCTCACAATCCGCGATCAGGATTATGAATGGCGACTCGGCGGCTCGAATCGGTGGCGGAGAGATCGTCTTTTCCGGCAGCTCTACCGGCTCTTGCGCGAGCTCGACGCCGATGAGCGTCGCGCTGTCCTCCAACGCCTGGCCTCCTGGTGCGAGGGAAGGCCGGCCGCTCCCAACCACCGTCGTCCACTGACCGATGAGGAGCTGGTCGAGCTGGCCGCGGGTGGACTCATCGAAGCGGGCGCCCATGGAATGACACACCGTCCCCTCTCGGGTCTCAGCGAAACAGAGCAGCACCATGAAATCGCGCATAGCAAGACCGCTCTCGAGGAGGCATTGGGAATGCCGGTGACGAGCTTTTCCTATCCGTATGGGCTGGAAGAGGACTTCACCGCCAAGTCGGTGGCGCTGGTCGAGCGGAGCGGATTCGACCGCGCCTGCACCAATGTTTGCGACGTGGTCGACCACGCGACCGATCCCTATCGCCTGCCCCGCTTTTGGGTGAGGAACTGGGACGGAGACCGATTTCAACGCTTGGTAAGCCGGTGGCTCGGCCGTTGACCGATGGGCTCCGCACCACATGACATGGTGACTTCACCAACCCAGCCAACGGGCTCGGGCTGCCACGTCGCAGCCGTTCTGCTGACCGTCGACCAGTGTCAGGCGACGCTGCGCTGTCTCGCCAGCCTGGGGGATATTGATCACCCTGCGCTCGAGATCGTCCTCTGGGACAACGGCTCTCGTGACGGGACGGACAAGGCGGTCTCGGCATCGTTCCCCCGGGTCGTGGTACATCGGGAGCCGCGCAACGTGGGGGTGGCCTCGGGGAGGAACGGTGGGGCACGACTCGCGGCAGATAGATTCGATCCCCTCTTCTTCTTCTTCCTCGACAACGACATGGTCGTCGACCCGGGCTGCCTCGGGGCGCTGGTCGCACCCTTCGCTGACGACCCGAAACTCGCCCAGACCACGGGCAAGATCCGGCAGCTCGACGAAGCCGATCGGCTGTATGGTGCAGGAGGTTGCCGGGTACGGTTTTGGCGAGGTGACACCAGGCATGTCGGCTATGGGGAGCTGGATCGCGGGCAATACGACGAGTCCAAGAGATGTATCCCGAGCGGCGGCTGCATGCTGGTGCGCCGAGACCTGTTCGAAGAGCTCGGCGGGTTCGACACCACCTTCGACCCCTACGGACCCGAAGATCTGGATTTCGGGTTGCGCGCGGTCGAGTCGGGCTACCATGGTCTCTATGTTCCCCAAGCCGTCGTCTATCACGAGCCCGAGCCGGGACGCACCTTCGAGGGCGGTCACTATTCCGAGCGCTATGCTTCGAACCGGGTGCGCCATTGGCTCTTGCTGATGCGCCGTCACGCATCGGTCTTCGAGATGGCCGGCTTCTTCTTCCTCGGTGCCCCCTATCTGCTGACGGTCCTCCTCGCTCGCGAATGGCGACGCGGTAACTTCTGGGCGACCCTCCGCGGTCTCGTCCGCGGTCTCGTGGACTCTCTGCTCCCGCGGGAGGATCGGTGAGAAGAACCCTCGAGGACCTTGCTCGTCCGCTGGTGCCACGGTCACTGCGGTTGTGGTTGCTCCGCCTGACGCGCCGACCCCCGGTGGGCCGCCTCGATTGGGGTCAGTTGCGCCGGCTGCAACCGGTCAGTCGCCAATGGGGTGGCGATCGCGGGCTCCCGGTCGACCGCTACTACATCGAGAAGTTCCTTGCCAGTCGTGCCGAGGATATTCGCGGCCGGGTACTGGAGGTTGGGGACAACCTCTACACCCGCCGGTTCGGAGACGATCGCGTCGATCGGAGCGACGTCGTGATGGCCCCTCCCGGAGGGCCCGCCGCGACATTTCTCGCCGACTTTGCCGACGCGCCGGAGCTGCCCTCCGGGGAGTTCGACTGCGTCATCTGCACACAGACCCTGCAGGTCGTTCCCGATCTGCCCGCCGCTATTGCCACGCTGCACCGCATTCTCAAGCCCGCAGGGGTCCTCCTGGCCACGGTCCCCGGGATCAGCCAGCTCTACGAGGACAGGGCCGGGCCCTGGCAGGATTGTTGGCGCTTTATGGTGCCGGGCTGTCGCTGGCTCCTGGAGCAAAGCTTCTCCCCCACGGCAGTGGATGTCCGTTCCTACGGCAACGTCCTGGCTGCAGTGGCGTTACTGGAAGGGCTGGCGGCCGAAGAGCTCACCGCCGAAGAGCTCGATCACAACGACCCCAACTACCAGCTCTTGCTCGCTCTCAGGGCATCCAAGGCGGCACCGTAGATCTCGGGGCTTCCCCCCATCAGACCGCCACCGTAGGGAGAATGATCACTGCTCACTGCTCCCACCCACCTGCTCGAGTATGGCGAGTGTCTCACTCACACAGCGGTCCCAGGAGAATCTCTTCGACCGCTCGAGACCCTGTGCCGACAGCGATTGACTCAGCGCCGGGTCGGTCAGCACCCGCTCGAGGGCAGAGGCGATGTCGCGCGAGTCGGTGGGGTCGACCAACAGGGCCGCATCCCCGGCGATCTCTTCTAGACCGTTGATGTTGGAGGTCACAATGGGCGTTCCACAGGCCATGGCCTCGGTCAGCGGGATGGGGAAGGCCTCCAGATTGGACGGATAGAGGTAGAGCGACGCGGAGGAGTAGACCGCCGGCAGATCTTGCTGGTCGATCCAGCCCGGAAAGACGATATCCGCGCCATAGCCGTCCTCCGGGACCGAGTAATCGGCTCGGTAGAGATGACAGTCCTTGCCGCCAATCACCAGCTTCCGGGGGTTGGGAACCGAGGCATGATAGCGGGCGTAGGCCTCGAGCAGCTTGCCCAGGTTTTTCCTCGTCCCGCCACCTCGCTTGGTCAGTGTCAGGACAAACTCCTCGGGTAGGTCGTAGCGTGTTCGCACCTGCTCGAGCTCTGTGCGATCGGTGACCCGTACAAAGTGTCGTGCCGGCCCGAAGTACACCGTCTTCACCTTGCCGGCAGGAAGGCGGAGAACCTGATTGAAGTTGTCGGTGGTCAGCTCGGAAACGGAGATCACGACCGAGCACTTACGGAAATACCACGGCATCACCATTCGGATGTAACGCACATCCAGCTTGCCGTAGAACTGCGCCTGCTCCGGGATGAACCAGTCCGCACCGTGCACCACCATCACGACCCTGCACGGCGCCATCAGAGGTGCCGTGAATTTGGGGTGAAAGAGCACATCCACCTTCTCCCGCCGGCAGGCCAAGGGGATGGCGATCTGATCCCAAGCGGCTTTGCTGCCTCCTCGCAGCCATCTCTCGGTGACATTCTCGTAGTGGGAGAAGCGACCGAGGTACTCCTGGTGGCGATAGAAAAGGATGTACTGGTTTCTTCTGTCGGCACGCAGGAGCTCCTCGACGATGTTGCGGGTGTAGACACCGACTCCACCCTTCTCGTCGAAAGCTCGCAACATCAAGCCGATCCGCATTCTCAGTCTCCGTTCCGGATGTCGAATCTCTCAGCTCTTGCCGTCTTGATTGTTCCACGCTGCGCCGGGACGGCGACGGCGGACGAGGACAATCACAACGAGAGCGAAGGCGGTTTCCGTCAGCAGAGTCCACCAGTGGCGGGTGCTCAGCCACCCATCGGACCAGTGCAGACCGTAGAAGAGCTTGAATGGCGGTGAGAAGCGTTCGCCGGAGAACGGCCACAGCAGCATGACGCCACGACCGACGGTAAAGAGATCCATGATCAGGTGGAGGCTGTAGCAGGCGAAAGCAAGCCAGAACCAGCGGCTGAAACCCCGCCCGGTTCGCAGATGGACGACGCTGCCAATGACCAGAGCTACCAGCAGAGCCACCATGAAGCTGTGTTCCCAGTTGTTGTGAACAGTGCTGAGATCACCGCCGAAGAGAGCCGCCAGCGAGCTCAGATCGGGGAGCAGCGAGAGGATCACGGCAGCTGCAAGGAGCACCGGGGTCGCTGCCTCGAGCGCCGTACTTTTCCGGCCCCCCGGGGTGACAACGCTGTAGACCGCGTAGGCGGCCGCCGTGTGGGCAATGGGCGACGGCATCGATCCTCGGTCACCCCCGGCGGGTGCCCATGACCACGGCTGGGACGCCCGCGGCAATCGAGTACTCCGGCAAGTCGCGGATCACCACTGCCCCGGCGCCGACGACGGTTCCCGAGCCGATGGTCACTCCGTCGATGATGCGTGCGCCGACCCCGATCCAGACATCGTCCCCGATCTCCACCCCCTTGCCACTGCCCAGCTGTCGCTTCATGGGGACATCCAGTCTCTTGTGGTCGGGATTCCCGGAGATGACAACGCTCTGGGAACCGATGGTCACCGCGCTGCCGATCGTGATCGGCCCCAGGCCCGCCCGGATGGTGCACTGGGCGCCGATGGAGACATCACTGCCGATCGCAATAGTCGCATCCGAGCAGGAGAGCACTGTGCTGTGACCGACCAGCACCAGATCGCCGGTGACGATCCCCGACCGGTCTCCTTTTGCATCGAGGACGGCATGGGTATCGATGAAGTTGCGGTCCCCCAGCGAGATTCGACGAGGGCAGCGGAGCGTGACGTAGGGACCAAAGATCGTCCCTCGGCCCATGGCGCGGAACAGCGACCTGTAGAGCGCTTTTCTGAGAACCATTCCCAAGGCGCCCGGGAAGGGTCCGAGAGAGAATGTAAGAAACTCGTAACGCAGAAGCTCCACCAAGGAGCTGCTACCCACGTAGAGCTCACGGTACTTGTCGAAGGCCGAGCTCCCTTGCTCCTCGAGGTTATCGAGTAGGGTCGTCCGGGCCGGCTCGTCTTCGCTCATCTCGCTTTCACTTTTCCACGGCTGGCTTCGAGATCGGCCACCAGCTCCTCTCTCACCTGGCTCACGGTACTTGCCTCGACGTAAAGCCGATACCAGATCTCGAAATTCAGGATCATCCAGATTCTGACATGGTTGTCGATCTTTCGTGCCCTGTGCTCGTCGAGCAGCCGCGTGACCGTCTCTGCTCGAAAGATGCCGTCGGCGACCGATCGAGCCTTCGACAAGGTGGCCCTCAGAAACGGCTGGAGCTCATCCTCGAACCAGTAGGCCACTGGAAACATGAAACCCTGCTTCTCGCGCCGTACGATCTCTCTCGGCAGGTAATCCTCGGCAACGCGTCGCAGCGCGACCTTCAGCTCTCCCCGCCGGATCTTCATCGAGGGCGGAAAGCCAGCCAGGAACTCCGTCAAGCCGCGGTCGACCAGGGGCGAACGGACCTCGAGCCCGTGGGCCATGCTCATCCGGTCGGTGAGCATGAGCGAATGCTCGGGCAGGCGGGTCATGTAGTCGGTATAGAGCATTCGATCGACCAGTTCGGTGGCCGGGGCACCCGAGAATTCGTCGACCAGAACCCGACTGGAGTCGGTCCCGCCGACGCTCCGCCAGATCGGATCGGTGAAGAGCTCCTCCTTCTGCTGGTGTGAGAAGCGGAAGAATAGGGTCGCCTCCGCATAGCGCTCGGCCGTCGTCGGGGCGTCCGCCACCCGCCCCAACCAACGTAGCTTTTGAGTCAGGCTTTTGTAGGCGAAGCTTTCGGGTAACAGAGCCGCGAGCGGACCGAGCACCATCCGACTCGCCACCGGAGCGAGCGAACCGAGACGATCGAGACGCTGCAAGCCCAGATAGCGATCGAAACCGGCAAACAGCTCATCACCCCCGTCTCCCCCCAGAACGACCTTGACATGCCGCGAGGCGAGCTCGGCGGCGTGGTACATGCAAGCCGCCACCGGATCGGAGGGCTCATCGAGATGAAAGACCATCTTGGGCAGCAGGGCCATCAGATCGGCTTCGACGGTCCCCTCGATGTGCCGCGTGCCACAGCTGTCGGCAACCTGCCGCGCAAAGGGCAATTCATTGAAGCTCTGCTTTCGAACCCCAATGGAGAAGGTCTGCACCGGCTCGTCTCTCGCCTCGGCCATGAGGGCCACGACCATGCTCGAGTCCATCCCGCCGCTCAGCAGCGCCCCAACGGGCACGTCGCTGACGAGATGAGAGGAGACCGTCCGGCGCAGTTGCTCCCGCAAGGCCTCCACGAGCTCTTCTTCGCTCAAGGTCAGCTTGTTGCGGAAGTCCAGATTCCAGTAGCGCTCCACGCGTGCCCGACCTCGTTGGAAGACGAGGCGATGGCCCGGGGGAAGCTTGGAGATCCCCTCGAACATAGTTCGGGGTGCCGGGATGAATCGCAGCGAGAGATAGTGATGGAGTGCCTCGCGATCCAACCTCCGGTCGCAGTTCTCTGCGGCAAGAATGGCCTTGATTTCCGACCCGAAGACCAGATCGTCGCCGGCCTGCCGGTAGAAGAGCGGCTTTTGGCCAAGAGGATCCCGGGCGAGGAGCAGCTTCTCCTGCCGTTTGTCCCAGATCGCCAGGGCGAACATGCCGTCGAGCTTCTCCACGCAGCTCTCGCCCTCCTCCTCATACAGGTGGACAATGACCTCGGTATCGCTCCGCGTGGCGAAGACGTGGCCGCTCGCCTCCAACTCTCCGCGCAGCTGCCGGTAGTTGTAGATCTCACCGTTGAAGACGATCCAGCAGGAGCCGTCCTCGTTGGAGAGAGGCTGATGGCCGGACTCGATGTCGATGATGCTCAGCCGTCGGCTGGCAAGCCCTATTGGGCCGTCGAGAAAGAAGCCTTCGTCGTCCGGGCCTCGATGGGCGATGGCCCGAGCCATCGCCTCGAGCTCACTCCGGCCCACACCCTCGGTGCTGTATTTGCCGCAGATGCCACACATGAGACGTCGCCGGAGATCCTCGACTGTCGGTGTGCGCCGAGCTATCGCTTGACCGCGGTCACCGAGTATTTGTAGGCGAATTTCTCCGCCACAGCAACAGGCAGGAGATTGTAGAGCGGTCGGAAGACATAGGTGTAGGCCGCCGCCTTTGGACCGCTACGGCAGACCGGGAGCGCTCGGTAGTGCTCGCGGCTGGACTCCACGATGTCGAAGCCGTCGAACATCCCCTCGATCTCCTGCTCGACCAGAAACTCGTTGACCGGCGGATCCTCGTCCTTGTGCTCGATATTCTCGCGACCGAGACGATGGATGAGATACATCCAGGAGGGCCGACGATAGAAATGGGAGATGATCGCTCGGCCATTCGGTTTGAGGACTCGCCGTACCTCGCCGATGGCCCGTGCGGTGTCCCCCGTGGCGTGCAGGACACCGTTGGCCCAGACCGCGTCGAAGGTGTCGTCGGGGAATGAGAGATTCAGCGCGTTTTCTACCTGCACCGCTGCCGGCTGCAGGCCCTCCAGCTCGAAGTGCCGGCGGGCGAGCTCCACCGCGGTCGGTGTCAAGTCGGTCGCCGTCACTCGCACACCGCGTTTGAGAAACTCTGCGCTGTCGAAGCCGAGGCCGCAGCCCACTTCCAGCAGGTGTTTACCAGAGAGCGCTTCGGCCTCCCGTTCGATGCGGCGAAGAATCCAGGGGAATTTGTAGGGGTTCATCCACGGCCGGATGTGGTCGTAGAACTCGCGGCTGCCCACCTCGATGGATTTGTCGGTGACGTACTGGATGCCCAGCGGGTGGGAATCCCAGTACTGACGGATTTCGGCTAAGGTTTCTTGCGCCGGCTCCATACCAGCAGTCCTCCTGGCGTTTCTGCGGGGTGCCGCTGTGCGGCCCGGTTCCAGGATGATAGCGCAGGTGATGGCGTCGAGGCCTCTCGGCGACCTCGACCTCGCCGGCTGCGAGATAGGTCAGAAAGAGGGCGAGGCGACGACCCTCAAGCTGGCGCCTGCTTCGACTGAAAAAGGTGAGCGGAATTCGACCGTTCTACCCGTATGCAAGGTCACCTCCGCCCCGCTTGCGAGGACAACCGCGGGCCCGACGACGATCCGACTACAGTGCTCGAAGGTCTGTGTTCCATCGATGGTCTGCTCGCTCACCATGATCTCGGAGCCAAGCGGACACTCGAAATGTGCCGTGCACGAGGTGGGTTTGAACATCGTGACCTCTCCGTCCTCACAATCGAGGCCTCCGCTCCACCCGGTGAAGCTGCCTTCGGCCAACGGCCGCGCGTTGAGCGCCACGTTGGTTCCCTCCAGAAATACCTCCCGGCAGTCACCGCCGCAGTCGATCCCGTCCGGCTCGCTCGTCACCTCGCCCCCGCCCGTCATCGACACCTCGAGCTCAAACAGGTCGTTGCAGCACTGCGGCGTGTCGACGGAGTAGACGTGGATAAGCGGCTGTTCCTTGTTGTTTTCGACCCAATAGAGCTTTCGATTGTCCGCGTCGAAGGCCAGATCCCGAGGATCCGCACAGTCGGAATTCCAGAGCTCCGGCGGACCCTCGTGCCAGGCGTAGGGTAGAACCGAGCTGGGTTCGCGCTTGCCCGCCGCAACCTCGGCCAACTCTTGCGCATCGTAGAACTGGAGCTGCGCGGTGTATTGAGGGCCCCCGGAGCCGTCCGGATCGAGCAACGCGTGATAGCCCTTCGAGCCCGGATGACAGTAGTCTCTGGTACCCCAGGGCAGGTACGGGCCCTTTTCCATGAAGCAGCCATCTGGAGCGCCGTGGTTGAAGAGACAGGAGCTGCGGTGCGCGTGGGGGTCGGTCCACGGGTCCTCCTTGCCGTACCACCAGTAGTCGCCCCCCTTGCGAGCCGAAACCAGAACGGCGCCACCGGCCCAGGTCGCGCCGCGGGCTTGTGAACGTGGTGAGAAGTCGGGGTGGATCTTTGTGGCCACTTGAATGGGATTGACACCCGGGTATCCGAGCAGTTGCTGCGCCTCCCTCCAGGGTTGGGGGCCGTCGAACGAGAACTCGGAACACGGGAACGCATATATCGTCGGTCCTCCACTACAGCCGGGGCAGCCCCCACCCATCCGCTGCATACCGCTGAAGCAGAAGGGTTGCTTGCGCGCCTGGAGGTGTTTGTTGGCCCAAGCTTGCGGTATGGCGCCCAAATACCACGACATTCGCTGAGAATGATAGGTCTCATCTCCCGGCTTGCCAAAGCCGAAGGCCCCGCGGGCGTTGACCTCGACCGGGTCGAAGTCGAACCAGCAGTGGGACTTGTAGTCGAAGTCGTTCACGTCGTACCAGTCGTGGCCACAGGTGCACAGCCACTCTCCCTCCTCCGACCGTGCCACACCCGGAATATCGCGGGCGACCCACAGCTCCTCGGCGTCGAGCTCTTGTTGTATATCGGAGCCGTTGTGACGGATCGAGCACTTGAAGAAATCGACGACAAGAAAGCCCTTTGGCACCGACTCGTAGTCTCCCTGCTGCGCCAGGTAGGGCTCGGGGATGTCGAACATGGCCATCATGTCGTGGTCTTTGTGGGAGGTTCCCACCAGACACCCGGGGTGGCCGTCGGACGGCGAGGGATCCTCCCGTCCGGCGCATGTCGGGTCGTACTCGAGACCAACCAACCCATAGCCGAACCGCGGCCCGCTGCCGCTGATCTGGGGCGGCGCAATCAGTCCCTCGTAAACGAGATCCGATGGGTGGAGGAGTTGTCCGCTCGCGGCAACCGGTACCAAAAGGAGAAGCAAACCAAGCCCTGTCCGGAGGACACGGGCTGGTGGCTGGTCGGGGTGCCGGGATCGAGGGCGACTCATATGCACGATCAACTATGTGTCTGACGGACTCCACCCGCAGTGGAAAGGGGCATTGCCCCTGGTCCGATTGTATGTTCTCAGAGCGAGAGCCCGATCAAGTGGGGGCGGGGCTACGGGACCATTCGCTGAGAGAGCTCTTTAGTAGCCTGCTGTAGAACCACGCAAGATAGTGCTCTGCCCAGGGATGCCGCTCCGAGTGCTGCCGATACATCGCTGCGAGCTTCCACGGGTAGAAAAACGTCAGGTCCCTAAGCCACCGCTCGGCAGCCGGATCGTCCCGTATGTACTCCTCCAGCACCATTCTCTTCCACGACGAGGTGCGGTCGAGAGCCGCCCGGCTGGGCCACCGGATGGCGAGTACATCCAGGTTCAACATGAAAAAGGCCAAAGTCTGTGTCGGATTGCCGGTCGTGTAGTTGACATCGATCACTCGAATCCGACCATCCGGTTGCACCAACACGTTCTTTGGCTGGAGATCCTCGAGATTCAACCCGTCGTCGCGTCTCTCCCAAAACGAGGGCGGAAAGAGCTCCAGAATGGCGTCCACTCGCGCGCGGGTATCCCCCAGCCAGCGAGAAAGCTCGCGGCTGTGGATGGCCTCCTCGAGCTGGGTCCGGTAGCTCCCGTTTCGGCGTCGCGCGGCAGGTGTCGGGAGATTGCTCGTCTCCAGTCCCCGTAGAGATCGCAAGACCAAGGCAACCTCTTCCAGCGCGCTCTCAACGACTTCGCGGTCGGACCCCGAGCCGTTCTTGAGCAAGTCTTCCAGGGGGATTCCCTCGACATACTCCATAAAAACCAGGTCGTGCTCTTTGTCCACTCCCAGAAATCTGACGAGCCGCTGCTCCAACGAGTCGCTGGCGCCCCGCACCGCCTGGTGGAGCTCCCAAAGCTGCCACGTATCACCGACCCCTACTTCTCGCGGCTGCGGCTTCACCACAAACCGGTAGCTGTCGGAGTCGAAGCGGCAGTCCACCACATAGACCGTGTGGTGGACTTCCACGCCGACCTCTTGAACCGGCCCCGTCTGCCCAAAAAGCTCCGGCGCGCGCTGTCTCACAACGCTCTCGATCTCGGCGAGCGGGAGGTGCGAAGTCGCTGTTACCACAGCTTGCGCCAAACCGGGATACCGGGAAAGAAGCGAATGTTGAAACCGACAAAGGCCATCAGAAAACCAAGAAACGCAAGGCGACTCGATTGCAGGATCGCACCTTGTCTGACACTACCGCCAACTTGCCTCGCGAAGACCCCGGGCACCACCCCCCGCAAAGAAAAGCGGTAGTAGCCCCGACGAAAGGATATCGGGAACGGGCAAGGCCGAGGAATCGGGCCGCCTGCAGGCAGTGGCAGATCATCGCCCAGACTACTCAGCCGATCAGCCACCATGGCGATGCCGAGACCTACTCCGTAGCCGATTCCGCTTTCTCGGCACAGACGCCAGAGGTCTTCCCAGTTCAGGGTCTTGTCCTCGACGAGGCTGGCGACGTTGATCACATCACAGATACGGAAGTTGAAATGTCGGTAGATCCGCTGCAGCATGGCCAGAATCATACGACCTTCCGCAGATGGAACCCAGGCGTCCAAGGGGCCTATTCGAGCCTGCTGAGGGTGGCTGAACAGCTCTTCGGCCAACCGCCGGTGCTCGCCCACCTGTCCCAGACGGCCGACATGCATCTCGACGGTGGTCGGACCGCATCGCCAGTTGCTTTTGGCCGACAGCACCTCGGATACCGACCGGTCCAGAGGCGATGCGCCCAGCTCGTCGCGCATGATGCGCTCCGCCGTGGCGCCCCCATCTTTGAGCAGCAGGTCGATGTCGTGGCCCTGGTCGGGGAAATGGTCTCCGGTCTTGATCACCATGAACGGAAGGTCTGCGCGATCGAAGTGCCCCCCAATCTTCTCGATCGTGGCCAACCCTTGCTCGATGCGGCTACGCTCTTTCTCTTGCCAGGCTGTCGCCTCTCCTCCAAGCGATACACCGTTGGCTTCCAGAGCCGCGAGACTGCGAAGGACGATCAGGTTCTGCTGGCAGAGTGCGAGCAGGTCGCCGGGCCCCTCATCGAGAAGTCGACTTAGATACTCCAAGTCGGCCTGAAGGGGCTTGCCCCTCAGCAGGCGAACAAGAGCGTCGGCAACCCGCGGTTCGTCGAATGTGGACGACTCAGGCATGCGATGAGAGCTCACCCTTCGGTGACAGTGACCTTGCCCGCTCCACGAGCTGCTGATGAAGGAGCTCGGGCTCCTGCTCACCATCCAGAACAAGCGCCGTCTCCAGGCGCGCGAAGATCTTCTGGTAGGCGCGGCGGCGTTGCCGTAGATACTCCAACGGGTACTCCCGTTTTCTGCGAAATGCCGTCTCCGGTGCCACATCGAGTAGAACGGCAAGCTGCGGCGCGGGTGCCAGTTTCAGAAAGAATGACACATACGGAGCAGCAAGATCGGTGGCGCTAAGGAGATTGGCCAGAGAGTCGAAAAAGTACCGATCCATGACCAGGACATCATCGGGCCCGGTGGCATGTCGGCGGCGCAGGATGAGAAATCGCTGGAGATCGAGAAGATAGATAAACTGGCGGGCGACCACCGTGGGAAAATCCGAGCGATTCTTGTCCAAGCGAAGGGGTTGCGGATCCCGTGGCCCAGCAGTTTTTGCAGCCGATGGCTGCTTGCGCGCAAGCTTCCTCCTAACCAGCGCGGCGACCGATACATCGTCGTACATCTCGAGCGTCGAAAAGCTTGTCGACTCTCTCTCCAAATACTCCGTGAACAGAGAGATCTGCGTCGTCTTGCCGGCACCGTCCAGACCCGAGAAGGTGATGAGCTTCGACATGATGCGTGTTCCGTGCCGGGTAGCCAGGCATGGATCGTCGGGACCTGCGACCTCCCTGGAGGCCGGGGCGCTGGATCGAGAATGAGTCGGCGACAAGCGCGCGGAGTCAGTGAGCTCCGCCCGGCACCCTCCTTCGGCATCCCCCGGCACCGCCAGGTGTTGCGGCAACCCAAAATTCCTGCGAATGCTAGCACAGGAGCTGGCGACGATCATGAATAATGCGGGTTAAGATCACTTCTGGGACGCGCCCAAACCTGCGCGCCACCCACAGCCCGCGCACGATGAACAGCACCCACTCCACTCCAAGGACGTCGCCCTCCGGCACCGGAAGGAATACACCCCCGTGGCAGCTCGGTATGTTTTCGCGGAGCCTCAAGAAACAGCAGAAGCTGGCCCTGCTGCGCGAGCAGATCGGAGAGGCAAGGGATCGAAAGTGCCTGCTCGTGACCCATGGCGACAACAATGGCGCCCTCAACCACCATCTGCGAGCTCATGGCGGCCGCTGGACCTGGGTGGAGAACGAATCGAAGCAGATCACCGAGATGGAGGGGTTGCTGGGAGAGCCGGTGCTGCGGGGAGATCCCGCTCGAATACCGGTTGACGACGAGTCCTTCGACCTCGCAGTCAGCATCGATGTACACGAACATCTCGATGACCCGGAAAGCTTCAATCGGGAGCTCCACCGGGCCGTTCGCGCAGGTGGAACGGTAATCGTCACCACGCCGAATGGGGATCTCGGCAAGCCGCTCGTGGCGCTCAAGAACCGGCTCGGGATGACCAAGGAGATCTACGGTCACAAGGTGGTCGGCTATACGGTGGATCAGCACGAAAGCATGCTCGAGGCCGTGGGTCTCCACCCGCTCACGGCTGGAAGCTACGCGAGGTTCTTCACCGAGTTGCTGGAGCTGGGCATCAACTTCGGCTATGTGAAGGTCCTGTCGCGGAAGAGTGGAACCGAGGTGGAGGCGGGGGACATCGCCCCCAGCTCCCAGGACCGCCTGCGCGCGGTAGAGAAACAGTATCGTCTCTACAGCATCATCTACCCTTTTCTCTACGCGCTCTCACGGCTCGATCTGGTGCTCCTGGGTACAGTCGGCTACGCCGTATCGGTCGTGTCACGAAAACCGGAATGACGATTCGGCCGACGGCAGATGGCGAGCGGGCGCTGGTGACGGGGGCGGGTGGGTTTCTCGGCAGCCATCTCGCACTCGCACTGGCCGCGAACGGCTACAGCGTTACTGCTCTGGACATCGATCTCGAGAGATTGCGTCGGCTTCCAACGCCGGCCCATCTCGAGCTTATCGATGGAGATGTCACCGACCCGGAAGTGCAGCGTCGAGCGCTCGAGGGCGTGGGCCTCGTCTTCCACCTCGCCGCGGCTCATCTCGGCGTCTCCCAGAGCGAACAGGCCTTCCGGCGTATAAACGTCGGCGCGGTCGAGGGGCTGGTTGCACGCTCCCGGGAGACCGGCGTCGGGCGGTTCGTCCACTGCAGCAGTGTCGGGGTCTATGGCCGCATCCGGAACCCACCTGCCGACGAAGAGACTCCCTGTCATCCCGAGCTCGTCTACGAGAGAACCAAGCTCGAGGGAGAGAGCGTCGTTCTGGACGCGATGCGATCCGGGCTGCCGGCGGTTATTCTGCGTCCGGTCTGGGTATATGGACCCGGGTGCCCTCGCACCGAGAAGCTCTTCCGCGCACTCAGAAAGGGGCGCTTTGTTCTCGCCGGAGGCGGCCAGAATCTCCGTCACTGCATCTATGTCCGCGACATGACGGAGGCTTTTCAGCGCGCCGCCGCGGCCGATTCGGCGATCGGTCAGGTGATCGTCGTCGGTGACGACCGGGCGGTGACCGTACGTCACCTGGTGGATGAGATGGCCCGCCTGGCAGACGTCCGCCGGCCGAAATCGGTCCCTCTTGCCCTGCTGTACGTCGCCGCACTCGCCGCCGAGTGGGGTGGTCGGGTACTCGGCCGCGAGCCGCCAATCTCCCGACGGACGCTCCGTTTCTTCACCGCCAACACCGCCTTCGACACCGGCCGAGCAAGGGCGCTCCTGGGTTTCGAGCCCAGGTACGACCTCGCCGCGGGTCTGGCGGAGACCTACGAGCAGCTGTACGGAAGCGGGGCCGGTTGATGGTCGAGCGGATCGACCAATGGTCACTCGGCCCTCCGGTTCTGGTGGATGCTCACGCTCATATGCACAACCGGTTCGATCCGGCGACCTTTTTCGCCGCAGCCGAGACCAACTTCCGGCAGGCGGCGGCGACCCTGGGGACGGACGGCTCGGCTCTCGGTCTTCTGGTTTTGACCGTCGGCGAGAACGAGTGGCCGTGGCATCGCCTCGCATCGCTCGACGTCGGACATGACTCCGCTGCCTGGGCCTGTCTCGAGACCCGAGAGGAGCTTTCGCTGCTGGTCGAGCGCGCTGGCAAAATCAGGCTGATCCTGGTGGCGGGACGCCAGCTGCGCACGGCCGAAGCTCTGGAGGTGCTCGCACTCGGCTGCGATCGTGATCTGCCCGAGGGTCGCCCGCTCGGGGAGACCCTGCTGGCCGTTCGGGACTGTGGAGCGCTTCCCGTGGTGCCGTGGGGCTTTGGCAAATGGTGGGGGCGGCGAGGGCGGCTGCTGGCAAGCCTGCTCGACACAGAGCCACCGGCAAGCTTCTTCCTGGGGGACAATGGCGGCCGGCCCAGCTCCTTCCCACGCCCGGATACCTTCGAGAGGGCTCGGTGCCTGGGGATCCGCGACCTC
This sequence comes from Thermoanaerobaculia bacterium, assembly GCA_049678185.1. Lineage (GTDB taxonomy): Bacteria > Acidobacteriota > Thermoanaerobaculia > Multivoradales > JAHEKO01 > M0029. The sequence continues at coordinate 54,238 of JBAUDS010000138.1, forward strand.
CCCGGCTCGGATCCCCTCCCCTTTGCCGGCGAGGTCTCGAGAGCGGGCTCTCGCGGCTTCGTGCTGCCGACCCCTCTGGATCGGGATACGCCCGCCGCCGGCTTGCTCTCCCGGCTGCGGGATCCGGGCTTTCACCCCGCAACCTACGGCCCTGGCGAGCGGCTACTCCCGTTTACCGTCAAGCAAGTCGGCATGCAACTGCGCAAGCTCGGTCGCAGGGCTGGATCATGAGAGCCCTGGTAGTCGCGCCCGAGCCTTTCTTTTCCCCTCGCGGTACCCCACTCAGCGTCTACTATCGAACCGAGGTGATGGCCGAGCTCGGGGTCGAGGTCGATCTTCTGACCTATGGCCAGGGTGAGGACGTGGAGATCCCCGGTGTTCGCATCCTCAGGATCCCAGCCTTCGAGTGGCTGGGGCCGGTCGCCGTCGGACCCTCTCTTCTCAAGCTCTTTCTCGACTTGTTTCTCGTCACGCGGGCTCTCTCCCTACTCATGCGAAATCGCTACGACTTCATTCACGCTCACGAGGAGAGCGTCTTTTTCTGTCGCTTTCTCAAGCCGTTCTTCGGCTTCAAGCTGGTCTACGACATGCACTCGAGTCTGCCCCAGCAGCTGACAAACTTCGCTTTCACACGCTCGCGCCTGCTCATCGGGCTGTTCGCAAAGCTCGAGAATTCCAGCCTCCGAGCCGCCGATGCCGTCATCACCATCAGCCCCGCCCTGGCCGACTACGCCCGCGACCGGATGCCGGATGCGGATCGACACTTCCTCATCGAAAACTCTCTCATCGACGAGGTGCGCCTGAAGAATCCCGGGGGCGGGGCGGCAACTGCTGCGGAATGGTTGCGCCAGATTCCCGCCGATCGATCTGTTGTCGGCTACGCCGGGACCTTCGAGAGCTATCAGGGCCTCGATCTGCTCCTCGAAGCTTTCGCTCTTGTGCGGCGACACCGACCCGACGCCTTCCTGCTGATGATCGGTGGCTCGCCGGCCCAGGTGGAGCGCCACCAGGACCTCGCTCGGCAGCAGGGTCTGGCTGAAGACGCTCTCTTCACCGGCAGCTTGGCGCAACCGGAAGCGCGCCGACTTCTGGACCGCGCCGACGTCCTCACCTCGCCTCGCCGCACCGGCACCAATACCCCGCTCAAGATCTACGCCTACCTGGCAAGCGGCAAACCGTTTGTGGCGACCCGCATCCCCTCCCACACCCAGCTGTTGACCGAGAAGGTCTGCTTGCTGGCAGATCCGGAGCCCGCCGCGCTTGCCGACGCTATCCTGGCGGCGATGACGAGCGAGACTCGGCAACAAACCGTCGATGCCGCCCGCTCGTTCTACGACGCTCGATACTCCCGGCAGGCCTATCTGGCCAAGATGCGAAAGCTCCTCGAGGGTCTGGCCTGATGTGCGGCATTGCAGGGATCGTAGCGTTCGACGGCGGCGAGAGGCCGACCAGCCGGCAGCTGAGCGAGATGTGCAAGACGCTCACCCATCGGGGTCCGGACGACGAAGGGCAATTCGTCGACGGCGAGGTGGGCCTGGGCATGCAGCGACTCGCCATCATCGACCTCGACTCCGGACAGCAACCGATCTTCAACGAGGACCGGTCCGTCTGTACGGTCTTCAACGGTGAGATCTACAACTTTCTCGAGCTGCGCCGCGAGCTCGAAGCCTCGGGCCACCGCTTCGCCTCGCACACCGACGGCGAGGTGATTGTGCACCTGTGGGAAGAGCATGGTCCCGACTTTGTCTCTCGGCTCAACGGCATGTTTGCCATCGCCGTCTGGGACCAGGCGGAGCGGCGGCTGGCGCTGATTCGCGACCGAGTCGGGATCAAGCCGCTCTTCTGGATCCACACCGGCCGGCATCTCGTCTATGCCTCCGAGATCAAGGCGCTGCTGGCATCCGGGCTGGTGCCGCGGGAGGTCGACCTGGACAGTCTTGGTCAGTTTCTGTCGTGGGAGTACGTGCCCGCTCCGCGCACTCTCTTCAAGGGCGTCCACAAGCTCGAGCCGGGGACGATGCTGCTGGTCGACCTGACGGATGGATCATCCCGGAGCATCTCGTGGTGGGACGTGCCGCCCGCGGCCGTTCCCGACTATGGCGCCACCGCCACCCATACCCGATCGAACGCCGACTACGAAGAGGCCGTCGACCAGACGCTCCGCCAGTGCGTCCAGCGTCAACTGGTCAGCGATGTTCCCCTGGGTACGTTTCTCTCCGGTGGCGTCGACAGCTCCCTCGTGGTGAGCGGGATGGGAGAGGCGCGCGCGTTTAGCATCGGCTTCGAGGATCGCAGCTATGACGAAAGCTCCTGGGCGCGAAGAGTGGCACGGCATCTGGGCATCAGCCATCGCGTCGAGATCCTGCAACCCGCGGTGGGTGACCTTTTCGACAAGTTGATGCACTTCATGGACGATCCCATCGGGGATTTCTCGATCTTCCCGACCTATCTCGTATCTCGCCTCGCCCGTGAGGAGGTCACGGTGGCCCTGACCGGTGATGGTGGCGATGAGCTGTTCGGCGGCTACGAGACCTATGTGGCCCAGGAGGCCGCCCGTTGGTGGTCACGGGCTTTGACTCCGCTCGGCCAGCGCCTGCTCGAGCCCTGGATTCGGGGTTGGCGGCCGCGGACGGCGAAGAAGGGCTGGATCAACAAGGCGCGCCGCTTTGTCGAGGGGTTGGAGCACGATCCCCGTCTGGGCCACGCGCGTTGGCGGCTCTTTGCCGGCGAGGGTATGCGCCAGCGGCTCTTTACCCCCGAAGCCCGCGAGCAGATGGTCACACCGGTGGGAGCTCACATCCTCCAGCTCCAAGAGGCGGCCCGGGACCGTCATCCGATCGATCGTGGGCTCTACGTGGATTTGAAGAGCTACCTGGCCGACAACTGTCTGGTCAAAGTTGATCGGATGTCGATGGCCTGTTCGCTCGAAGCGCGGGTGCCGTTGCTCGACCACGAGCTGGTCGAGTTGGCGTTCGCGCTGCCGCCTCGGCTCAAGGTCCAGGGTCGGCAGACCAAGCCCCTGCTCAAGAAGGTCGCCGCCCGACATGTCCCCCGCGAATGCGTCTACCGTCCAAAGGAGGGATTCAGCATCCCCATCAAGGAGTGGCTTCGCCGCGAGCTGCGACCATTGATGGAAGAGCTCTTGGACCCCGGGCAGTTGCAGCGGGAGGGTGTTTTCGCTGTGGAGACCATCGCCACGCTCAAGCGAGAGCACGAGGAGGGAATAGCCAACCACAGTCACATTCTCTGGTCGCTCATGGTCTTCGAGGACTGGCGCCGCCGTTGGCGGGCAACATGACCGCATCCGGGAGCAGCCGGTGATCCAACGCGACCCGGTGGCGGTAGACCGTTCCAGCTACGACCTCGTGATCGTCGGTGGTGGGGTCTATGGCATTGCCCTGGCCCTGGAGGCTGCCCGCCGCCGGCTCGGCGTGCTGTTGGTGGAGCGACGAGATTTTGGCGGCGAGACCAGTTGGAACAGCCTCCACATCATCCACGGCGGCCTGCGGAGCCTCCAGTCGATGGATCTCCACCGCTTCCGGGAGATGGTCGCAGAGCGGCGCTGGTGGCTCCAACAGTTCCCCGACCTGGTCGAGCCGGTTCCCTGTCTCATGCCACTCTATGGCCGCGGCCTGCGCCGACCAAGCGTGCTGCGATCAGCCCTCCTGGTCACGGATCTGCTCTCCCGGAACCGCAATCGCGGTGTGAGATTCGACCGGTTCCTCCCCCGGGGTCGAGTGGTCGGGAAGGAGGCGACGGTGGCTTCTTGTCCCGCCCTCGATCGCAGCAATCTTCGCGGCGGAGCCCTCTGGTACGACGGCTTTGTGACCGACTCCCACCGCCTGCTGGTCGAGATGCTGCACTGGGCCACGGCCAACGGCGCTGTCACCCTGAACTACGCCGAGGCGACAGAACTCGTCGTGCGCGATGGGAGAGTGGCAGGGCTTTGCTGCCTGGATGTCGACTCCGGCCGAACACTCGAGGTCGAGGCGGCCACGATTGTCAACTGCGCGGGACCTTGGTGTCGTGAGGTTGCCTCGACCTTCGACCGCGACCTGCCGGAGCTCTTCCACCCCTCGCTCGCTTTCAATGTCCTACTCGACCGGCCGCCTCTCTCCAAAGCCGCTCTCGCCGTGGAGCCGCTTTCGCGAGAGGGCCGCACCTACTTTCTTGTCCCCTGGCAAGGCTTGACGCTCGCCGGCACGTTTCACGCGAGCTGTGGACCGTCGCTCGGCCAAGCCGAGGTCGAAGAAGACCTGTTGCTCCGGTTCCTCGACGATCTCAATGCGTCGATCCCCGGCTTCGACCTCGAAACCAAGGACGCCCTGCGTATCTACAGCGGCTTTCTTCCCGCCAAGAGCATCGGCTCGGTCGAGCTCGCCCTACAGGAGAAGATCCGGCACCACGCAGATCATGGCGGGCCGCAGGGTCTGTTCAGCGTTTCGGGGGTGAAGCTCACAACCGCACGGCGGGTGGCAGAGAAGACGCTGCGGGAGATCCAACGCTGGCGCGGTATGAATCTGCCCGCCCTTGCGGACCTTCCCCGGCCCGCAACCCTGCATCCTCTGCCGTGGAACGAGCTGCGGTCGCTTCTCCAACGGGACGCCGACTCGGCGTATGAGCATGTTCGGCAGCTGATCGCCGAGGAATCGGTGCTCCACCTCGACGATCTCATGCTGCGGCGCACCGACTGGGCGGTCGATCCACGACGGTCTGCCTCCAGGGCAGAGCTACTGGCGCCGCTCTTCACCCGCGCAAGCTAGCCCGCGTTGTTCGTGGTTCGTGAGTAATTATGGATCAGGACCCGGTCTCTCTTCGCGACTCGAGCTCTCGGCCGGACGACGGATGACCTCCGCTATCCGGTACTCCCGCAGCTTTCTGGCGTGGGTGAAGACGATGATCTCGCCGATGAGTCCGATCGACAGCAGCTGGATTCCGAGCACTATCAGCAGCACTCCCAGCAGCAGTAGCGGCCGTTGGGCGATGGGACCCAGGCCGAGCAACCGGTAGATCCCCAGGTAGACAGTGATCGCCAGACCCGGAACGACGAGCAGCAGGCTCACCACGCCGAAAAACCGCAGCGGCCGGTGGGTGAATTTGATGAGAAAGAAGACCGTCAGCACATCCAGCAGGCGCTTCAGATAGACCGCCACACCGTAGTATCGAGTTGGCGCATCCTCCGCCCGCTGCGGCACGTCGAGCTCTTTGACCTTGAAACCGCGCCGCAGCGCCAGGACAGGGTAGAACCGGTGGATCCCCCCATAGACGGGAAGCTCTGCGGCAACTTCGCGCCTCATGGCCCGGAACCCGCTGCTGATGTCACGAAACCTCGTGCCCGCCACCAGGTTTACGATCCCGTGGAAGATTCTCGTCTGACAGCGGTTGAACCAGGAGTCAATCCGCGGCGACCGGCAGCCGACCACCAGATCCGCGCCGGCATCGATCTCGCGGATAGCTTCTCCCAGGCCATAAGGCTCGACTTGAAAATAGGGAGCGAGGGTGACGATGATCTCGCCTCGCGCTTGCTCCATACCGACGGTCAGTGCCGCCGATTCACCAAACATCCCGCCCAGACGCACCAGGATGACCTCCTGGTCGGCGGATTCTTGGATCTTCCGCAGATCGGGCAGGACCGACTGTTGGCGGTAGTCGACGACAAAAATGAACTCGGCTCGACGCCCCAGCTCCGCCACCTCCCGGGCATAATCGGAGAAGAGGCGCTGCAAGTCCCCGTGACGCTCGACCACCGGGATCACCACCGAGATCTCCGGACTCGGAGACGAGTCAGACACCCTCATTGCAGCCGACTCCTTTGTTCTCGATGTTCAATAGCAGGGGCTCTGTCTCCTTGAAGTCTCCGAGCCGTACAACGAGCTCGGCAATCATGCCAAAGAGCACCAGTTGGACGGTTGCGAAGAAGGCGATGAGCGCGGTGGCGACGGCCACAACCGGGTACTCGCCATCCTTCATGACCCAGATGTAGAAACTCACGGCAGCGGCCAGCACACCGAGTACCACCAAAGGTGCCCCGAGGATGGCAAACCAGGCTGCCGGATGTGATGAGAAGCGCAGAATCATCTTGAGATTGACGACATCCAGCGCAAACTTCCAGATCCTGGACAGACCGTACTTGGTCTTGCCCGCCTTTCGCGGCCGATGATTGACGACGAGCTCGGTTACCCGACCGCCGGTCAGCGACAGCACTGGTACCAGAAAGCGATGCATATCCGAGTAGAGATGCGTTCTCTCCACAATCTCCCGCCGATAGGCCTTGATGCCACAGCCGTTGTCGTGGATGCCGCCACCCACCAGACGACGGATGAGCCAGTTCGCCGCCACCGACGGAATGCGACGGGTCACAAAATAGTCTTTGCGTGTCTTCCGCCAGCCCGCAACGATGTCATAGCCATCGCCGATCCGGTCCAGCAGCCGCCCGATGTCGGCCGGGTCGTTCTGAAGATCGCCATCCATGGTCACCACCGTGCGGCCGACTGCACGCGCGAAGCCGGCCTGGATGGCGGCCGTCTGGCCGTAGTTGCGCGAGAAGCGCAGCACTTGGACGCGAGGATCCCGATTGGAGATGGAACGGAGCCCATCGAGAGTGGAATCGGTGCTTCCATCCTCGACGAAGATCATCTCGTAGGCGATGCCCAGGTCCGCGAGTGCCGCCGTTAGCTCGACATAAAGGGGCTCGACGTTGGCCTCCTCGTTGTACACCGGGATCACCACCGAAAGATCCGCTGTCGTCACAGTCCGAGGACCTCCCTGACGGTGGTGAATCGGAAGCGGTCCATGAGCAGATCGAGCCGCTGCTCCGTCTGGTCGAGATTCCGGTAGTGGCGCAGCCGGCTCATCGCCCCAACCGCCAGGTCGGGCTGGTCCGGGTCCATTTCCCACGGGTGGACATAGACGATGACCGGCTGACGCTCGACCGTGTTGACGCGGCGCATTCCCCAAAGGATGAATCTCATCGGGTACTGGCGCAGATAACCGCCGCCGACAAACGGCAGGTTACCGCCCAGAATACGCACCGTGGAGATCGGGAACTCGAAGAGTGACGAGGAGCCGTTCTGGCTCACGACTCCGGGGAAGCGGGCGGCAGATGGGATCCCGTAACGGTCGTGGAGGATTGGGAAAATGCTGGAGTCGTAGCGGTACCCCTCCTCCAGCAAGATATCCAGCGCCCACAGAGTCTTCCTGACGATCGAGTAGGTAGGAGCCCTGTACCCGATCACCTCGCTGCCGATGAGGTCTTCGAGGATGCGCTTCGACCTGCCTGTGTCCTGGCGGAACTCTTCTCTCGTCAGGTCGGTTACCGGTCGGTGGTCATAGCCGTGTGCTCCAAGCTCGTGGCCCTGGGAGGCGATCTCGCGAACCAGCCCCGGAAACCGCTCAGCCACCCAGCCCAGCACGAAGAAGGTCGCCTTGACCTGCTTGCGATCCAGCAACTCCAGCACCCGCCGAGTGTTGCTCTCGACCCGCGGCTCGAAGCTCTCCCAGTCGGATCGAGAAACAGCGCCGGCAAAGGCCTCGACCTGAAAGTAGTCTTCGACGTCTACAGAAAATGCGTTGAGCAGATGAGGGGTCTCGGGGGCGGGCATGAGCGGTTCAACGTCCACCTCGCCCAAAAAGAACGATTCTGACCGTGCTTATCAGGATCGAGGCGTCCAACCAGAACGAGAGATTCTTTACATAGTAGAGATCATACTTCAGCTTCTCGACGGAATCTTCGTAACTGGCTGCGTAGGGGGCTCGGATCTGCGCCCAGCCGGTGAGACCGGGTCTCACCACGTGTCGTTGAGCATAGAAGGGACTCATCTCCGCCAGCCGATCTACAAACGGCTTGCGCTCAGGCCGAGGTCCCACCAGGCTCATATCACCGACGAGCACGTTCAAAAGCTGCGGGAGCTCGTCGATGCGGAGTTTTCGAATCAGGCGCCCGACCCGGGTAACCCTCGGGTCCTTCTCGGTCGCCCACCTGGGTTCTCCGTCCGCCTCGGAATCGACCCGCATCGAGCGAAACTTCCAGAGGGTGAATATCTTGCCTTCTTTTCCCACCCGTTCTTGGCGAAAGAAGACCGGGCCCGGGGAGTCGAGACGGATGGCGATGGCGGTAAGCAGCATCAAGGGCAGCGCCAAGACAAGGCCAATGGCGGCTACCACGCTGTCCGATAGGAGCTTGGCCTCCAGGGTCGATTTCGAGACTACGAATCCTCGCGAGAAGATCAGCCAAGACCTCGTCAGTCCTTCGAGCATGATCTTGCCGGTGATGCGTTCGTAGTAGTCGGTTCCCTGCTCGACCAGAATACCCGAGGTCTTGCACTCGAGAAGCTGATCCATGTCCAGCTTTCCCCGCAGGTCTCGTTGGGCGACGACGATGCGCCTGGCATCGTAATTCAGCGCCAACGCATGCACCTCTCCCGTGGTGCCGATAACCCTTGGATTGATCAGGCTGCGACCCAAGAGCTGGGGGTCGTCACCCACAAAACCCACAATGTGGAAGCCCAGGTGCTTGCGCTGCAGGACCTCTCGGGCAAGATCGATCGCACATTCATCGGTACCGATGATCATCACCCGATCGCTGTTGGCC
>JBAUDS010000139.1:0-11888 GCA_049678185.1 Thermoanaerobaculia bacterium
GGGCTTCTTGCGTCGGGCCGATGCGCCGGGGTAGGCTGATTTCAGCAGCTCGCAAAAGGAGGGGCGACGGGGGCCCGACGGATGACCGAGATCCAGTTCACGCTCAACGGCAGCGCGCAGAGCGCCAACGTCCGCGCCGGTGAAAGCTTGCTCGAGACGCTGCGCACGCGATGTGGCGTTCTCTCCACCAAGGACGGCTGCCAGCCGCAGGGGCAGTGTGGTTGCTGTTTGGCGCTGGTCGACGGCAAGCCCAAAGTGACCTGTGCCGTGCCTGCCGAGCGGGCACGGGGTGCGCACATCGTGACTCTCGAGGGCTTGCCGAGCGAGGAGCGTGAGCTCATTGCGCGGTGTTTTGCCGCCGCCGCCGGTCTCCAGTGCGGCTACTGTATCCCGGGGTTTGCGCTGCAGGCCAAGGCCCTGTTGGATGCCAACCCCCGCCCAAGCCGCGACGAGATCGCTCGCGCCGTCAACGGACATCTCTGCCGATGCACGGGCTACACCAAGATACTCGACTCGATCGAGCTGCTGGCTCGGGCCAGACGGGGCGAGGTCGTTCCCGAGCCCTGTCAGGACGGCCGGGTCGGCAGCTCTCTCGCGCGCTACACCAGTCGCGAGCTGACGCTGGGTGATCGACCCTATGTGGATGATCTGGACCGACCCGGAATGCTCCACGGAGCCGTCGTGCTCTCTCCCCATGCGCGGGCCCGGGTGTTGGGCATCGACGTCTCGCCGGCCACGGCCCACCCGGGTGTGGTGGCGGTGGCCACCGCCGAGGACGTACCGGGCGAGCGTTGGTATGGGCTGATCCGGCCCGACTGGCCGGGCTTCATAGCGGTCGGCGAAGAGGTGAGGTGTGTGGGGGATATCTTGGCCGCGGTGGCGGCGGTGGACGAGGCCACGGCGCGCGAAGCAGCAGCACTGGTCGAGGTGGAGTACGAGGTTCTGCCACCGGTGCTCGACCCGGAAAAGGCCATGAGCGAGGCGGCGCCGCAGGTCAATCCCCAGCACCCAAACGTCCTCTCACACACCGTCGTCCGACACGGCGAGGCAGCGGCGGCGCTCGAGGCGAGCGAGCACGTCGTCACCGGCACCTGGCGCACCCAGCGGGTCGAGCACCTCTATCTCGAGCCCGAGAGCGCCCTGGTCGAGCCGGTCGGTGAGGGACGGCTTCGTCTCTACACCCAGGGTCAGGGGATCTTCGACGACCGGCGCCAGGTGGCGCGCTTTCTCGGCGTCGATCAAGAGCAGGTGGAAGTGGAGCTGGTGCCCAACGGTGGTGCCTTTGGCGGCAAGGAAGACATGTCGATTCAGGCGCAGACGGCGCTGCTGGCCAAGATGACCGAACGGCCGGTCAAGCTCACCCTCAATCGCGAAGAGTCGATCCGACTCCATCCCAAGCGCCACCCGATCACCATGCGCTACACCGTGGGTTGTGACGCCGAGGGGCGGCTGACCGCAGTCCGGGCCCGGATGATCGGTGACACCGGTGCCTATGCCTCGGTGGGTGACAAGGTCTTGGAGCGGGCGGCGGGACACGCCTGTGGGCCCTATCGCGTACCCAACGTCGATGTGGAGTCCCATGCTGTGTGCACCAACAATCCACCCGCCGGGGCCATGCGGGGGTTTGGCGCCAACCAGGCGCACTTCGCCATGGAGGGGTGTCTGGATCTGCTGGCCGAGAAAGTGGAACTGGACCCATGGGAGATTCGCTGGCGCAACGCTCTCGAGGTCGGGGACCGGGTGACCACCGGGCAGGTGCTGGAGAAGTCGGTGGGGCTCAAGAAGACCCTCGAGGCGGTGAAGGGGCCGTATGAAGAAGCCCGGGCGGCAGGAAGAGCCGTGGGGATCGCCTGTGGGATCAAGAACTCCGGCATCGGCAACGGCGCCCAGGAGTGGGGCAAGGCCCGTCTGGTGGTCGAGGAGAACGGCACCATCTCGCTCTACAACGGCTACACCGAGATGGGGCAGGGGCTGCTGACGGTGCTCATCCAGTGCGCGGTCGAGGTCACCGGTCTACCGCCGGATATCTTCGTACCCAGGGTGGATTCGACCTTTGCCCTCGACTGCGGGCAGACCACCGGCTCGCGGGGGACTCTGTTTGGCGGCCGTGCCGTCGAGCAAGCGGCGACCAAGCTGAAGGCCGACCTGGACCAGGGCCTCTCGCTGCCCGAGCTTGTCGGTCGGACATATGCGGGCGAGGTATTGGTGGACGACACCACCGCCCCCGGCCAGGGCGCCGGCAAGATAAAGACCCACACCGCCTATGGATTCGCCACCCAGATCTGCATTCTGGACGACGAGGGCCGGGTGGCACGGGTGGTGGCGGCTCACGACGTGGGGAGAGCGATCAACCCCGCCCAGTGCGAGGGGCAGATCGAGGGCTCTGTCCACATGGGTCTGGGCTACGCCCTGACCGAGGAGCTCCCCTGCCCGGATGGCATGCCGGCGACCTTCAAGTTGCGCGAGCTGGGCGTCATCCGGGCCCGTCAGATGCCCCCGGTGGAGGTAGTGCTGGTCGAAGAGCCCGAGCCGGAAGGTCCCTTTGGCGCCAAGGGTGTGGGGGAGATCGGACTGGTACCGACGGCGGCGGCGGTGGCCGGGGCGCTTGCCGCCCACGACGGTATCCGCCGTTACACACTGCCGATGAAGGACTCGCCGGCGGCGCGGGCGATGAAGGTGGGCCACATCCGTGGCCTGGATCGATGACCGACTCCGCCGCCACCCTCGAGCTCGGTCCCGATCGGTCTGGTCGAGAGCTCCAACTCGTGGACGATCGGGTCTCCTCTTATGGTCCGCCGAGTGCCACCGAGTCGGCATCAGATCGGCGGCTGGATTGCTCCCGGGGGACTCTGGCACCCGGCCGGGTCAACGCCCATACCCACATCTACAGCGGTCTGGCCCCTCTCGGGATGCCGCCACCCGAGGAGAAGCCGAGCAATTTCGTCGAGATTCTGGAGAGGATCTGGTGGCGTCTGGACCAGGCCCTGGACGCGGCATCGCTTGCCGCCAGCGCCCGTCTCTACGTCGCCGAGGCGCTGCTGGCCGGGACCTCGACCCTTGTCGACCATCACGAGTCTCCCCGTTTTATCGAAGGCTCGCTCGATGTGCTGGCCGAGGCCTGCCACCAGCTCGGGATCCGCGCGGTCCTCTGTTTTGGCGCCACCGAAAGAAACGACGGTCGCCGCGAGGCCAGGCGCGGGCTGGAAGAGTGCCGACGGTTCATCCTGTCGAACCGACGGCCGCTGGTCCGCGGTGTAGTCGGGCTCCACGCCTCCTTTACCGTCTCCGACGAGACTATTCGTGAGGCCGGTGAGCTCTGCCGCGAGCTGGGTACCGTGCTCCACGTCCATGTCGCCGAGGACCGAGCGGATGTGGAGGACGCCGAGCGGCGTGGTTACCGGGGACCCCTGGAGCGGCTCCTCGAGCTGGAGGCGCTGCCACCGGGATCGATCCTCGCCCATGGGGTGCATCTCGACCGCGATCAGGTGCGTCTCGCGCTCGAGCGGGGGCTGTGGTTGGTGCAGAACCCGCGTTCGAATCGGGGGAACGGGGTGGGCTACCCGGCGGCGTTGGTGGCGAGCTCCCGGGTCGCCCTGGGAACCGACGGCTATCCGGCGCGCATGGATGAGGAGGCGGCGGTGCTTGCCGAGGAGGCGGCGGCCCACGGTGAGGACGACCGCATCGTGGAAGATAGGATCACTGCCGGCTGGAGGTTGGTCGGCGAGCTTTTTGGCGGACCCTTTGCGCCGCTGGCTCCGGGTGCGATGGCGGATGTAGGCGTCGCCGATGGCAAGGCGACTCATCTGGTGGTGGGTGGGCGGCTGGTGGTACAAGGCGGGGAGCTCCTCACCGGCGATGTCGAGCAGATCAGGGCGGATGCCTACGCCCAGGCTCCATCGGTGTGGGAGAGAATGAAGGCGCTGGCGTAGAGACGCTCGAGGAGAGACGATGCCCAAGCTTGGACTGGAGACCGAGGTCGCCGATCAGGAGGTATTCGACAACACCGTCCAACGATTCCGTGAAGCGGAGATAGCTCTACCGACGTTTGCCGAGCTGGCCGACCCGACCCTCATCCCCGAAACGGTCCAGGAGCGGTTGACCGCGTTGGATCCCGACCGGCCGCATCCGTTGAATCTCTTTCGCGTCCACTGGTACAACGCCAAGAACGGGGATCGCTTCTCGAGACTCCCGGAGCACCTTGCACTGCCCGCGTCGCTCACCGGGGTCAGGGCCCGCATCGTTATCCTGTTGGCCGATCGTTTCCCGATGATCCACGCCCACAAGGTGCTGGCCACCTACGGCTGTCTGGCGCCACGGGTGATCATGGGACAGTTCGATCCCACGCGCCACAAGGCGATCTGGCCCTCCACCGGCAATTACTGCCGCGGCGGAGTCGCCGTATCTCGGATCATGGGCTGCCGCGGTGTGGCCGTGCTGCCGGAGGGGATGAGCCGTGAGCGCTTCGATTGGCTCGAGTCCTGGGTGAACGAGCCGGAAGACATCATCAGGACCCCCGGCACCGAATCGAACGTCAAGGAGATCTACGACCGGTGTGCCGAGCTCGAGCGCCAGGCGGAGAACATCATCTTCAATCAGTTCAGCGAGTTTGGGAACTATCTGGCGCATTTTCTGTGCACCGGCCAGGCGGCGGGACGGTTGTTCGAGGCGATCAGCGAGGGGCACCCCGACTCTCGTCTGCGGGCTTTTGTCTCCGCCACCGGCTCGGCCGGCACGCTGGCGGCCGGGGATGCGCTCAAGGAGCGCTACGGGTCGTCCAATGTCGCCGTCGAGGCCGTGGAGTGCCCGACCCTGCTGGAAAACGGCTTTGGCGAGCACAATATCCAGGGCATCGGCGACAAGCACATTCCCCTGATCCACAACGTTATGAACACCGATGTGGTGACGGCGGTCTCCGACCGCGCGACCGACTCGCTGCTGGTGCTGTTCAATACCGAGGTCGGACGTCGATACCTGGTCGAGAGGAAACAGGTCGAACAGGAGACTGTCGCTGAGCTCGGGCGCCTGGGGCTCTCCTCGCTGTGTAACCTGTTGGCGGCCATCAAGACGGCCAAACACTTCGAGCTGGAAGAAGACGACGTCATCCTGACGGTGGCTACCGATGGGGCCGAGCTCTATGCAAGTGAGCTGGAAAAGATTCTCGCTCGCGATTTCCCCTCCGGTTTCGATGAGGTAGAGGCCGCAGAGATCTTCGGTCGCGATCTTGCCGGTGCGGCGACCGATCACCTGCAGGAGTTGAGCTATACCGACCGGCGGCGGATCTTCAATCTGGGCTACTACACCTGGGTCGAGCAGCAGGGGGTGACGCTCGAGGACTTCGAAATCCGTCGTCAGCAGAAGTTCTGGCGGCAGCTGCGTGATCTCGTGCCGGTCTGGGACGAGATGATCCGCGACTTCAACGCGCGGACTGAAACCATCCCGTCGTAGCGATTTGTGTCCATGGGGTCGAAGCGGCCAGCCGCTTCAGGCCCCCACCCCCCAAGACGTTCTTTTCCCTACGCCCTACAATACCGGGGTGACTTCTCTGCCTACACGCCTCGTGTGCGCCGCTTGCGGCTACGAGGCTCCGGCTGACGATCCTTTTCCGTTTCGCTGTCCTCGAGCGGGGACCGACGAGGGTGATCATGTGCTGCGGCGGTTGCTTGATTTCCCGGCGGTCGGTAGCCCCGAGGAGCTGAGGGCGCTTTTTCTGAGTGACGAAGAGAATCCCTTCATCCGCTACCGACGGCTCTTCCACAGCTACTGGACGGCGCGGGCTGCGGGGGTGGGTGATGGCGATTATCAGGAGATGGTGCGTCGGCTCGACGAAGCTATCGCTGAAGTCGTGGGCAGGGGCATGCGGGAGACACCATTCGGAGTGCAGGCCTCCCTGGGAGAGGAGCTTGGCCTGGCCTCACCCGGCGCCCTGTGGATAAAGGACGAGACCGGCAATGTCACCGGCTCGCACAAGGCTCGACATCTGGTCGGGGTGATGCTCTGGTTGGAGGTGGCGAGACGGTCGGCGATAGAAAGTGGGGCGGGGTGGATCCAACCCAATCTGGCCATCGCCAGCTGTGGGAATGCGGCTATGGCCGCTGCCGTCGTCGCCAAGGCGGCGGGTCTGCCTCTCGATGTCTTTGTGCCACCGGATGCCGACTCTGCGGTACTGGATCTTTTGGCACAGTATGGAGCCCAGCTGACGACCTGTCCGCGCTCGGCAGCAGGAGACGGAGATCCCTGCTATCGGCGCTTCCAGCAGGCACTGGCCGAGGGGGTGCTCCCTTTTACCTGTCAGGGCAGCGAAAACGGGTTGACCATCGAGGGTGGCCAGACCCTGGTCTGGGAGATGATCTCGGTCCTGGCGCAGGAAGATTGCGCGATCGATCATCTAGTCGTACAAGTGGGCGGAGGTGCGTTGGCCAGCTCGTGTGTCCAGGCTTTTCGGGAGGCGTGGACGATGGGTCTCGTCGAGCGTCTCCCCCGTATCCACACCGTGCAGACCGGAGGAGCTTTTCCGCTGCGCAGGGCCTGGGATCTTGTGGCCGGGCGGATCCTCCGACGCTGTGGTGAGAGCGACTCCGGCATTCTGGATGATACCGGTCGCCTGGCGGCGGCAGAGTGGATCCACCGCAGCGCACCCGACGAGATCGTCACCCAGGAGCTCTGCTACGCGGCGACCCATCGCTCGGAATTCATGTGGCCATGGGAACAGGAACCCAAGAGTCTCGCCCGCGGCATCCTCGACGACGAGACCTACGACTGGCTGGCAGTGGTCGAGGGGATGCTGACGACGGGTGGAGTGCCCGTGGTTACTTCCGAGTCGGTGCTCCAGCAGGCGAACGATCTCGCCCGCAGCAAGACGCATGTCGAGGTCGATCCGACCGGCTCCGCCGGCTTGGCCGGAGCGTTGGAGCTCGGCCGCTTGGGTGTCCTCTCCTCCGAGGAGACCGTTGGTGTTCTGTTTACAGGGGTGAATCGCTGAAGCTGCTGGCTGTTTGGTAGCGGCCGCTCAGCTGAGCTGTTTGGCCAGCATGTCGACCGCGTCGCCGATGGTTCTCACCGAGTCGGCGGCATCGTCGTCCACCTCGATGTTGAACTCGTCCTCGAAGGCCAGGATGAGGTCGACAAGGCGGGCCGAGTTGACCTGGAGGTCCTCCAGAATCGAGGTGTCCTCCGAGATGTTCTCGACGGCAGTCCTGTTTTTGGACAGGGGCCTGACAAGTTCGACCACCCGCTCGTATATCTTGTCTCTTTCCACCATGCCTCCCCCTCAGTCTCCCCCGTTCTGTGGGTTCTAGTCTAGTTGGAGCAGTTGCGGAAGACCAGAGAGCAGTTGACATCACCAAAGCCAAAGCCGGCCTTGATGACAGTTTGCATATCTGGAATCTTCTTCAACTCGTGGGCCACCGAGTCGGCATACGGCTCGATATCCGGGTGGAGATCCTCGCAGTTGCTGGAGGGATGAACATAGCCGCCCTGGAGCATCAGGATCGCCGCCACAGTCTCGATTGCCCCAGCAGCACCGAGTGCATGTCCGAACATCGACTTGGGAGCGGTGATCAACGGCAAGTCTCGTGGCCGGCGCCCGAGGGCTTGCGCCCAGTTGGCAACCTCCATCGGATCGGCGAAGGTCCCGGTGAGATGACCGCTGATGGCGTCGATTTCGCTGCCGTCGACACCGGCGTTCGACAGAGCAGCGGTAATGCAACGCTGCACGCCTGCGGAATTGGGCGCAGTCATGCTGCCACCGTTGCGATGGCCACCGCTGTTGACCGCGCCGCCCAAGAATTCGGCGTGGATCCGAGCTCCTCGCTCGCGGGCCGACTCGAGATCCTCCAATAGCAGCACCCCGGCGCCGGCACTCGGAACAAAACCACCGGCACTCGAGCTCATCGGGCGGGAGGCTTCGCTCGGCCGGTCGTTGAACTTTCGTGCCAGTACCCGCATGGCGTCGAAGGCCGACCAGATGTAGCGGCTCACACCCTCCGCGCCGCCGGCCAGCATGCGCTGCGCCTGGCCGCTGCGGATTCGCTCGGCGGCCATGTAGATCGCCTCGGCGCCGGTCGCACAGGCGCTGCTATTGCTCGTCACCTGGTTGCCCAGACCGAAAAGCCCGCCGATCTTGGCGCTCAGGTTGCTCGACATGATCTGCTCGACACACATCGAGCCGAGACGTTTCACCTGGCCGGCGTCGGTGAGTGGAACGACCCGCGAGCCGAGCGTCTCCACACCTCCGGCTCCCGAGCCGACGACGGCGCCGGTGTCCCAGAGAACTTCGCTAGCCGGTCGTTCGGGGAGCTCCAGCCCGGCGTCGGTCCAGGCGTCCATCGCCGCGATGCAGGCGTAGGTCATGCAGTTGTTCATCGCCATCCGCTCCTCCTCGTCGAAGTATGCGGTGGCGATGGAGTCGACACTCTGCGGAATGCCGCCGACCTGGCATTTGAAATTGAGCTCGGCCAGCGCCTCGAACTTGCGGATACCCGAGCGGCCGGTCTGGAGAGCCGCTTCGAAGTCTTCGAGGGTGTTGCCGATGGGAGAAACCACTCCCATCCCCGTAACGGCCACTCTTCTTCTAGTCATGATATCGACCCCACACCCGCGAGCTCACCGGCGCAGACGACAGTCCCGTCGGCCAGAGTCATCTCGGCGGCGACCTTGAGTTTGAGTTTGCGGAAATAGATCTTCTCGGCGCTCACTGTGACCTGGTCACCCGGCCCCACGATGCCGGTGAACTCGACATCTGCCTCGGTGAACCACACCAGGAGATTCTGTTCGTCGATCGCAGGGCTTACTGCCGCGAGATAGAGGCCAAGCGCCACAAGTCCAATCTGGGCCATCGTCTCTACCAGGATGACGCCGGGAGTGATGGGCTTGGCTGGAAAGTGGCCGGTGTAAAAAAACTCGTCATCTCTGAAGGTGTAGCGGCCGACAATGTGACTCTCGTCGACCTCGACGATCTCGTCCACGAATCGAAAGGGGGTGCGCTGCGGGACAAGCGCCAGCAGGGTGCCCGGATCCAGAGTCCGGGTTGTCGGTGCCGCTTGTCGAGGGTCGACCATTCTCTAGCTGCGCTCCATCAATCCGCCGAGTGAACGTTCACTCGGATTGGGATAGTCGGGATAGTCGATGTCGTGGAAGATTCCCACCCTCGCACCCTTGATGGTGTAGATCTGCTCGCCATCGACCAGGAGTCCGGCATCACCGATGGCGATCGAGGCACCCGATTCGGGGAGCTGGGTAAATCGACGTACATCGACCTCGTAGCGAACCAGACGATTACGCGGTCGTATCTGCCCCTCGAAGACCAGGTCCTGGCAGGCCAGTGCGCGACCCGAGCCGGTCGCCCCAGACCAAGCACAAAAGAAGCCGAGAAGCTGCCAGACACCGTCGAGTCCCAGACACCCGGGTTGGACAGGATCGCCTTTGAAGTGGCACTGAAAAAACCAGTCGTCCAAAGCGACATCCCGCTCGGCGATGATCGTGCCTCGGGTCTTCTCGCGACGGATATCGATAATCCGGTCGATCATGAGCATTGGTGGAGTCGGCATGCACGAGGGAAAGCCCTCCGGTGCGTCTTCGAGAAGGGTTCCGTGAGCAAAGGCGATGAGCTCGCCTTTGTCGAACGAGGAACGCTGCCGGAACTCTTCGTGGGTGATCATCGCGAATTTCCAAACCGGAGCAGGGTGCTCGACCAGGTGAGGCCGGCCCCCACCCCAAGGAGAGCAACCTGGTCTCCCGCGGTGAACTCGTCCCAGGCCGCGCTTAGCACGGTTACCGGTCCGGCTGTTCCCGTGTTGCCGAAATCGGCAACGTTCGAGTGATGGCGCTCCTCGGGGATGTTGCAGGTGCGGCAGACGTTCTCCAGCATCAGGGCGTTCGCCTGATGGCCAATGAAGTGCAGCCCTCTTCCGTCGGTCTCTTGGCACTCCTGCTCGAGCTGCTTGAACATCTTCACGGTGCGCTTGATGGCGAACATCTGGACGGATCGCCCCTCCTGCTCGAAGTGGTCGGCCCACTGGATGGTGATCTTCTGGTAGCCCCGGGGGTCGGTCTCGAGCTGGCTGCGGACGACGGTTGCGTCTGCCGGCTGGCGCTTTGAAACGATCACGGCCACCGCAGCGTCACCCCAGAGGACGGCCGTGCCGCGGTCGCTGTAGTCGATGGTGCGGGTGACCGTCTCCGGATTGACCACGAGCACGAAGTCGGGGAGCTGCGCTGGATCCATCATCCACAACAATTGGATGGCGGCGCCAAAGCTGGTGCAGGCCGAACGGACATCCAACGCTGGTGCTTGGAGGTCCAGTTCTGCCGCGATGCCACAGGCCTCGGCCGGGCAGTCGAGCTGCGCGGCCGTACCGCCGGCCAGAACCATGCCGATCTGGGAGCGATCGATCCCGGCACGAGCGATCGCCTCTTCGGCGGCTCGGCGGCCGAGCTCGACATTGGAGTAGAGGGTTGCGTCATCCGCTGCGCGCACGTCCTGGTTTTTGGTCTCGCGGATGTAGTCGAGGTCGAGCACGGTGCGGCGCGAGCGAATTCCCGTCCGCTCCATGATCCACTCGTCGGAGGTGCCGATGTCGAGCTCTTCGAGAAATTGATTGGTGATCTCGTTCTCTGGGTGGAAGTGGCCCACACCGTGGATGTAGAGCATCTGAACCGCCTCGCTCCGCGGCGCCGGAAGAGCGCCCGTTTTGCCCAAGGTGCGGATTCTACAGGTTTTACGGGTTTTGGACAGCGAAGTCTTTTACTCTCTGTTCCAGCCTCGAAAAAGGCTGGGAAAACGAGCCAAAAAGGCAATGACAGGGGCGAGATCGCGGCTGTCGACGCACTCGCCGATCTTGTGGGTGTTCTGCTCGATGCCGGGCCCAATGCCAAACATGGCCGGGTGCGAAAAGGACCCGGAGGTGATCCAGCGCTTGGCGCTGTGGAGCTCGGGCGCAATATCGTCCACCGGTACCGGTACACCCACCCCGTCGGTGGAGAAGACCCAGCGCGAGACCCGTGGCTCGGACCGCTGAGCACCACCCGCACCGTCGCTTGGCGCCCGTGGGGAGATGATGCGGCGATACGTTTCCGCGGCGGCGGCGATGGCAGGGTGATCTTCCGGGGTAACCCACCCGGGATAGATCTGGGGATTGTCCGGCCGGTAGCCCTTCCACGTCGGTCGGTCGTAGACCGGGACCCGAACCTCGACCTGGAGGCCGGCCTCGCGGGCTCGCGCCACCGCCGACTGTGACTCGACGTCCTCGAGGGCGGCCGTCGGGTCCTCACCGGCGGTGAGCCGGCGATCGAGTCGAAAGGTGAAGCGCTCGGGAACGGCACAATCGCTCGGTGTATCCAAGACGGCAAAGCTCGCCGTGCGGCTGCCGGGACCGAGAAAGGGGTCGCTGCCAAAGCCGCTGCCGGCGGCGTAGCGCTCGGCGGCCTCGGCGATGATGGCGGCGCCGTACTCGAGTGGATTGCGACCCTCCCAGGGCATCGAGCCGTGACAGCTCTTGCCGGTGACTTCCACCTCGATCTGCATCCGACCCCGCTGACCACGATAGATGCCGAGGGCGCCCCGTTCGGCACAGCCGGTGCCCTCGGTGAGGATCACCAGGTCGGGGACCCGGGAGACATCCGCTCCCGCAAGGCTCTGACGCATGAAAAACATGGGCCCGCCGCCGTCGTTGTCTTCTTCGGCCGCGGTGGCGTAGCTATGGACAACAATTCCATCGAGTGCTCCGTCGGCCACGATCTGGCGGAGGATCTTGGTGGCCACGATCTGGCAGACCACCCCACCGAGCTGGTCGGCCGAGCCGCGACCCCAGAGCAGATGCTGCCACTCGTCGTCGGGAGGCAGGTAGCCGAGCTCCCGGCGCAGGAACTCGCGATCGATCTTCTCCGGGTCG
>JBAUDS010000140.1:0-7667 GCA_049678185.1 Thermoanaerobaculia bacterium
TCCCGCGACATCCACTGCCGCCGGGTAACCACCTCGTCTTCCAGCATGGCAATGTGTGCCGAGGGGCCGCCAAAGGCCACCAGCCCCATCTTGAGAAAGAACCGGGCGGTCTCACGCAGCCCAGCGAGGCTACTTGTCATTCGAGCTCGGTACCGCAGTACTTGCAGAACTTGGCATCCGTGGCGTGCCCGTCGGCCCCACACTCCGGACAGGCGTTGGTGCGCGTGGAGCTCTTGAGGCTCGAGGCGATCTCCACGGTGACGATGCCGGTGGGAACGGCGATGATGCCGTAGCCGAGGATCATCACCAGCGAGGCCAGGAACTTGCCGATAAAGGTCTGGGGAGCGATGTCGCCATAGCCCACGGTGGTCATGGTGACGATCGCCCAATAGACCGATTCGGGGATGCTGGTAAAGCCGTTTTCGGGACCCTCGATAAGATACATCAAAGACCCCACGATCAGGACGATCATCAGGACCGCACCCAGAAACACGATGATCTTGCGGCTGCTGGCGCGGAGCGCCGCGTGGAGCATGCGGGCCTCGCCGACAAAGTGCGCGAGCTTGAGAACACGAAAGACGCGCAGCAGACGCAGGGCCCGAATGACCAGCAGGGACTGGGAGCCGGCGATAAAGAAGCTCAGGTAGGTCGGGAGGATGGCCAATAGATCGACCACACCGAAGAAGCTGAGAGCGTAGCGGAGAGGATTGCCCTCCGAAATCAGACGCAAGATGTACTCGATGGTGAAGAGAATAGTGATGATCCACTCGATCGTCCTCAAGGCCGGACCGTACTCGGCCCGTACCCCGGGCACGCTCTCCAGCATGACCACGGCCACACTGACGACGATGGCCACCAGCAATGCCACATCGAAGGCCTTGCCCGCCGGGGTCTCGGCCTCGAAGATGACCTCGTGCAGCTTGGGCCGCCAGTAGGTCTCGAACCGGCTCTCTGGCATGCGAGGCACTGTATCGCAACCTGAAACGCCTCGACTATCATTGACGAGGCAAAATGAGGAGACTAGAAGTGATGACAGGAAGGGCACCCAGACTCGCGACAATCGTTTGGCTCCTGGTGGTGGGCCTGGTCGCCGCCGGGCCGGCCGTCACCCTGGCCCAAGAGACCGACCCGTCGGACCCTCCCGGCGAAGAGGTTCCCGTCGACGACCCCACGCCCGAGTCGCCCCGGAGCCGGCTTGCCGCTCTCGGTGCTCCGGGCAAGTTCCACGAGTACCTGGCAGCCGGGGTCGGCAGTTGGGAGCTCACTATCCAGGTGTGGCGGACCCCGGATTCCGAGCCGGTGGTTTCTGCCGGCAACGCAGAGGCTCATTGGATCCTGGGAAATCGCTTTGTCGAGACCTCCTACCAAGGCGAGATCCTCGGGCACCCCTTCGAGGCTCGAAGTGTCGAGGGCTATGACAACCACGCCAAGGAGTACGTCAGCACCTGGAGGGACACCATGGGCACCTATACCATGTCCTTCCGGGGCGGTTGCGACGAAGACTGCCTGGTGCGAACCGTGAGCGCCGAGATCACCGATCCGGTCTCGGGCCAGAAGCTCACCAACAAGCGGGTCACGACCGTGGTCGACGAGAACAGCTACACCTACGAATCATTCATCGTCACCCCCAGCGGAGCGGAGTTCAAGAACATGGAGTTGATCGCCCAACGGCGAGCCCAGTAACCCACCCTCCGAGAGCCACGATGGCAGAAGCTCCACGACAGACCCTCTCCCACGCTGACAACGCCTGGTTGCGGCTGGAGCAGCCCGACAATCTGATGACCATCGCCGGGGTCATGACCTGTAGGAAACCGGTGGACTTCCTGTTGTTGAAGGAGCTTCTCGAAGACAAGCTCATGCGCCACGAGCGGTTCCGGCAACAGATCGTGGAATCGAGACTTCCATTCGGGCGGCCCAGCTGGCGGGAGGGCGAGGAGTTTGCTCTGAGCCATCATCTTCACCGCGTGGAGGCGCCGGCGCCCGCCGACCAGCAGGCCCTCGAGGCCCTTGTCGGCGATCTCCTGAGCTCTCCGCTCGATCACTCCCAGCCCCTCTGGCAGGTTCACTTTCTCGAGGACTACGACGGCGGCTCGGCGATCGTCTACCGAGTCCACCACGCCGTCGGCGACGGCCTCTCTCTCATCCGCATCCTGCTGGAGATGGCCGCTGGTGCCGAGCCCGCGGACACCCCGCTTCACGACAGCATGGAGAGCCTCATACGAACGGCCGAGGTTTTGGAGCTTGCAGAGACCAGCGGCTTTGGCGCTCGGATCCTCACCCGGCTGATTACCACTCGGTCCGACCCGGATTCGGTCTTTCGCGGCAAGTTGGGAGTGGAAAAAAGGGTTGCCTGGTCGGATCCCGTTCCTCTCGCCCGCATCGAGCGGGTGACCAAGCGTCTGGGTGCCACGATCCACGATGGACTGCTGAGCTCGCTCGCCGGAGCCTTGGGCTTCTACCTGAAGCAGCAGGGCGCCGAGACCCAAGGTCTTGGTCTGCGCGCCGTGACACCCATCAATCTCCGGCCACCCGAGGCCCCGGTGCTGGGAAACCGCTTTGGGATGATCTTTGTCGATCTGCCCGTAGGCGTCGATGACCCCGAGGCCAGACTGGCCGAGGTTGCAGAGTCCCTGGCTCGTCTGCGCGAATCACCTGAATCGGTAGTGCTCTTTGGTGCCCTCCCCGCACCGGGAATGACCACTTCGGAGCTCGAGGAGCGAGCCCTTCGTCTGCTCGGCAAGAAAGCCACCGCCGTCGTCACCCATGTCGCCGGCCCGCGCGGACCGATCCATCTCTGCGGCCGGGAGGTCTACGACCTCCTCCACTGGGTACCCATGGCCGGAGCCCTGGGGCTGGGCCTGAGCCTGGTGAGCTACAACAACCGCGTCCAGCTCGGGGTCACCACCGACGCGGGACTGGTCCCCGATCCCCAGACCATCGTCACCGGTTTCGAGCAATCTCTCGACGAGTTCGCTTCCCTGAAGATTTGAGGTTTCCCGCCCTCCCCGGCCGGCACGGAGGCCGGCCGCTTCAGCCCGCGTCCATGCCCGGGGAGTCGCACTGGGCCCGTCCGATTTTATTCTGGGTTGTCTTCCCAGGAGCCGTACATCGGGTTGGGGAAGATGAAGTAGCGGTCGCCAAAGACCATGAAGTCCGCCGCCGGTGCGTGGCGGAGCTCCTGGTCGAGACCGGGAAAATCTCTGACGTTGTCACCCAGCCACATGACAATCTCGAGCGGTGGCAGCTCGGGTGAGGCCTTGCCGGTGCGCACGGCTTCCCACCGCGTCTCCTTTTCGCTCTTGCCATCGATGCGACAGAGCATCAAATCGAACGGGATACCGTGGCGCCCGAAGTCTTCCCGGGTGAGCTCGCAGTAGGGCTCGTCCCGGTTGGTGACGATGATGATCTTGCCGCCCCGGTCGTGGATCAGCTCCAGGAACTCGAGCACCCCGGGCAGCGCCGGTGCCTCCAGTCTCCGCACCCAGAGGTCCCAGGTTGCCGGTGTGTATTTTTCGCCCTTGAGCGAGATCTCTTTCTGATAGAGCGAGTTGTCGATGACCGTCTCGTCGCCGTCGAGACTCACGGCCCAGGTCCCGGGTTCGAGGTCCTCCGTCAGCTCCTCGAGCCGGATCGCGGCCAGCTGGTAGATCTGCAGGAAGACAGCCTCGTGCTCCGCCGAATAGCGTGACCACTTCGCCGCCTCGGACATCACCGGCTGCTCGCCGAGCGGACTTGCTGCCTCCGGACTCGGAGCCGTGGAGGCGCAACCCACCAGGAGTAGCGGGACTAATGCTGCTGCCAGACGCGTCATAGCGAATAGAGAAACGCCATTCTACAGGGGGACATTAGTTGGCGTTGTTGCCGAGAGGTCGCAGCAATCGCAGCCCGTTCAACACCACCAGGATTGTGCTCCCTTCGTGCCCGATGACCCCGACGGGCAGCGGCAGACCGTGCACCAGGTTGATCACCACCAGCACCGCGATGACGGCGCAGGCGAAGGCCAGGTTCTGCCGGACTATTCGCCGGGACCGCCGAGCGAGACGAACCGCGTACGGCAACTGGCTCAGTTGGTCGCGCACCAGCACCAGATCCGCCACCTCCAGCGCGGCATCGGTGCCGGCAACCCCCATGGCCACCCCGACAGTGGCGCTCGCCAGGGCCGGAGCATCGTTGACACCATCACCCACCATCACCACCCGCTTGCCCGATCGACTGAGGTCACGGATGATCTCGACCTTGTCCTGCGGTAGAAGATCGGCTTGCCAGCTATCCACTCCGACCTCGGTGGCGACCTTCTTTGCCACTTGCGGGTTGTCACCAGTCAACAACAGGGTGCTGCCTATCTTCAGATCCTTGAGCTGCTGCACGGCCAGCGCCGCCTCCGAGCGCACTTGATCCTCGATGGCGACCGCACCCGATTGGCCGCTACCCGAGACAAACATCACGGTCCGACCCTCCTGGCGCAGTGCCTCCACCCGGGCGCTTTCGCCGGCAGATGGTGCCGGCCCATTCTGTTCGGCTACCAGCTCCAGCCTGCCCACCGCTACCGGCTCGCCTTCGACCTGAGCCACGGCGCCGTGCCCACGCAGGTTTCTCAGCGCCGTCGCCACCGGCACCTGGAGCCCACGGTTCTCCGCCTCTTCGACCACTGCTCGTCCCAGATGATGCTCCGAAAGACGCTCCACCGCGGCCGCCAGCTCCAGGACTCGCTCGGCGTCCGAGGATCCGAAGGGCACCACCTCGGTCACCACCGGCCGACCCTCGGTCAGGGTGCCTGTCTTGTCGAAGGCCACGGTGTCGATATCAGCCAGCTCCTCGAGTGGCGCCCCGCCTTTGAACAACAGTCCCTGACGCGCAGCATGGGCCAGGGCCGCCAGGATGGTCGCCGGTGTCGAGATCACCACGGCGCAGGGGGAGGCCACCACCAGCAGCGTCATGGCGCGGTAGAAGGCAGGCCGGAAGAGCTCGCCGAGCGCCAGCGGTACAAGCACCGCAACCAGAGCTGCAAAGATGACCGTCGCCGCGTAACCCTGCTCGAAGCGGTCGATAAAGCGCTGAGTGGGAGCCTTGGCCTCCCGCGCCTCCTCGACCAGTTTGATGATCCGGGCCAGGGTCGACTCCGCAGCCCGCCGATCCACCGTGATCTCGACGGTTCCGCCGACATTGATGGTGCCGGAGAAGACCGGGTCACCGGGATCCTTGGTGACCGGAACCGATTCGCCGGTGATGGCCGCCTGGTCCGCGGCGGTGTGCCCCGAGAGCACATGACCGTCGACGGGAATGCGACTTCCGGGGCGCACCCGGACCACCTGTCCTGGCTCGACCTGGTCCGCCGGCACCCGCCGCTCGTCGCCATCCGGACCGAGCAGCATGGCCTCGTCCGGGCGCAGCTTCATCAACGACTCGATGGCCCGGGTGGTGCGGCGGAGCGCCCGCGACTCCAGGGCGTTGGAGAGGGAGAAGAGAAACAGGAGGGCCGCACCTTCCGCGACCTCCCCGATCATCGCCGCACCGGCAGCCGACAGCAGCATGAGCAGATCGATGTCCAGACGGCGCGCGGCGAGACTCTTTACCGCCCGGACGACACTAAAGGCGCCACCCGCCACATATGCACCGACATAGGCCAATTGCGCCAGCCAGCTGGGCAGACCGAGGACCGGCGGCCCCAGCCAACCGAGCAGAGTCAATAACCCGCAGACGATGGGCGTCCAAACGGGCTCACGGCCTTCGGCAATCGCCTCGACCCATTCAGGAAAGGCCTCTTCGGTTCTTGTCCAGCTCATCGGGATCGGAGAGCGCTTGATCGAGCCCGGAAGTGAGCCGCTAGGAAGTGGGAGATGATGAGGGCTGGTGACGTCTAGTGCTGAACATCAGGGCCCGGCGCTTCTCGATGCCCTGCAGCCATAGGGGAACGAAGGCGGTCAGGTCGTGCAACCACTCGTCCAAGCGGCGCATCAGAGAGACCAATCGGCGGCTCAGGACCCAGCGCACGCTGGCCAGCACCCCGCTGCCCCCCTGCTCGCCCTGGCGCCCCTCCTCGAGGCTGGCGAGAGCTTCGTCGTCGGCCTCCCGGCCCAGCTCGTAGAGCGCTTGCAGGACACTGCAGGCGTTCGAGATGTCCATGGCGTAGCGATCGAGGTCTCCCATTTCGTCGACGCGGACACCCCTCATGGCCAGCAGCCGCTTTAGTCTCGGGATCACGGTCACCTGAAGCACACTGAGCAGTGACTCCACCTTCTGCCAGCTAGCTGCGTCTGGAAGCCTCCTTTGCTCTTCGATGTGAGTGGCGGCCGCGGTCAGCCTCGCGTGTCGGACCTCTCCCAGGTGCTCCAGCTCCCTCAAGAGCTCACGCACGGAATCGTGGAGGTACTCCGCTTCATCCACACGCTGCAGAAATCCGCGTGACAGAAACAGATCGGTGTCGGCGAGGTGGCGAGGATCCATGGCCAGAAGCTGTCCACAGGTATCCTGGACGAAATCCTGAAGTTGTCCGGTGCAAAAACAGAGGAGCTTGCGGATCTGCTGCTCGCTGTCGGGAGCGATCTCGACGGGGAACTTGGCCAGCTCCCTGAGGGTAGTGCTCTCCAGCATCCCCACCGCCACCTGGGCATTGCTCCGCGCCTCTTCCAGGCGGGGAATGCAGGATGTGGTGTCGAGCAGTGGGGCGATGCGGTTGCCGATCAGATCGGCGATGCCCTGGGTCTTCGACCAGATCTCTCGCAGTCTGACCGGAGAGCAGTTGAGGATGGAGTAGTCGCTGTGCGGCACCTCGTCGAGCAGCCGCAGACAGTCCAGGAAGGCCCTGAGTCTCGGGTCCTGATAGGTCTCCCGCTCCTCCTCCCATTGGTCCTCACTGACCCCCTCGGGCAGCGTGACACGGCGCTCGCTCCAGTCCTCTCTGCCGCGGCGATCGTTGGATTCCGTCACGCCACAGAGTTTAGCAGCGAGTAGTCGAACAGCCTGCGTGGCGGTCTAGCTGGGTTTGGTGGAATCTGCCGGCTCGGCCTCGGCCGGCGGGCCGTCTGTTCTCTCGGTCTCCCGGCGGACCGCCGGGTCGGGAACCGCTCACGTGGGTACTCCGAGACGGGGAAATACGAAGTACTGCAAGAGAATCCAGACGATCAGAAAGATGACTACGGTCGCTATATCCATATAACACTCATCCTCGGAAAGGATATCCTCCGCTCTCCACAACCGAGAACGGACCTGGAAAATTCTCTATGAGCCAACTCTTCGAGCGACGCTGGTTTCGTGTGCTGATCGTTCTGGTAGCCCTCGTTGGCACCGTCGCTCTGGCCTCCTACCAACGCCGGACCGGACCGACCTGGCCGGTCCCCGTGGACGAGTCCCTGGGGGGAGGAGAGGTCACCGGTGAGCTGCCACGCAGTCACGGTGGCGAGGGTGATGCCATCGTGGCGCTCGAGGTCACGTCGACCGAGGTGTCGGGCGAGATCCTGTGGCGGCGCTTTCCGACTTCCGACCCCTGGACTCATCTGCCCATGGTGGTCGGCAGCGGCACCCTGACCACCCAGCTCCCACATCAGGCACCGGCCGCAAAGCTCGAGTATTCGGTGCGGCTCAGCGCTCCAGACCGGGAGGTCGTGCTCCCCGCCGGCGAGACAGCGATCATCCGCTTCCGCGGCGATGTCCCCGCGTGGGTGCTCATC
>JBAUDS010000141.1:0-3933 GCA_049678185.1 Thermoanaerobaculia bacterium
TAGGTGTGGAAAAGCGGCGCCCGCTCTTTCATCCTTCGGCGTGGCGGGAAGAATTGGGGCAGGCGGCCCTCAATCTCGCACCGCCAGGCCGGGATCGACTCCTGAACCGGCTTGTTGAACCCCACGAACGAGGTGCTCTGAGATGCCAATTCCCACTCCGTTCCACTCGCGGACATCCAAGCTGTGCACCAGCAACTACTGGAAGAGCTGGGCCGGGTACTACACGGTCTCCTCCTACGGCATCTCACACGAGCCGGAGTACCTGGCCATCCGTCATGCCGCCGGTCTGATCGACATGACCCCGCTCTTCAAGTACGAGATCCACGGACCGGACGCCGCCGAATTCTTGTCACGAGCCACGGTCAAGGATGTTCGTAAGCTGAAGGTGGGTCGGGTCACCTACCTGTGCTGGTGCGACGATGAGGGCAAGATGGTGGATGACGGCACGATCTCGTGCCTCGACGAGAGTTACTTTCGACTCACCGCGGCCGAGCCGATGCTCTCCTGGCTCGATCGCCTGGCCCACGGCTACGACGTCCAACTCGAGGACAGCAGCGATCGGATGGCCGTCCTCTCGCTCCAGGGGCCCACCTCGCGCGACATTCTGAAGCAGGTCGTCGATGCCGACATGGATGCCCTGCGCTTCTTCGGGGTCGTGCGCTGCCGGATCGACGGCATCGACGGCTGGGTCTCGCGCACCGGGTACACCGGCGACCTGGGCTACGAGATCTGGGTGGGAAACGACGATGCCGAAAAACTCTACGACACCTTGATGGCGGCCGGCGGTCCCTACGGCATCCGGGCGACTGGTCTCGATGCCATGGACGTGACCCGGATAGAAGCGGGTTTCATCATGAACGGGGTCGACTACTACAGCGCCCATCACTGCTTGGTGGAGCCGCGCAAATCGTCGCCCTACGAGTTGGGTCTAGGCTGGACCGTGCAGCTGGACCGCGAACCCTTTGTCGGCCAGAGCGCGCTGAAGAAGGAGAAGGAGCAGGGGTCGGGGCGCCTGTTCGTGGGGCTCGACATCGATTGGGCCGAAGTGGAAGCGGTTTTCGATCTATATGGTCTACCTCCAGAGCTGCCGGGCAGCGCCTGGCGCGACGGCCGGCCGGTCTACGACGAGAACGGTCAGTGGATCGGTCAGGCCACCAGCGGGGTCTGGTCGCCGACGCTAAAACAAAACCTGGCCCTCGCTCAGGTCGAGGCGGCCTTTGCCAAGGTCGGCACCCAGCTCAAGATCGAAGTCACGGCCGAGTACCGGCGTCACCAGGTGACCGCCACGGTGGTCGAGACTCCCTTCTTCAACCCGCCCAGAAAGAGGTCGTGATGAGCAAGAGATACGACGCCATCGTTGTCGGTGCCGGACACAACGGGCTGATCTGCGCCGCCTATCTGGCCAAGGCCGGTCACAAGGTGTTGGTGCTCGAGCGGCGCCACGTCGTCGGTGGGGCGGCGGTGAGCGAGGAGGTCTTTCCAGGCTTCACTTTTTCGGTGCTCTCCTACGTCGTGAGCCTCTTCCGCCCGTCGATCATTCGCGATTTGGAGCTGCCCCGCCACGGCTACAAGGTGCTGCCGCTCGAGACCTCTTTCACCCCGCATCTCGACGGCCCCGGTCTCTGCCGCTGGCCCGAAGAGAGTTTGACGCGCCGCGAGATCTCCCGTTTCAGCGCCAAGGATGCCGAGGTCTACCCGGAGTTCAGCCTCACCATGACGAAGATGGCGCGCTTTGCCCGCAACATCATCGACACGGAGGCGCCCGCCCCCACATCGCTCGACCCGCGTGAGCTGATGACCATGTTGCGGCTGGGCAAAGCGCTGCGTGGCGACGGCAACGCTTTCCTCGACATGCAGGCCAAGCTGATGACCATGAGCGCGGTCGACTTTCTGGACCGCTGGTTCGAGTCCGACGTGCTCAAGGCTCCGATGTCGTGCAGCGGCATTATCGGCACCTTCCTCGGTGTGCGCTCACCCGGTACCGCTTATGTCCTTCTCCATCACTATATGGGCGAGATCGACGGCGCCTTTCGCTCGTGGGGTCTGTCGAAGGGGGGCACCGGTGGGATCAGCATCGCCTGCGCCAACGCGGCCAAGAGCTACGGAGCCGAAGTCCGCACCGAAGCGCCGGTCGAAAAGATCCTGGTCAAGAACGGCCGGGCTACCGGGGTGGTGCTCCAGAACGGCGACGAGATCGAAGCCAGTATGGTGATCTCCGGTTGCGATCCGCGGCTGACATTCATGGGATTCGTGGGTGAGGAGCATCTCGACGCCGACTTCGTCGGGCGGATCAAGCAATACAAATTCCGCGGCAGCTCGGGAAAGGTGAACCTGGCGGTCGATCGTCTGCCCCAATTCAGGGACCGCGAAGGGAGCGAGTTTCTCCGCGGAGATGTAGCCATCGCCCCCAGCATCGACTATCTGGAGCGGGCCTACGACGAGGCGAAATACGGCAGCTTCTCGCGCCGACCCTACATCAACGTCGTCATCCCGACGCTGATGGATCCCAGCGTCGCTCCACCGGGCAAGCACATCATCTCCATGTTCGTCCAGTACGCCCCCTACAACATCAAGGAGGGGCCGGAGAAGTGGCCCGAGAAGCGCGAGGCCTTTGGTGACACGGTGGTCGATACCTTGGCCGAGTACTGTCCCGGGTTAAAGGAGTCGATCCTCCACCGGCAGGTGATCACTCCCTGGGACATGGAGCAGGAGTTTGGGCTGACCGAGGGCAATATCTTTCAGGGAGAGCTCAGTCTCGAACAGCTCCTCTTTCAACGACCGGCAGCCGGCTGGTCCCGGTATCGCACACCGGTCAAGAGTCTGTGGATGTGCGGCTCGGGCACCCATCCCGGAGGCGGCATCATGGGAGCCTCCGGTCAACTGGCAGCCAAAGCCATTCTGGAGGCTGGAGAGCTATGAGCAGCCGCTACGACATCGTCGTCATAGGCGCCGGTCACAACGGGCTGACGGCTGCCGCCCTGATGGCCAAGCGTGGGCAGAAGGTCCTGGTCCTCGAAAAACGCGATGTGGTCGGGGGACTGGCAGCCGGCGAGGAGTTTCATCCCGGCTACCACACCGCCGGTGTTCTGCACGACACCTCGGGTCTCCGCCACTGGGTCGTCGACGAGCTCGATCTCCGCCAGCACGGTCTGGAGCCACGCAAGTCGCCACCACCCGTTCTCGTCCCCCAACGGGAGGGGACCGGGTATCTGCACCGGCGTGATCCCGAAAAGGCCTTCAGCGAGATCGCGGCCTTCTCCGCCAGCGACGCCGACAACTACCACCGATATCGCTCCTTTCTCCAGCGCATCGCACCCGTCTTCCGCAAGGTCTTCGACGAGCTTCCTCCGGACGTCGACTCACTCGGTCTTTCCGATCTCTGGGAGCTCGGCAAGAAAGCGATCTCGCTGCGCCTTCTGGGCAAGGCCGACATGATGGAGGTATTCCGCATCGCACCGATGTGTGCCGCCGACTGGCTCAACGAGTGGTTCGAGACCGAGCTGGTCAAGACGGCGATGGCGGGTCCGGCCATCCACCACACCTTTGCCGGTCCCTGGTCCCCGGGGAGCAACCTCAATCTCCTGCTCGCCGAAACCCAGGGTGAGACCGCTATAGTAGGCGGTCCCCAGGCGCTGCAGAGTGCACTGGCCAAGGCGGCGGCCGCCCAGGGAGTGGAGGTGCGCACCAGCGCTCCCGTGCGCCAGATCAACATCGAATCGGGCAAGGCTTGGGGGGTGACGCTGGAGGACGGCGAGACGGTCGAAGCCGCCAAGGTTGTCGCCTCCTGCCACCCGCAGCACCTCTTTCTGGATCTCATCGCACCCCGCTTCCTGCCGTTCGAGTTCCAGCAGAATGTCGAGCGCTACCGCACCCGGGGCACCGCCGCCAAGATCGACCTGGCGCTGAGCTCCTACCCGGCATTCTCTTGCCGGC
>JBAUDS010000142.1:5000-35178 GCA_049678185.1 Thermoanaerobaculia bacterium
CGCCAGGTGACCCATCGCAATGTCTGTCGCATCTACGATCTGGGCACCCACCGGTCGGATTCGCCGATAGCCGCGCTCTATCTGAACCAGGAGATCCTCTTCGTCACGATGGAGCTCCTCCACGGAGCATCCCTGGCGCATCGGCTGGATGGCCGGGGGGCGATGACACCGCGAGAGGCGCTGCCGCTAATCGAGCAGATGGCCTCCGCCCTCGACGCCGCCCATGCAGCCGGCGTGGTGCACAGGGATTTCAAATCGGCAAACGTCGTCCTCGAAGCCATGGACACCGGCACACGGGCGGTGGTTACCGACTTCGGCCTGGCGCGCGGCAGCCAACAGACCGGAGGTGCCAGCGGCACGCTGACCGTGGCCAGCGCGGTGATGGGATCTCCCGCCTACATGGCGCCGGAGCAGGTCGAAGGCGGTCAGATCACACACGCCGCGGACATTTATGCCCTCGGTGTGGTGATCTACGAGATGACGGTCGGCCGGGTTCCCTTCGAAGGGGACAGCGCCCTGTCGACGGCGGTCAAGCGACTGACCGAGGACCCACCGCCGCCGAGTCAGCTCGTGGAGGGCTTTGATCCCCACTGGGAAGAAGTGATCCTGCGCTGTCTGGAGCGCGATCCGGCCAAACGCTATCAGCGCGCCAGTGACGTGGTCCGCGCTCTCAAGGGCAAGGAAGAACCTGTCGCCATGTCGGCAACCACCGGCGCCACGCCAGAGTCGCCGACCAAGCGTCTGACCAAGGTGGTGCTCGCCGGCGTCCTCCTGGGCCTCGCCATAGTCGCCAACTGGTACATGTGGACCAAGCGGGCCGAGGAGCAGGCGGAGTTTGGCTACCTCCAGGTCCCGTCTGTGGCGCGACCGGCGGTGGCGGTGATGGAGTTCAAGAATCTCACCGGCCAGCCGGAAGTGGACTGGCTCTCCAGCGGCCTGCCCGAGATGCTGAGCTCGGAGCTCTCGGCGGGGAGTGGAGTGCGAATCGTCCCCGGCGAGAACGTCGTCCGCGCCAAGCTCGAGCTGGGGCTCGACGAGGGTGACAGCTTTTCGGACGAGACTCTCCAGATTCTGCGCCGCAACCTCGGCACCGACTACGTGGTGACCGGCGCCTATACGGCCGTGGCGGGTGAGGGAGTGAGACAGTTGCGTCTGGACCTGCGTCTCCAGGACACCCTGACGACAGACCAATCGGCGGTGGTGACCGTTAGTGGGCCGGCGAGCGAGATCTTCGACCTGGTGGCCGATGCCGGCAGCAAGCTGCGTGATGCTCTCGAGCTGGAAACCGAGGCGGAGGCGAAGCGATCCTTCCGCATGGCCAGTGCCGAGGCGGCCCGTCTCTATTCAGAAGGGCTGGCTCGGCTCAGGGCTTACGATGCCCTGGGAGCCAGCGAGCTGCTCGAGCAGGCGGTGGCGGCGGATCCTAGGAATCCCCGCGTACACACGGCCTATGCCAGCGCGCTGGCGGGTCTGGGCTATGTCGAGCGAGCGCAGGAAGAGGCCAAGCTGGCGATGGAGCTGTCCGGACCGCTGGGCGAAGAAGAGAGGCTCGCTATCCGGGGCCGGTACCTGGAGACGACAGGCGATTTGCTGGGGGCCACCGAAGTCTACGATCAGCTTTGGCGCTCCTCCCCTGACAACCTGGAGTACGGCCTACAGCTGGCCTCGACGCTAAACGCCTCGGGACAGCCGGATCAGGCCCTCCAGGTGACCGCGGTGCTGAAGCAGCTACCCTCGGCGGCGGCAAAGGATGTTCGCATTCACTTTGCCGAGGCGACCGCCGCGGGCGCCATGGGCGACTTTCAGAGTCAACAGGAGTTGGCGGCGGAGGCGGCCGCGGTGAGCCTCGAGCAGGGTGCACGCCTGCTGCGGGCGCGTGCGCTGCTGCTCGAGGGCTGGGCCTCGCGGAACCTGGGGGAAGCGGATAGGGCGCAGGGGGTCACCGCGGAGGCCGAGGGTCTCTATCAGCAGGCCGGCGACCTGTCGGGTGTGGCGGTGGCGCGAGTGCAACGAGCCAACCTGCTCTACGACCAGGGAGACCTGGACACGGCGCGACGAATGTTCGAGCGGGCGGCCGAGACCTATCGCGAGCTCGGGGACAAAGGCAACGAGGCCCAGGCGCTCAACAACCTGGCCGTGGTGCTCAAGCAGCAGGGTGAGGTCGACAAGGCGCTGAGGCTCTACGAGCAATCACTGGAGCTGTCGCAGGAGACTGGGAGCCGGGTGGGGATCGCCAACGCCGAGAACAACATCGGTGCGATTCTGCTCAGACGGGGTAATCTCTCGAGCGCCGGCGAACGATTCCAGCGTGCCGTGGAGCTGGCGGCAGAGGTGGGGGATCGCAGTCAGCGGGCCTATGGGCTCTACAACCTGGCGGTGACGCGGCGCCGGCAGGGGCGACTGGACGAGGCCGAGAGCTACCACCAACAGGCCCTCGATATGCGGCGGGCGATGGGCCAGAAACTGGGTGAGGCTGCATCGTTGGCGGATATGGCCTCGGTCGCCTACTACCGTGGCGATCTTGCGGTCGCTGCCGAGCGCTACGCCCAGGCGCTAGAGCTGGCCCAGAGCACCGGCAACCGACGGTTCGAGGCCTTCAGTCTCTTTGGCCTGGGTCAGGTCCGCTTCCAGGAAGGCAAGCTCAACGAAGCCCAGCAGCTCCACAGCGAGGCCCTGGCCATCCGCCGGGACCTGGGCGAACGGAGCACCGCGGCCGAGAGCCGCTTGGCGCTGGCACAGCTGCAGCTGGAACGGGGTCTCCACGCCGAGGCCGAGTCCGGGTCGCGAGAGGCGGCGGAAGAGTTCACCCGCGAGGGCGCTGCCGACCTGGCGGCGTGGGCCGAGGCCGGCCGGGCGGAGTCCCTGGTCTATCTCGATCGGCGCGACGAGGCCGTGCGAACGCTGGAAGGCGCGCTCGCCCGCGCGGTGGAAAGCGAGGATCTCTTTATCGCGCTGGATATCGAGCTCTCGGCGGCCAAGGTCGAGGCCGAGTCCGCACGTGATCCCTTTGCTCTCGAGCGGGTCGAGCGGGTCGAGGATAGGGCAGCCAAGGCTTCGCTGCTGCCGCTGGCGCTGGAAGCAAAACTGCTGCGGGCCAGGTTGGCGCGGGCGGCGGGCGAGTTCCAACTGGCCGAGGCGATTCAGCGCGAGGTACTCGTCGAGGCGGAGAGCTCGGGCCTCGAGCTGCTGGCGCAAAAGGCGCGCGAAGGTAGCTGAGCCTGCCCCCAGCCCGATTCACGGACAGAGTAGCGGCAGCCGGCTGCCGTCGGCGGTCTCGAGCGCGAGGCCAGGTCTGAGGGTCTGCAGGCCGGCCAGCAGCGTTCCCGACCCGTCCACCAGCTTGATCTCACCCCCGCGAGCCAGGCGGTCGGCGTCGATGACGAGCACACCGGGCTCCCCCACCAGGCGGCCCTTGCCGACGAGCTCGATATGGATCGCCCCGTCCACGTCGATGTCGCCCCTCTCCTTGTCGGGGGTGGTAAAGAACTTAAGATCGACGTCGATCGTGCGGATCCCGAGATCGTACAAGCTGGACGGTCCTTGGCTCTCGAGGCTGGCGCCACCGCCCTCGAGCTCGAGACGGAGATAGCGCCAGTAGCGGTCGGCACCCGACACCACGCCATCTTCGTTGGTGTCGAACGGGGTCAAGGTCCCGCAGACCGGAACAGTGGCCGGCTCGGGCTCGCTCTCGGGTGCCGGCGGCTCTGGTGCCGAGGGCGCGGGAACTATCTCCATGGTCGCTGCCGGCGGCTCGACGACCGGGATCGAGTCGGGTGTCGTTTCCGGCCCGGCTTCGGGCGTGGGTGGTACGACGGTGACCTCGGCCCGAGCGGTGGACTCCGGCCGGGGCTCGAATGCGGCTGTCTCCTCCGGCGCGGGTACTGGGGAGACAACCGCAATCTCGGCCCGACCGGTCGACTCGACCCGCGGCTCGAGGCTTGCGGCCCGAGCCGCTTCGGTCTCCTGGAGCTCCCGCCATCGCCGCTCGATCTCCTCCTGGAGCTCCGGGGGGAGGACTTCGAGGAGCGCCTCCATCTCCCGACGGAGCTCGAGGATCCGCTCGATGATCTCCGCGGTGGATTGGGGCTTCGCCTCCGCAATCTCCTGTGCGCCCAGAACCAGGGGCGCGGCCAAACAGGCGATTATCAGCCAAACAGTGAGAGTCGATCGCGACATGATGGCTCGAGACCGGGTCCGGTCTCGTCGGGCGATTCTTACACGATCAGGCCGGACTCTTCGGGGTCACCACCGAAGCGGATCCCCAGACCACGGAGAAAGTCGAAGGGCGGCACACCGCCGGCGAAGATAAAGACATAGTCGTTGGCGACTTCTACTATGCGGTCGTCGTTGAGCCTCAACAACACCTTGTCGGGCTCGATCTTCACCAGGCTGGATGACAGGGCCGGCCGAATCCTCCGCTTGGCGATCAGACCTTCGATGGTATCGAGGTTCTTCTTCTTCAGCCGCACCAGTTTCTCCTTGCGGTAGGAGAGAGTCACCTCGTTGCTGGGCTGCCTGGCAAGACCGATTGCGGCTTCGGCGGCGCTGTCACCACCTCCCACCACCAGAATCCGCTGGTCGCGGTAGGACTCGGCGTCCATGAGGCGGTACATCACCTTGGGCAACTCTTCACCCGGCACACCCAGCTTCCGCGGCGAGCCGCGCCGACCGAGTGCCAGCAGGACAAAGCGGCTGCGGGATTCGCCCACGCTCGAGTGAAGCGTGAACACGCCGTTATCCCTGCCGATGCTCGTGACAGAAGCTCCAAAGTCGATGCGCAGGCCGGACTGAGTCACCAGCAGCTCGAAGAGCTCCAGCAGCTTCTCTTTCTGGTACTCCTCGCGGTCGAGCCGGCCCCAGGGCGGCAGCTCCACCGGCTGGGTCAGGACCATCTTGCGTCGCGGATAGTGGAGCAGGCTCCCGCCCAGGCTCTCTTCCTTCTCGATGACCCTGTAGGTAAGCTTCTCGGTCACCGCCGCAAGTGCGGCGCTCAGGCCAGCAGGGCCGGCTCCAACGATCGCCACGTCGAGCAGGGATGGATCGGTCTCACCCCCTGTCTCACGCGCGCGTTGGGCGATCTTGCCTATAGCCTCACGCCCCTGCTGGGCTGCATTCTTGACCAGCGCCAGTCCACCCAACTCGCCGGCTACATAGATTCCGGCGGCCGTGGTCTGGAGATCGTTGTCGAGCAGAGGCACGTCTCGGCGAGACTTGAGATCACCCAGCCCCACTTCGATCGCGCCCACTGGGCAGGCCTCCTCGCAGTGAGCGTGGCCAACGCAGCGCAAGCCGTTGACGACCACGGCTGTTCCACCCACGACCCCGAGGACGTCTCCCTCCGGGCAGGCATCGACACAGGCCGCGCAGCCGATGCAACGAAACGGGTCGACAAAGGGAAACTGCGCCGCCGGGCGATCTATCCCGAGGCGTACCGCCTCCTGTTTGCGCTCTCGATCCTTTTGGATGCGGCGTCGAAAGCTGAGCAGGTAGGGTAGAACGACGACAAGGACCAGGAGCGCAGCTGCGCTCCATAGGAGAGTAGATTCGCTCAACGGCCCACTCGAGTGTCCTCAGGCATGAGCCGGAGCTTACAGACGATAGCCGAGTCCGAGCAGAATCCTCTTCCCCTCGAGATCGTCTCCGGCATCGAGCTCGAGCTCGACCGTCGCAAAGAGACCCTTGGGCAGCTCGAACCAGCCGTCGAGGCGCAGCCAGCCGTCGGTGCGGTCCTCTTCGTCATCGAACAGCACGCTCTGCGAGAACCGGCCGCCGACGGTGAGGCCGACCTGGTGACCGCCGCGCAGACTCTTGCCCACCCTGCCGGCGGCAATCAGGCCCTCGGTGTAGGGGTTCGAATAGCCGTTCACATTGGCGCCCAGCGACAGCCCCCAGGCCGAGACCCTGGAGTGGCGTACGCCGCCACCGAAAGTGAAGGTGTTCTGCTCGTTGTCGCTCTCCCTGAATCGATAGCCGGCATTGACGAAGAAGCCCAGACCGCCCGCGCTCCGCCACTGGTAGTTGGCCCGCACACCGTCCCGGGGAAGGTCGTCGAAGAGCTCCTCGGGTATGAACCGAGTCTCGGCCGTACGGTAGCGCTCGAAGCGATTGAAGGAGAGCGAGAATCTGCTCTTGGCCGACAGCCGCGTGGTGGCTGCCAACGAGAAGTTCGACAACTGGGAGGTCGAGTCGGAGAGCTCCTCGCGCCAGTCCCGGTTGACATCGACCTCCAATCGCTGATGAAACGACCAGCTCCCGGCTGGGGTGTAGCTTGTCTCCAGGGCCACGTACTCACGGCTGACCTCCTGGTCGAAATCCTCCCGGACTGCGGCCAGGTACATCTCCAGGGCCGAGCCGGAGCCCTGGGGAAGCGCCGTAAAGCGGGTGAAGGCGCCGTACTTCCTGCTGTCGCTCTCGAAACCGAATTCGCGCTCCTGGGCATTGGCGCCAAAAAAGCCGCCGATGGCGAACTTCGAGCTCAACCTGACTTGCCCGAGGAAACCATCCATGTAGCCGACGCCGGTAAAGGGGCTGGTGCCGATCCGTCCTGCCTGGACGTAGAAGCGACCCTCGGGCGGGTTGTACACCAGGGAGACATCGTAGAGCCGGTTCCGGCTCTCGGACTCGGAAATCGTCGGGCTCAGAGGTCTCGCTCGCTTGTTCTGCTGGAGGCGTGTCCGCGCCCGGAACTCGAGAGGTAGGCCGCCGATGTCTCGTACCCGCAGGTTTAGACGCAGCTGCGTGCGATTGAAGTCGAGGTCGGCCCCGCTGTCGTCGGTGAAGCTCTCCCATTCGAAGACAAGGGCGCCGCTGAGCCGTGTCGGTGGGCGTCGACGAGTCTGCAGGTACGTTGGCTCGGGCACCGTCGTCGCTGGAGTCGCTGCGGCCCCGCCCGCTGCAGCCGCTTCCCCATCAATCCCGGCGTCCTCTACCGGCGGGGTGGGCGCTCCACCGACGCGCCGCACGCGGTCGTCCTGTTTGATGGGCTCGCTCTCGGTAACGATCCGACAGGAAGCAGAGTGATCGGCCACATAGACCACCTCGATCTCGGCGACCGTCTTGGCTCCATGCAGTACCTCGAAGCGATCGCCGACAGCGAGACCGGCAAGCCTCCCGGCGTTGAGGTAGACGGTGTCGGTGGATCGATAGCGGACCGCGAGATCCGAGGACTGGGCAACTGCGAATGAGGGCAGCAGCAG
Organism: Thermoanaerobaculia bacterium; assembly: GCA_049678185.1. Classification (GTDB taxonomy): domain Bacteria; phylum Acidobacteriota; class Thermoanaerobaculia; order Multivoradales; family JAHEKO01; genus M0029. The sequence goes on from JBAUDS010000142.1 coordinate 12,197, forward strand.
GAGGCTCGCCAGCAAGAAGCCCAAGACAGGCGTGACTTGTCGGAGCCCTCGGCTGTGTCGTCTCGCGATCAAGTCCCGGTCCTCACTTCGACGTCGCTCTCCTCACTCCCTGCCATCGGGATGACAGTTCAAACAGGCGATGCTCTCGTAGACATAGCCGTCTTTGCCTTCGTGCTTGTCGTCCATCTCCTCGCGCCGGTGCTCATGGCAGTTGATGCACTCGAAGATCCGGAAGTTGGAAGAGACGGTATGGCATTCGGAGCACTGGCTCCACTCGCCCCGGTGCTTGCCGGAGAAGATGGGAAAGTAAAGGGCATCGTGGTCGATGAACTCGGCGTCATCCCAGGAGTTGGTGTTGTGACAGAGCTCGCAGTCGGTGGGGAAGCCCGAAGCCGCGTGGTTCGGATCCGAGGTGCTGTTGTAGTCGTCGCGGTGGCAGGCGAAACAATCGGTCGGAGTCCCTGCAAAGCCGTCGGCGTGGCACTCCTGGCAGTCGAGAGCTCGGTGTGCGCCGGTCAGGCGGAAGAACCGGTCATGATCGACGACTGCGCCCTGCCAACCGGAGGTGTTGTGACAGCTCTCGCAATCGGTGGAAAAGCCCGCGGCGGCATGGTTGGGATCAGTCGTGCTGTTGTAGTCGTCGCGATGGCAGGCAAAGCAGTCTCTGGGCGTCCCTGCAAACCCGTTGGCATGGCAGTCCTGGCAATCGAGGCCGCGGTGTTGCCCGGTGAGAATAAAGAATCGATCATGGTTGAGCACAGCATTCTCCCACGACCCCGATCCGTGGCAGTTCTCGCAGTTGGTCGAGATGCCCGCGGCGGCGTGGTTGGGATCGGTCGTGCTGTTGTAGTCGTCGCGGTGGCAGGAGTAGCAATCAGTGGGTGTATTGCCAAAGCCATCTCGGTGACAGGCCGAGCAGTCCAGGGTCCGGTGGGCCCCCGAAAGGACGAAGAAGCTGTCGTGATCGAAGCCGGCGCCATCGAGGCGGGCCGGTTGCCAACCGGTGGGGGTGTGACAGAGCTCGCACTCGGTGGGGAATCCGATTTTGATGTGATCGGGATCGGTTGTCTGCTCGTAGTCCGCCGCATGGCAGCTCAGACAGTCGAGCGGTGTCGAGGCGTACTCGAAGGGAGCTTCGGGCCGGTGACAGGCGGCACAGTCGACCGTTGCATGGACCCCGATCAGCGGAAAAAGCGTGGTGCTGTGGAAATCGAACATCTGCCGCCGGTTGTCCCATCCTGCCGGTGAGTGGCAGTCCTCACAGCGAACACCGAGCTCGCCCCGGTGGTTGTCTGCATGGCAGTCGACACAGGAGGTGGGTACAAAGCGGAACTCGAGACTCTGGTGGCAACTCGCGCACTCGACCGACCGGTGTCCGAGATGCAGCCGGAAGCCGGTCTCCGAGTGGTCGAAGAGAACCGGGTCGAGCAAGGGGTGCCAGCCCTCGGTCGTGTGGCACTCCTCGCACGAGACATCGAGCGCGCCGTGGGGAGAGTCCTGCGCGTCGGCGCCGCCGGCCATGGTCAGGGCGAGAGTCACAACCATCGCTACCGCCAGCAGTGCCACCGACAGGTCTGCTGTGCTTACCCCCGCAGGGAGATGGCCGTTTACTCGTCGCATGATGAGTGGGGAAAATCTAAAGATGTCTCACCGGGGCACTCCGCCGCTGTGACATTTTTCACAGGTCGTGGGCAGCGGCTTGTAGCGCACCACGGATTGGCCGTCAATTATCTCGGTTTTGTGGCACTCACCGCAAGTTACCCGGGAATGGGCTCCGGTGAGCTTGAAGATCGAGTTCTGCTCGTGATCGAAAACAAGTGATTTCCACCCTTCGAGCGTATGGCAAGTCAGGCAGGCGACCGTTCCTGTCTGGCGCGAGAACTGGCCGAGGTGGAGGTCCTGGTGACAACCGGCACAGGTCGTTGCCAGTCCCTTCAGTTGAATGCGCTCGGCGGCAGTTCCCTTGTCGACTCTCGGGTGACAGGCGAGGCAGACAACCATCTGGTGCCGGCCCTCGAGGGCGAAGGTGCTCTGTTGGTGATCGAAGACCGATTGGCGCCAGCTCTCCACTGTGTGACAGGCGGGACAGCCACTGGCGTTGACAAAGCGGTCGACCTCGCCGCGATGAGGATCCTGGTGGCAGTCGAGACAGCGAGTCGAGCTGTAACGGAATTGAATCGTGCTGGCTCGACTCGCGCCGCCGCGAACGGGGCGTGCCGGCCGGCCGAGGCCCCTCGCTATCTCGCTCGGCGGTACCGCCTGGTGACAGCCGTTACAGGACACCGCCAGATGCCCGCCCTCGAGCGGAAAAGCGGTCTGTTGGTGTGCTGCCAGCGGGAAGGTTGCCGGTGAGAAACCGTCGAGCGTATGGCAACCGTCGCAGGCGCCGCCATCCGGGCGGTTGGCGAACTGACCGAGGTGTGTATCCGGGTGGCAGTCGCTGCAGAGGCCAAAACGGGCGACTCGGAATGACCGCCCTGCCGGGTGACACCGCGCGCACGCCACCCGGCGGTGAGCTCCTGCGAGCGGGTAGCGGGTCCGATCGTGATTGAACTCTGACCGGCGGTACTGATCCCAGCCGTCGGTGGAGTGACACCGGTCGCAAGAGGTGCCGAGCCGATTCTGGTGAGGATCCCGATGACAGTCGGCGCACTGCCCGAAGGCCAGGCCGACAAACTTGAGCGAGCGATCACCCTCCTCCGTGACCTCGGCGGCGAGGGGCCGGTGACAGTCGGTGCAAGGGACGGTCGAATGGCGACCGGTGAGCGGGTAGTCGGTCTTGCGGTGGTCGAAGCCGACGACCGGCGACCAGACGGACATCGAATGACAATCGCGACAACTGTCGACAGCGAACTGATTTTCGTGCTCGTCACGATGGCACGACAGACAGGTCTCCTGGCTCAAACCGAGATAGGTTCGAGAGAGGTTCTTGCCCTGGGCCCGAAGCTCAGCCGGTCCCTTGAGCAGCTCGGCGCGATGACAGGAGGAACATTCGAGTCTCGTATGAGCCCCTTCGAGGGCGTAGCCGGTCAGGCGGTGATCAAAGGTCGCAAGGCCCTCGTCTCCCCACCAGACGAGCTCGAAGTCCCGGCCGTGGTGCTCGATGTGACAGCGCTCGCAGCGTTCATAGTCCGGCCGGGAGTGGAGACCCTTTCCTGCGTCGATACGCTGGCGGAGGATCTCGTGACAGGCCAGGCACCGGTCGGGCGAAACACCTTCGCGCCTCTCGTGACATTCCAGACACTGTCCGCTCCCTTCGAGCTGAGCGTGTGGCTGGCTCAGATCTCCCGGCGAGAGCTGTGCCATCAGGTCGCCGGCGCCGAGAAGTAGGTAGAGAGCCAGCAGCGAGCCGATGAAACCGGCGGGTGGATGCAACCGCCTCACGATCGGAACGGAGTTCTCCGGGCGTCCGCGGATCAACCGGATCCCCACGCGTACCCCGTCGCCAGCACGACCCCAATGTGGACGAACATGAAGATGTACATGATCACTGCGAAGGGTTTGTGCAGGACATGCCAGTAATGGAAGATCTCCTGCAGCTTGGCCAGCTGCAGGATCCGCCGTTGAAGGACCGCTCGCTGGTAGGCCATCCGGCCCAATTGTCTGAGCTCTCTGCGCGGGAGCTCTCGCCGTAGGGACCGGCGGTAGGAGCGAATTCTCCACCGCAGCGAGACTCCTTCAAAGGGCAACCTCAGGAGCATTACTGTCAGTGAGACATCTCGATTCAGTCCGCCCACGGCCAGCCTGTCCAGTCGGGACAGCGATTGCTCGTCGAGACCCGTCTCCTGGCGCAGGCGCTCGGTGAGCCGACCGGCCATCTCCTCTACTTCGGCCAGACTGAGCTCGGTACCCGAGCGGCGGCGTGGCACCTGGAGGTAGAGGTAGCGGCCGAGAAAACCGCTCAGTGCGACCACGACCATCGACCAGAAGCTCAGGGCGACGAGCCCCTGCACCTTGAACGAGCTGTGCAGAACAATGAGGAGGGGTCCAAAGATCCCGCAGTAGATGTGGAAATCGAGCCAGAGGCGGAGCCGGCCTACCCGCCGCAGTGCCGGGATTCGCTTCCTGACCGTATATAGCTGCATCAGGACCATCAGTGAGGATCCCACAATGCCGAGAACGTGGCCGAGGCTGCCACCGGGTTTCAGAACCCAATAGGCTTCGTGTCGAGGGCGCTCGACGATGGGGGTCAGGTAGTAGGGCAGGCCACGCCACGCGAGGTGGGCGATGAACCCCAGCGAGAGTAGGTAGGCGAGGGCAAGAAAGAGCTTGTAGGGAGAGATCTTCATCTGCGCGTGGCCAAGGAGGCGAATTCCCGTTAGGAATTGGCGAGCCGAAGGTTAGCGGTACCCTAGCTCAGATTTCCACCTCCGGCTGTGAAGGATTTTGGTGGGGTTGAGCGGGCGTGCAACACGAAACTCAGCTTTCCGTAGGAGAATAAGAGCGCCAGGCGGGAATCGTGCGGTTGTTTCTGCTCGGTGAAGGCCCTCCGAGCGAGGAGAGGGCGATGATCGAATTCTTGACACTTTTTCTCGGTTTGGTTGGCGGCCCGCAGGTCGTCGAGGTCACGGTCGACAGCCGGGTTGCCGCTGTCGAAATGCGACTCGACGGTGAGCAGATCGGCAGCCTCGAGAAGTCGCCCTGGCGGTTGGAGATCGATCTGGGCGAAGGATTGGCGGTCCGTGAGCTGGTGGCCGTTGCTTTCGACGACGCCGGCAGGGCGGTGGCGGCTCGCCTCACCTGGGAGAGTGTGGTTGGAGGCCGGCCGCGTGAGACGCGGGTGACGCTGGATGGCGAGCCGCTCATGGTTGGCGATCCGGAGAACATTCCGCTGCCGGCCCATGATCCCAAGGCCTTCCATTTCTTGCACGCCGAGCTGGTGTTCTCCGGTGAGGTCACCGCCCAGGCACAGGTCACCTTTGGCGGTGAGCATCTGGACGAAGTCAGCTCGGAGCTGAGTGCGTTGCCGGTGAGCGTTCTAAAGAAGGGAAGACAGCCGAACCGCCGAGATTACGACGGATGGTTCTCGCGGGATGGCGAGGCTCTGACGATCGTTGCGATCGAGAAGGGTCAGGCCGATCTCCTAGTCGTGCGCGGCGTCGGTGTGGAAAAGGCCATGCAGCGTCTCGAGGGCCTCTCTCTACCCGAGCTTGGTGGTGCGCTGGCCACGACGACGCCCGAGGTCTCTGGTCTCAATAATGTCACCACGGGGGTGTCGGCTAGCGAGCAGGATAGGCTGCGTGGAGCCGTCGAGCTGGATTCGAGTCTGCATCTGCGGATGCAGCTGACCCAGGCGACAAAAGTCGCTCATCGCTACCTGACGATGGAGCAATTTGCGGCCTCACCGGAGATCACCTCCGAGCGCGGCGGGCTCTACTGGGTTTTGACCCAGGAGATCATGCTGCCCGGGTTGACCGAGCGACAACGGGTCTCCGACGCGGTGGCGGTTGCCGGTCTGCGGGCAGCGGTGGGGAATCGACGGCGGGCGGTGGTCCTGGTCCTTTCGCCCGCATCGGTCGATGACAGCCTGTACGCCCCCGGGGAGGTACGCTCGCTGCTCCGCTCCCTCGGGGTACCGCTGTGGGTCTGGTGTATCGGTGAGGGAGAGTGCAATCTCGAGAGCTGGGCGGAGGGCGCGGAGGTAGCCAGCCTCCAGGATCTCCAACGCGAGCTACGTCTGGTCCAGAGCGAGCTCGATCGCCAGCGTATCGTGTGGGTCGATGGGGAGCTTCTGCCGCAGACAGTCGATCTGGCTCCCAACGCCGGCGTCCGCTGGCTAGCTAACTGAAATTCCCCGTCTCACCGCACCGGCCCAACCTACATCTGCAGCCGACCTCCGTAACCGAACGAAGCGGCCGGCCTCTTTGGCCCGATGAACCGGCCAGCCACGGTGCCGGCCGATACCAGGTGCAAGCTCAGGAAGCTCCCGAAGCCAGGTGCTCCACAAGATCCTGCAGCTCCTTCTTCCAGCCACCCACATTGTCCTCACGGTCCTCTGGGCGCTCGAAACCGCTCTCCTTGAGCAGCAGGGTGGTACCGCCGTCGTCTCTGGGAATGAGCGTCCACTCGACCAGGGTCGAGCGAGTCTCCTCCAGGGCGACGTCGATCGCCCGCGCCCACCGCCAGGCTAAACGGGTGATGGGCTCGAACTCCTCGACCCGGACGGCGGCCCGGCCGTGGCCCTCCCAGCCAAACCACCCCTCACTACCCAGCTCGGCATCGAGCTCGGCAGTGTCGCCAAACCAGCCGGCAATCTCGGTCGGATCGGTAAGGGCGCGCCAGACATCCTGGGGTGAGGCTTCCAGCTCCAATGTGCGTTCGATGGCTTTTATCATTTCCTGTCCTCCAGATGTTGTTTGAGACGTTCGAGACGCCGGTCCCACTCCTCGGCATAGGGCTCGAGCCAGTCGGCGACCTCCCGCAGCGGGTCCGCCACCAGGAAGTGAAGCCGCTCTCTGCCCACTCGCTGCACGCGGATGAGACCCGCGGCCCGCAGGGTGTCCAGATGCTTGGTCACCGCTTGGCGGGAGATGGGGAGTGGCCTGGCCAGCTCCTTGATGGAAAGCGGCCCGCCGGCCCGCAACCGCTCCAGGATCTGGCGCCGCGTGGGATCGGCAACGGCGTTGAACACGTTTTCCACGGCGTTGATATTATGCAACCATATAGTTGCATGTCAAGTGGTGTAAGAGGGATAATTTCGCTGCTGTTCTCCCGGCTTGGGAACTGAATGTCGGCGGCGACTAGGCTTCCGATCTGGAGTCTCGGAGCCTGGCTGGCGAAAGCTCCAGCTATTTGCTGGGAAATCGCCAGACGATGTGGCAACGTCTGAGGAGAGTCCTGGCTTTTTTCAGCCGGCCTTCGCGAGTAGCCAGGAAATACCTCACCAAACCAGGCATCGCAATGCGAGAGGCCGGAATCCGAATTGCCTCACTTCCTCATTCAGCCGGCAGGCGCTGCCAGGAGGTGACGACCAGGCCGGTGTTGAGGATGCGGACGTCGGCGGCGACCCGGAGCCGACGGCCGCTGGTGAGGGTGGCGATGGCTATGATCCGCCGCCGGCTGGCGCTGATCGTCTGGACCGTGCTCTCGATCTGTCCGGGGCCGAAATCCCGTTTGCTGACGCCGCCAAAACCGGGGCTCCCGGCGAGCTCGGCCAGGGACTCGGCTACCGCGGCGTCGCTCATGGCCACCAGCTGGATGCGTTGGGTCTCGTCGCGGGCCGCGTGGAGGTGGAGCCCCAGGGTGGTGGTCAGGACTGCACCCGCCACCCCCACCAGGACAACGACAATGAGGGCGAGAAGCAGGGCGTGACCCGACTGTCGGCTGCCGGTTCTCACCACGATCTCCGCCCGGGCCGCGCTCGCAAGGCGTAGCGGAGGCTCAGAATCTCGGGCTCGATACCCCCTTCGCGGAGTCGGGCGAGACCCGGAGCGAGGGAGCTGGTCGGCGCTCGTGGTTTCAAATAGACGATCTGGACCTCGAGCAGGCCGGGGGCGAGTCGCCGCCACTGCCAGGAGTTGACGTTCTGCATCAGGGTACGGGTGTTGATCAGCTCGTTGGACTCGTTGAACAGCTGCCGGTCGATGTTGCCACCGTTCCGCTGGTAGCGGACCCGGGTGCCGTCGGGTGATTGAAGGACCAGGGGTTGGATCGTCCACGTCGGCTGGGGGGCGAAGATCCCCGCTGCGCCCTGGGCATCCCGCCTCAAGAGCCGGGCGAAGAGCTGCGGCATCGGCCGGCCGATCTCCTGGTCGGCCTTCATCAAAAGAAACCGGGTCTCGAGCAGGACCTGGAGCCCCAGGGCCAGGACCAGGCTCATCACCAGCAGACTGACCACCATCTCGATCAGGGTAAAGCCGGTCTGGCGACCGGTACGTCTGCTAGTAGCCAAGGGGCCTCCAGACCAGGGTCTTCACCCGTCGTCGCAGGGTCTGTTGCCCGACCATGTAGCGGGCCTCGATGGTGACCTCGTGGAGCCCGATGGTGGGGGCGGGCTCGACATCCATGACCAGGATCAGGCCCTTTACGGCAATGCCATCCGGATAGGCCGCCGGCGGCATCAGCACATCGTCCATCAGGGGCAGGTTCCCGGCTCGCAGCGTCTCGAGCGAGGACTCGATGGCGCGCATGGCGGCGTTGCCGGCCTGGAGCCGCTTGACGGTGCCGGGGAGCTGGAGCGCGAGCCGGTGGGCGAGGAGCATCGCCATGGTGACCAGCAGCAGGGCAACCAGGCTCTCGATGAGGGTAAACCCCTGCCCGCGACGCGGCGATCTCATGATAGGTGCGATATTGCCACACCGTTGGCCACGGGACTGTGAAGCGGGAGGCAGGCTTGGCCGCCCTCCCAACCGGCAGTGAGCAGTGATCGCGAGCCTGGCGGCTCGCTTGCACTGGGCAGTGAGGCTACGTCGCTACCGCCCAGCCTATGCCGACCAGGCCGGCGACGAGGAGGAATGGCAGGACGACGAGGAAGAACACGAGCAGGGCGACTGGCGCCAGGACTAGAGCCACGATGCCGAAGACGGCGAGGAGAACGACCTTGAGCAGGCCAAAAAGCAGCCCCAGGGGGATGAGCAGGAGCTTGAAGACGATCTTGAGTAGCCCGAACACCAGCGCGATGACACCAAAGACAACTAGACCGATAAACAAGAGTCCCATGAAAACGATCAGTTCGAGCATGGTTCCGACCTCCTAGATGGACCTACGGACTTGGCCTCCTAGAAATTCCTACGGGCTCGCGCGCTTGGAGTTTCATTTCCGGCTCCTGGATCAACCCCTCGAGGTCGACTTCTAGCCAACGTCGGACCGAATTCACCAGGTAGATCCTCTCGGCCCGGCCGAGGTCCTCGAGGGTCACGACCTGCTCCCGGATCTCGCCCGTCTCGAGGAGCTCGGCGCGAAACACGCCGGGCAACAGACCACAGTCGACGGGTGGGGTCACCAGCTCCCCGTCGAGCTGGACGACGACGTTGGCGATCGTCGACTCGGTCAACTCGCGGTCGTTGTTCCACAAGAGCACGTCGTCGTGGTCGGGAAAGTCGGCGCGGGCCTCGTCGTAGAGGTCGCGATAGCTGATCTTGTGGAAGAGGAGGCGATTCTCCGGGTCGACCGGTCGGTTGGCCAGACGGACCCGCCAGCGGCGCCCGGTCGCCGCCAGTGGCTCTTGCTGCACGACGACGTCGCCCGAGCGGTCCACCAAAATACGCACCCGGTGGGGGGTGGGCGGCAACTCTTGCGTCACCCGATCGAGCTCGGCGCGAATCGCCTCGAGATCGAACGGGCGATCGAAGTAGAGCGCCGAGGAGCGGAGGCGCCCGAGGTGTCGATCGAGCAGGAAGAACCCGTTCTCGGGCTCCCACAACATCGTTTCGAGCAGCGAAAATTCGGGCTCGGTCTGGCTCAGCACCAGGGTCTTGGTTCGGCACTCGCGGTACTCGTCGCTGGCCACCGAGTCCCAGACGATGCCGCCACCGGCTCCGTATTCAGCGACCCCGGTCTGGCGGTCGATCTGGACCGTACGGATGGCGACGTTGAAGTGGGCCTGGCGCTCGGGGCCGATGCAGCCGATAGCACCCGTGTAGACGCCCCGCGGTTCCCTCTCGAGCCGGTGGATGAGCTCCATGGTGCGCACCCTGGGGGCGCCGGTGATCGAAGCACAGGGGAAGAGCGCGGTAAAGAGCTCGGGCGCCGTGGCATCGGTCCTCGCCTCGACCGTCGAAGTGAGCTGGTGGATCGAGGGGTATCTCTCGAGCTCGAAGAGGCTGGTGACCTCCACGGTCCCGGGTTGCGCGATGCGACCGAGGTCGTTGCGCACCATGTCGACGATCATCAGGTTTTCGGCGCGGTTCTTGGCCGACTGCCGCAGCCACTCTCCCCGCCGCCGGTCTTCTTCCGGATAGCGGCCGCGGGGCGCCGTGCCCTTCATCGGCCGGCAGACGATCCGGTCGTCATCGAGATGAAAGAACAGCTCGGGCGAGCTCGAGCAGATAGCCCACCGCTCACCGGTGTCGACAAAGGCCGATCGCGGGGCCCGCTGGGCCCGGGCAAGAGAGGTGAAGAGGCCCCAGGCGTCGCCGGCGAAGTCGGCCCGTAGCCGGATGGTGTAGTTGACCTGATAGGTGTCGCCCTCGGCGATCCAGCGGTGGATAGAGTCGACGGCCTGCTCGTAGTCGTCGGCCGAGGTCGAGGGTCGCCAGTCGGAGAGCGAGTAGGTCGAGGCCGGTTGCGGCTCCAGGTCGAAGGAGCGCCACTCCTGGAAGAGAGCGAACCAGGCCAGGGGTAGCTCGCCGGGTGGGCTGGTGACAAAGGCGCTGTCGAAGGCCAGAGCGGCCTCATAGCTGACAAAACCGGCAGCCCACAGACCCTCTCCGTTGGCCCGTGCCACCGCCTCGAGAAGCGGCGTCACCTCCTCGGCCGTGCGCGCCTGGAGAATCTCGAGCGGCTCCTCGAAGGCACGCCACTCGCGGCGGCCGTCGGCCGTCGGCACCCGCAGCACGATTCTCGGAGCTGGACTCATTGCCTGATGGGGCATTGTACGTCCAGAGATGGGCAGAGGGGCTGCTATGCTTTGGCTGTCCGAATCGATGCCCAAGATCACCAAGGTCTACACCCGCGCCGGCGACGGCGGCACCACCGCGTTGGGAGGGGGGCAACGGGTCCCCAAAGACTCCCTGCGGATCGCCGTCTATGGGACCGTAGACGAGCTCAACTCGCAGATCGGGGTGGCACTTGCGGCGGGGGTGGATGAAGCGCTTGCCGGGGACCTGCTCCGGATCCAGAACGAGCTCTTCCACCTCGGCTCGGATCTGTGTGTGCTGGAGGAGGACAAGGAGCGCATGCCGGTGCCGCGGGTCGAACAGCGGCATGTCGATGCGCTGGAAGAGCTCATGGACCGCCTGTCGGCCAAGCTCGAGCCGCTCGAGAACTTCGTCCTACCCGGCGGAGCCCCGGCCGCAGTCCACCTCCACGTGGCACGAACCGTCTGCCGGCGCGCCGAAAGGCAACTGGTGGCGCTGGCTGCCGAAGAGGCCGTCGGCGAGCAGACCATCCCCTACCTCAACCGCCTCTCGGATGCCCTGTTTGTAATGGCACGCTTCGAGAACAAGAGCAAGGGTGTGCCGGATGTGCTCTGGGATAGCAGAGCGTAGGGGTCTTACGCGATCGTTTCGCGCATTACTTCTTCGATGGTGGTGGCGCCGTCGCGGATCTTCTGCAGACCGCTGAGGCGCAGCGAGATCATCCCGTCCTCTTCGGCCTTGACGCGGAGCTCGGAGGCGCTGGCACCCGAGAGGATCAGCTCTCGCATCCCCTCGTCGATCGGCATGACTTCGAACAGACCCAGCCGGCCGCGGTAACCCGTGCCGGTGCAGCGCTCGCACCCCTTCCCCTTGAACAGCCTCAGGGTCCCGATCTCCGCTTTGTCGAAGCCGATGTTCTCCAGCGCCTGGGGCGGGATCTCGAGCGGCTCCTTGCAGTTGTTGCAGATTCGGCGCACCAGCCGCTGGGCGACGATCAGATGAACCGAGCTGGCCACCAGGAAGGGTTCGATTCCCATGTTCATCAGGCGGTTGATCGATGAGGGGGCATCGTTGGTGTGCAGGGTCGAAAGCACCAGGTGACCGGTCAGGGCGGCCTTGATCGCCACCTCGGCGGTCTCGAAGTCACGCACCTCGCCAACCAGGATGATATCGGGGTCCTGACGGAGAAAAGAGCGCAGCGAGGCGGCGAAGTTGAGACCGATCTGCTCCTTCATCTGCACCTGGTTGATGCCCACCAGGTTGAACTCCACCGGGTCCTCCGCCGTCATGATATTGGTCTCGGGGCTGTTGATCCGCGAGATCGCCGAATAGAGGGTCTGGGTCTTGCCCGAACCGGTAGGACCGGTCACCAAAACCATGCCGTAGGGACGGAAGATGGCCTGCTCGAAGTGGCGCAGCGATTCGACCTCGAATCCCAGCTTGGTCATGTCGAGCATCAAGTTGTCTTTGTCGAGCAGCCGCAGGACGACCTTCTCGCCAAAGATGGTGGGCAGTACCGACACGCGGTAGTCGAGATCCTTGACCCGACCGGCGAATCGGGTCTTGATCTTGATCCGACCGTCCTGGGGCAGACGCTTCTCGGCGATATCGAGACGGGCCATGATCTTGATGCGGCTGGTAATCGCCTCCCGTAGCTTCAGCGGCGGTCGCATGACCTCGTAGAGGATGCCGTCGATCCGGTAGCGGACGCGGTACTCCTTCTCGTAGGGCTCGATGTGGATGTCGGAGGCGGACCGCTTGATGGCGTCGGTGAGGATGATGTTGACCAGCCGGACAACGGGCGCCTCCTCCGACTGTTGCTGGATGTTCTCGAGATCGAGCTCCTCTTCGTCGTCCAGGACCTCGAGGTCGGCCTCGTCGGGGTCCGCGAGATCCTCCATCACTTTCTTGAGCTCGATCGAATGGGTGGAGCCGTAGTAGTTGTCGATTGCCTTGCGCAGAGAGGAGTCGGACGCCACCACCGGCTCCACGTTGTAGCCGGTCATGAACTTGATGTCATCCATGGCGAAGACGTTGGTCGGATCGACCATGGCGATGGTGAGCTTCGCCCCCGCCTTGGAGACCGGGATGATGGTGTACTTGCGGGCGACGTCCGGCGGGATGATCTTGATGATCCCTTCGTCGACCTCGACTTCGTTCAGGTTGATGGCCGGAACACCGTAGCGCTGCGACAGAAACTCGACGAGCTCTTCGTCCTCGATGAAGCCGAGCTTGACGAGGTGCGTCCCGAGCCGCCCGCCCTCTTTCTGCTGCGCAGTGAGAGCGTCTTGCAGCTGTTCCTGCGTGATCTTGCCGGCCTTGACGAGCAGTTCGCCGATTCGACTCAACCGAAGCTCCTTGTCATCACTCCTCGATCTTTGATCATAACTCCCCGGGCCCAGGCTGAAACGGGAGCACGTGAGACCTTGGTCGGTGGCCCGTATTCACTCTGGGTGCCGCGCCGGGAGTCTAGCAATCGCCCCAAAATAGGGTCAATGTAGTAGATCACTTCGCTATTTTGGGCCTTCGTCCAGGGGGGAATCCCAGCCTACCGCGAGAGCAGCTCGCGGGCTCGCTCTGCCACCACGTTCGGGTGCAAGTTGTGGAGACAGGGCCTCGTCTCATGGCGCCTTTGGTGGCAAAAGCTGCACGATTGTGGGTGCCACAGGGCGCGATCCGGCTCACCGTAGGGTCCGTTGCGCTCGGGAGCGGTCGGTCCCATGAGGCAGAGCACCGAGCGGTCGAGGGCCTGAGCCAGATGAAGGGGGCCGGTGTCGCCCCCGAGCACCAGTTCGCCCCGTCTTAGCACCGCGGCCAGAGCGTCCATCCCGGGGAGCGACAGCACCTGGGCCGATCGCTGGCTGGCGGCGACCACCTCTCGCGCCAGGGGCTCTTCCCCGGGTCCGGGGAGGACCCAGCTCGGGATCCCGGGATCCACGGCCAGCAGCCGCGCGACTTCGCCCCACAGGGGTGGGGGATAGCGCTTGTTGTCCCAACCCGCCCCCGGCACGATCACCACCCGAGGGCCGGTCTCCGCTTCGAGGATCTCCCGCACCGTCGCCGCCGTCTCCGGCAGTAGCAGGTCACCACCGAAGTCGGCGGGCTCCGGTGGGAGGTCGAGCGCGTCCAGCAGCGAGAGCATTTGATCGACGACATGAGCGCCACGTGGCCTGACCGGCTCGCTGATCCAGATGGCGCTCGATGGCTCGCGGCGGGCCGAGCGATCGAAACCAATGCGGCGGTCAGCGAGGGTCAGCGCGCCGAGGATCCCGCCCTTGTGATTGCCCATCAGGTCGAGCGTGATCTCGGGACTGAACCGCTCCAATTGCTGGTGAAAGAGACGCAGCTCTTTCCAGGTGCGTGCAGAAGACAGTTGGTGGCGCCAGGTGCGCAGCCGCACTGTCAGCAGCTCGTCGAGATCGGGATGACCTTCGAGAAGGGGTGCGAAATGCGCCTCCACCACCCAACCGATTCGTGCCGCTGGGAACTGCCGCCGGAGCGCTCGCAGCACCGGCAGCGAGTGCACGATGTCGCCCATGGCGCTCGTTCGGATGATGAGGATTCGAGGCCCGGTATCACCCACAGAGGTGTCGGCTCCTAACCTTTTGGCAGTTGGCGCGCCTTGCCCAGGATGTCGGTGGTCGAGTGATCCTTGGGATCGCCAACGAGCACGGTCCTACCGCCGTAGGCCTGCACGACCTCGTACTCCGGCACCCTGTCGGGCGTACGGTAGTCGGTCCCCTTGCAGTGGACGTCGGGCCGGAGCTCGGTGAGCAGTGGTCCCGGTGAATCGCCACTGAAGACCACCACGAAGTCGACCGCCGCAAGTGCGGCCAGCAGCTCGGCGCGCTCGTGGGCGGGGACAATGGGTCTGCCGGGTCCCTTGTAGTGCTGCACAGATTCGTCGTCGTTGACCGCCACGACCAGCACGTCTCCTTCCTTGCTGGCGTCCTGCAAATAGCGGGTGTGCCCGACGTGGAGCAGATCGAAGTGACCGTTGGCGAAGGCGACGGTTTTGCCGCCCGCCCGGAGCTCGGCCAGGCGCTCTCTCAACTCCTCCCGGCTCAGGACCTCGCCCACTCCAACTCCTCCAGGGGGCGAGTATCGGACGAGACGGCTTCCTCGAGCTCGGCGCGACTGACGATGGCGGTGCCGACCTTCATCACCACGATACCCCCGGCGTAGTTGGCCAGTAGCGATGCTTCCAGCGGAGTGGCTCCAGCTGCCAGAGCCATGGCGAAGGTGCCGATGACCGTATCGCCGGCGCCGGTCACGTCGGCGACCTGATCGGTGCCGTGGACAGGGATGCGGAAGACGTTGCCACCGTCGAACAGACACATGCCGTAGCTGCCGCGGGTGATGAGAAGAAAGGTCGCGGACAGTTTCTCGAGAATCTCGGTGCCGGCGGTCAGCAGCTCTTTGTTGTCATCGGTGATGGGTCTGCCCAGGAGTGCCTCCGCCTCCTCTTCGTTGGGGCTCGCACCATCGAGCCCATCGAGGTCCGCCAGGCGGTGACGGCTGTCTCCCAGGATCCGGCCCCCGTCGGCGAGAGATTGGCGTATCTCCGGGAGGAGCGCGGGCTGGACCACGCCATAGCCATAATCGCTGACCACCGCCACCCGAGCTTGCCCCGCCCATTCGCCGAGCTTGGTGCGGAACAGTGCTAGATCACTCGCGGATGGCTCCAGCTGATCCTCGATGTCGTAGCGGACGATCTGCTGCTTGATCGAGTGGCGAGCCCCGCTCAAGATGCGGGTTTTAGTCGGGGTTCGAAATCCGTCGCGCTCGACGATGCCACCGGTGTCGATACCGAGGTTCTGGAGGGCCTCGAGAAGCCGACGACCGCTTCTGTCCTGTCCCACAATACCCAGGGGCAGGGGCTTGCCTCCCAGACCGGCGATGTTGGCGACCGCGTTGCCGCCACCTCCCGGGGTGAAGATCTCCTGCTCGTAGCTCAGGATCAGAACCGGAGCCTCGCGGCTGATCCGCTTGGGGCTACCGATGATGAACCGGTCGGCCACCAGATCCACCAGCATGACCACCGGCTGACCTGCCATGCCGTCGATGATCTCGAGCAGGCGCGTGGTCGTCGGAGTTGCGATTGCCTCCGGCATTGCGCAGGATGTTAGCAGGACTCCCGCCCTATACACTTCCTTCATGCCCACCCCCGCCGACCGCCTCCGTGGGCTCATCCGCTCCGACGGCCCCATCCCCTTCGCCGTCTTCATGGAAGAAGCGCTCTATGGCGAAGGGGGGTACTACGCGCGAGGCGAGCTGCCGATCGGGCGGGATGGGGACTTTGTCACCGGCTCCTCCTACTCGCCGCTGTTTGGCGAGGCGACGGCGCGGATCCTCCGTCGACTGGACGGAGTCCTGGGTCAACCGGCCGATTTTCTCGAGGTGGGGTATGGGAGTGGCGCCCACCTGCGGGTGGTTCTGGCAACTGTGGGCGGAAAGGATCCCCGCCGGGTCTGGGGCTGGGAACGGCGGCCCGGCTCTCTGCCGGCGCCGGCTCGCTCGATCGAGGAATTGGCAGAGATCGGAGAAGGATCGGTCGACGGCTTGATCTTCTCTTACGAATTGTTCGATGCGCTGCCGGTCCACCGGCTGATTCGTCGGCAGGTGGGGCTGGGCGAGCTCTGGGTGGATTTAGGCGAGAACGACTCGTTCCGCTTTGTCGAGGGCGAGCTCTCAGAGCCGGCACTGAGCCGTCTTCTTCCCGCCGGCGGGGCCTCCCTCGAGCCAGGGCAAATCGCCGATCTCGCGCCGGGATGGCAGCCTCTCTACCGGCAGTTGGCCGAGCGTCTTGGCCGAGGTCTCCTGGTCACTTTCGACTACGGCTTCGAACGGGAGCGTCTTCTGGATTCTCGGGTGCGGCATCTCGGCACGCTGGCCTGCTACCGGCACCAGCGGGTGCATCGCGATCCGTTCATCCAGGTTGGCGAGCAGGATCTGACCGCGCATGTCGACTTCTCGTCGCTTCGCGCCGCCGGTGAGGAGGTGGGGCTCGAGACCATCGCCTTCACACCACAGGCCAGATGGCTGGGGGCGTGCGGCATCTTCGAGGGCCTGGCGGGGGCCGAGCAGGGGCGTCGCCTGGAAGCCATGACTCTTCTCGATCCGGGTGGCATGGGTGAGGAGATCCGGGTCCTCGTCCAGGGCCGTGGTGTCGACCCGGGAGAGCTCTTCGATTTGGAGACTCTCAGTGGGTGACCGCGCGCAGCGAGCGAGGCTATTTTGTGCCTCCGCCTTGACAGTCACCGGGCCTTCTATAGAATGGTTTCTCGTCAAGTCCAGTCGTCGGCGCCCACACTCGGATGCTGCCAAACATGAGCGAGTCGGGCCGTAGAACCGGGGGCTGGAAACCGAGTTTATCCTTAGCGAATTTCTGCCGACTGGCGCGCTCGTGTCAGGTTGCCCGTCGGGTTAGGACAACGAACCCGACCTAGATGGAAAGCTACCTTCCCATTCTGGTTCTTGTTGTGGTCACGATTCTCTTCGTGACCGTGGCGTTGGTTGCGGCGCGTCTGTTCCGCCGTGTCGGGTCGGGGTCCCTCGATCGGCAGCCCTACGAGTGCGGCAACGAGCCTGAGAGCTTCGCCCACGACCACCAATTCTCGATTCGCTACTACCTCATCGCCGTTCTCTTCGTCGTCTTCGACGTCGAGACCATATTTCTGTTCCCCTGGGCGGTGATGTTCGACCGGCTGGCTCTGTTCGGTTTTATCGAGATGATGGTGTTTCTGGCCATCCTCGTCGTGGGCTACATCTATGTCTGGAACCGAGGAGCACTGAATTGGGCCTGAGCGAAGCGGAGCGAGGAAACATCCTCACCGTCTCCTACGACAAGATTTTCAACTGGGCTCGCCGCTCGGCTATCTGGCCGATGCAGTTCGGTCTGGCCTGCTGTGCCATCGAGATGATGGCGGTGCTCGACCCGCGGCACGACATGTCACGCTTTGGCGCCGAGGTCTTCAGATCCACCCCAAGGCAAAGCGACCTGATGATCGTTGCCGGGACCGTCACCGAGAAGATGGCCCCGATCGTGCGACGGCTTTGGAACCAGATGCCCGAGCCGAAATGGGCGATTGCCATGGGTGCCTGCGCGACCTGCGGCGGTCCCTATCGAACTTATGCCGTGACCCAGGGAGTCGATCGGATCATCCCGGTGGATGTCTATGTGCCGGGCTGTCCGCCACGGCCCGAGGCGCTGCTGTGGGGGCTGCTCCACCTGCAGCGCAAAATCGATCGCATGAGCAATACCAAGAGCGGCAAGCAAGAGCAGACAGCGGCCCTCTAGGGCGCATCATGAGCGACACCGAGAATCAGACACCCGAGGAGAAAGCTGCGGCCGAGGAGAAGGCTGCGGCTGCGGCCAAGGCCAAAGCGGAGCGCGAAGCCGCCGAGGCGGCCAAGCCGGCCTGGGAGAAGGACCCGGTGGTGCCCGAGTGGCAGGAGGCCGAGGGGGATTCCCTGGTCGAAGCCCTGCGGGCGAGCTTTGGCGACGCGGTTCTCTCCGCCGAAACCTTTGCCGGCGATCTGGTCCTGAGGGTCGATAGAACCTCGGTCCGAGATGTCTGCCGGAGCGTCAAAGAGGATCACGGGTACCATCTTCTGGTCGACATCTGCGGCGCCCACTACCCGGAGCGCGAAGTCCCCGGGTTCGAAGTGGTCTACATCGCCTACAACTTCGAAGAGAACCGGCGGGTGCGCCTCAAGGTAGAGGTGGAGGAGGGCGTCGAGGTGCCATCGGTGATCCCGGTCTGGGAGGGTGCCAACTGGACCGAGCGCGAGATCTACGACATGTTCGGCGTGCGCTTCAGCGATCACCCGGATATGACCCGGATCCTGCTTTGGGAGGGCTTCAACGGTCATCCGCTGCGCAAGGAATTCCCGATAGAGGGCATCGACACCGGCGCGGCCATCTACCCCGAGTACTACGACGAGCAGGCGGGCCCGGTAGCCGGCTCGGGAACCGGCTGGCAACCGCCAAAAGAGGAACAACCGGAGGAGTCCGACAAGTCGGACGACGATTCGAACTGAAGCGGCCGGTCTGAGTGCCGGCCGAGATCCCGACGACACCCCAACCAAAATGACCGATCCCAACACACCCGCCGCCGGTCCCGAGACCCTCTTCGGTCTCGAGGAGATGGAGCTCAACTTCGGGCCCCAGCACCCCGCCACCCACGGAGTTTTGAGGCTAAAGGTCAGGATCGACGGCGAGCGGATCGTCGACACCTATCCGATCATCGGCTATCTCCATCGCGGCACCGAGAAGCTGTTCGAGCTCCACCCCTTCTTCCAAAACGTTCCCCACACCGATCGCATGGACTACGTGGCGGCGGCCACCAACAACCTGGCCTACGTGGGGGCGGTGGAGCGGCTGACGGGAATCGTGGTGCCGCCACGGGCGCGTTACATTCGCACCCTTCTGGCCGAGCTCCAGCGCCTCTCGAGCCATCTGCTGTGGCTGGCCACCCACGCCATCGACATCGGCGCCATGACGCCGTTCTTCTACACCTTTCGCGAGCGGGAGATCATCCTCGATCTGTTCGAGGAGTACTGTGGTGCCCGTCTGACTCTCAACTGCATGCGTCCGGGCGGTCAGCCCTACGATCTGACGGTCGGCTGGACCGAGCGCTGCGCCGAGTTTCTCGACGACTTTCCGTCGAAGATCGACGACTACGAAGGACTGCTTACCGAGAACCGGATCTGGAAGAAGAGGACGGTCGGCGTCGGTATGTTGCCGCCGGACGTGGCCATGAGATACGGGGTCACCGGACCCATGCTCCGGGGCAGCGGCATCCAATGGGATCTGCGCAAGGCCATGCCCTACGAGGCCTATGACGAGGTCGATTTCGAAGTCCCGGTATTCTACAACTGTGACACCTACGACCGGTATCTCGTCCGGATGGAGGAGATGCGGCAATCGACGCGGATCGTCGCCCAGTGTCTCGAAAAGCTCCCGGAGGGACCGATCATGGCCAAGCGGCCACGCGTTCTCAAGGCGCCCAAAGACAGCGAGGTCTACTTCGGGATCGAGGGCCCCAAGGGTGAGATCGGTTTCTACATCGTGGGTGACGGCACCCCCAATCCGTTTCGCTGTCGGGTTCGGCCACCTTCGTTTTTCAATCTGCAAGTGCTGCCCGTGATGGTGGAGGGTCAGTTGGTCGCGGATCTGGTGGCGGTCATCGGCACCACGGATATCGTTCTTGGGGAGATCGACCGCTGATGCCCAGATTCCTCGAAGCGATTGAAGACGTGGTGGGTGCCACCCTCTTCTACTACGCCGTGTCACCGCTGCTCAAGATTGCGGCGGTGCTCGTCGTCGTGCTGACTCTGATCGCTTATTTGACCTTGGCGGAGAGAAAGATCCTCGGCTTTATCCAGGCTCGGGTTGGCCCCAACCGGGTCGGCCCCTGGGGGCTGTTCCAACCGATCGCGGATGTGGCCAAGCTGCTGGTCAAGGAGGACATCATTCCGCAGCGGGCGATCAAATGGGCCTTTGTGCTCGGTCCCTGTCTGGTAGTGGGTCCGGCCCTCGTCATCCTGGCGGTGATCCCCTTCGGTCCATCGGCCGAGGTGACCGGCGGTATGGGCTGGCACATTGCCGACGTCAACGTGGCGCTGCTGTTTGTACTGGCCATGGCAACGATCGGTGTCTACGGCCTCATCCTCGGTGGGTGGGGGTCGAACAACAAGTTTTCGATGCTCGGCGGTCTGCGATCGGCGGCGCAGATGATCTCCTACGAGGTGCCCCAGGGCCTCTCGCTGGTAGTGCCGCTGATGATGGCCGGCACCATGTCGCTCAACGGCATCGTCGAGGCGCAGCACGACCAGCACGTCTGGTACGTGTTCAACTACTGGGGTCTCGGCCTGGCCGCGTTCTTTGTCTACTTTGTCGCCGGTGTTGCGGAGTCCAATCGCAACCCGTTCGATCTGCCGGAGGCCGAGTCGGAGCTGGTGGCGGGCTTCCACACCGAGTACAGCGGTATGCGGTTCGCGCTCTTCTTTCTGGGTGAGTACGCCAACATGATCGTCATCTCCGCCGTGGCCGTGACGCTGTTTCTCGGCGGTTGGCTGGCGCCCTTTGCCAACCAGTCGTGGGCCGGTTTCCTGTCGCTCTCGTTCCTGCCGGCGGGGCTGGCGGGCTTTATATGGTTTTTCGTCAAGCTGCTCGCCTTTCTGTTCGTCTACATCTGGTTCCGGGGGACCTTTCCCCGCTACCGGTTCGACCAGCTCATGGCGCTGGGGTGGAAGTGGATGCTTCCCATGGCCCTGGCGGCGATCATGCTCACCGGTCTAGTCAAGGTCCTCTAGAGATATGGCCAAGGTCAAACAGTTTCTGGACAAGATCATGCTGCTGGACCTGTTTGCGGGTCTGGGGATCACGTTTCGTCATATTTGGAAGAAGAAGGTGACGATTCAGTATCCGGAGGTACGAATGGAGCCGGCGCACCGCTTCCGGGGGATGTTCCGGCTGGACGAGGATCGCTGCATCAAGTGCACGCTCTGTGCCCGCGACTGTCCCATCGACATCATCTACATCGATTGGCATCAAGAGGTAAACCCGGAGACCGAGAAAAAGGAAAAGTTGCTGGATCGGTTCGACATCGACGTCCAGCGCTGTATGTTCTGCGGCCTTTGCGAGGAGGCCTGTCCCACCGACCCCAAGTCGATCTGGCTGACGAGCAAGACCTACGAGCTGGCCAGCTACGAGCGTTGGCAGAATCTCTACGTGGACATGGACGAGCTGCAGCAGTGGCGGGTTCGTCCCGAGTACACGGACAAGGAAATTGCCTGAATGGAATTCCTGACAACCCACGGTGCGGCGCTGCTTTTCTATCTCTTTGCTGGGCTGGCATTGGTGTCGGCGGTGATGGTGGTGAGTCTGCGCAACCCCATGTACTCGGCTTTCTCGCTGCTGGTGACCTTTCTTTCGATGGCGGCGCTCTTTGTTTTGCGTCATGCCGAGTTTCTGGCGGTCGTCCAGGTCTTTGTCTACGGCGGCGGCATCATGGTGCTGTTTCTGTTCGTGATCATGTTGGTCAACCTCCACCGGCTGCGCGAGATTACCAAGTTTGTCGAGCACGCGCCGCTGGCGGTGACCTTGGCTCTTCTGCTGGTGGCGTTGGTCGGTTATGTGTTCTTGAGTGTGGCCTTTGGCCCGGCGCTGGTGTCGCCCGCGGAGTTTGTCACCGTCGAGGGCGAGGTAATGGGCAATTCCCAGGCCATCGCCTGGCAGCTCTATCGTCAGTACCTTCTACCCTTCGAGATTGCCTCGGTGTTCCTGCTGGTGGCGATGATCGGAGCGGTGGTCCTGGGCAGAGAGACCTGAGGGCGGGACGGCCTGCGGAGGGAGTCGATGCTGGAAATCACGACAGTCCACTACCTGGTGTTGAGCTTTCTGCTCTTCGCCACTGGGCTGGTGGGGATCCTGATTCGGCGGAACATGATCATCGTCCTCATGTCCATCGAGTTGGTGCTCAACTCGGTCAATCTCAACCTCATCGCTTTCTCCTATCAACTCTCGGATCTGACCGGTCAGATCTTTGCAGTCTTCACCATTGCCGTGGCCGCCGGTGAGGCGGCGGTCGGTCTGGGGATCCTGGTGGCCCTCTACCGACTGCGACATACGACGGAGCTGGATCAGGCATCGGAGCTCAAGGGTTAACCGATGAAAGAGCTACTCTGGTTGGTGCCGATACTTCCCTTCGTGGGAGTGCTGCTCAACGGCATCCTGCTGCGGAATCGCATCTCCAAGAAGGCGGTTTCGTGGATCGCCTGCGGCTCGGTGGGTATCGCTGCCTTCATCGGTATCTTTCTCGTCATCCCGAGTTATATGGGGAGCGAGGAGTACGCCCAGCATGCGGCTTTCGAGCAGGACTTGTACCTCTGGATTCCAGCCGGCGCGCTGCAGATGTCCGACGGCAGCTGGGCCGATTTGAACATCGAGCTTGGTTTCCTCCTCGACCCGTTGTCGGCGGTGATGCTGTTTGTGGTGACCTTTGTGGGTTTCTGGATCCACGTCTACTCGATCGGCTACATGGCGGAGGATCCGGGTTACCAGCGCTACTTCACCTATATGAACCTCTTTATGGGGGCGATGTTGCTGCTGATTCTGGGCAACAACTTCCTGGTGATGTTTGTCGGCTGGGAGGGTGTGGGGTTGTGCTCGTACCTGCTGATCGGTTTCTGGTACGAGGAGAAGTTTCCGCCCTTTGCGGGTCGCAAGGCCTTTATCGTCAACCGCATCGGTGATGCGGGCTTTCTCATCGGTCTGTTTGCCTTGGCCACGACCTTTGGGACGCTGAACTTCCGCGAGATTTTTGGTCGTATCGCGGCCGACCCGCACTTGGTCCAAGAACCCTACTTGCTGGGTTTGTCATTGGCCGGTTTTGTGGGTCTGTGTCTGTTTATCGGTGCGGTGGGCAAGAGCGCCCAGATCCCGCTCTTGGTGTGGTT
>JBAUDS010000143.1:0-4238 GCA_049678185.1 Thermoanaerobaculia bacterium
AGACCGAGTTGCCCCACCAGTTGTGCAGGATCTCGTGCGGGTAGGAGGAGTGGAGGATGAAGGGGAAACGGATGACCCGGGGACCCAGCAGCGTAAAGGACGGCATGCCGTAGCCGGTCTCCCAGAAGTTCTCGATCAGGGCAAACTTCTCGTAGGGGTAGGGCCCGATGAGCTGGCGGTACATCTCGACGTACTGGGCGGTGGCCTCCAGATACTTGGCGGCAAGGGCGTCGTCCTCTTCGCGCAGGTAGACGAGCGCCTCGACGTTGCCGGCGGCCTCGCTGTAGCGCACCAGCGGCCCGCCCACCAGGTAGATCTCGTCCATCGGGCCACCCGAAACCCAGTGTGCCAGCCCGGTCTCGTCAAGCGACAGACCGTTGCCCTGGCTGATGACATGCCAGCCTTCGGGCACCCCGATCTCGAGCTCGAACTCCACCAGCCCATCGTCGAAGTAGGGATACCAGAAGCCACTGCCGGCCAGATACACCCCCTCCTCACCCAGCACACCGGCGGTCTCGCGGAAGCCGCGGGTGTATTCCTCTTTGGGGTCGGAAAGACCAAAGTCGACCAACCCCGCGTAGGCGAGCTCGAGCGTGCCGTCAGCCGGCTCACCCACGACGCGGTAACGGGCCAGCTCGATCTGGTCGGAGACCTCGGTGCTCGAGTTGATGCCAAAGAAGCCCTCGAAGTCACCCAGCGGGATCTTCTCCACCGGCGGGTTGCTCTCCTCGATGCTCAGCGCCGAGTTGAGGAGAAACTCGATGTTGCCATCGGCCATGGCTTCGGGGAGCGTGATCTTGGTAGTCACCACGAGGCCGTGGGATTCGGCACCCAGAATGACGCCCATCCGGTGATGGACCAGATCGGTGGCCAGAACGGTTCCCGCACCGAAGCCGAGACCGCAGATGGCGATCAGGGCCACCGTGCAGATGCGGCGAGTCACTGGCTCTCCTCCCCGTCGGTCTCCTCGTCGGAAGGCGGCTCACGGCGGAAGGCAACCTCGAGCACCACCGTCTCCTCACCCCGCTGGACCTTCACCACAGAGGCGTCCCCCCACCGCTTGCCGGCCATCAACTGGGCCAGCCGCTCCTTGTCGGGAATCGGCTCGCCGTCCATCTCGAGGATTAGATCTCCCAGCTCGAAGCCCGCCCGCGCTCCCACCGACTCGTCATCCACATAGATGACCGAGCGACGATCGTCCTCCTTGCCCTTGCGGGTGGAGACTCCCAGCACCGGGTAGAGGGGATCGGTCTCGGCCGGCAGACCCCAGACAAAGTCGGCATACGACGCCTGCACGGTCTCGATCGGCTCGTCGTCACCGGTGCGGATGGGGATGGGGATCACCGAGGCGATGGGCAGGTCGGACCACTGGGCGGCCTGGCGTTGGATCCCCAGGTCGTAGACCACGTGCCCCGAGCCGACCAGCACCACCAGGATCGCCTCGGGATCGCCATGCTCCTCGAGCACTTGAAGAGCGTTGTGGGCAAAGGTCGCGTCCCAGGTGCACTGGGCGGCAAACATCCCGCGCCATTGCTCCTCCGACATCGAGCTGTGGAAGTCCCCCTCATCCTCGAAAAAGGTCTTGAACAGGTGCAGATGCTCTTCGTTGTCGACGTCGATTTCGGTGGGGATGTGCGCCTTTTCCTCCTCGGTCAGCTCCTCCAACCCCTTCTTGCGCACCGCCGCCACCACTTCGCGCGGGGTGTTGAGGGCGTACATCCGGAGATTGTTGTCACGCGCGAACAGAAAAATGTCGCGGTAGTAGTCCCAGTGGTTGCCCCAGCTGTCGTACCAGCTGGAGAGCTCGAGAAAGCCCTCCTCGGTGTACATCCCCGCCACCCACAGGTCGAGATACTCCTGCGAGGTGTAGGGGTACATCTCGAGACCGATAACCACCGGTTTTCCCGCGCGGTGGAGCTCTTCGATGATCCTGAGCTGGGCCAGATGGAAGTCCATGTTGATGTGGCTCTCCCCCACCAGCACAATCCGCTTGTCACTCAACCGCGAGGCCAGCTCCGTGGGGCTCAAGGAGTCACCGGTGCGGGCATCGGTGATGACATCGAGAACCACCGGCACCTCTTTGGCCTTGCGCGCCGGATCTCCGATCTCCATGTGATACTCCTTGGTGCCCGCCCACACGATCGAAGAGGCACCGATCGACGCGACCAAACAGGCCACACTCCAAAAGCTCGACTTCATAGCAACACCTTTTCCGGTTTGATTGGGGAACCTGTAATTCAGAATCTCGGCGAGGCAGGGAGCTCGCCGGCGCACAATCATAGCTCAGGAGTTAGCGGAGTGGTCGCAGGGGAACGGGAGTGCCACCAACCGGTCGACGCATCTCAGGGTTTCCCGGGCAGCGACGCGAAATAGGCGTGCAAGTTGCGGAGCTCCTCCCCGGTGAGCTCGGGCCAGGGATGCCCCTCTCCCAGGATGGCGTCTCTCATGATCGGTGCGTGATTCCACATTTTCGCAACCAGGGCCGCTGGCGAAGTCGTAGCGATCCCACCCGCCAGCGCCGGACCCTGGTTGGCGACCGGCCCATCGCCCTGCTCCTCGACCGGGTGACATTGGGCACACGATCGATCGCGAAACACCTCTGCTCCTTGCGCGGGATCGCCGAGGGGGTCGGAAAACGGCAGGAAGTAGAGGAAGGCAACCAGATCCGCGAGATCCGAATTGGCGAGCTCGGGCCACCCGACACCTCTCTCCTGCATCGTTTCGCTCATGGCCAGAGCGTGGTTCCACATGGTTCCGGCGATGGCCTCCGCCGAGCGGTGCAGATCGGATTCTGCGAGATTGGGTCCACCCTGCCCCCCGCGAGCATCCTCACCATGGCAGGTGGAGCACCCCTTGCCTGCAAACAGCTCACGACCGCGATTGGGGTTGCCCGGCGCCAACAGCATGCGCTCCTGGGGCCCGGGCTCGGCCCGCTGCCGGATGAAAGCGCTGAGATCCGCCAGATCGCCCTCCTCGAAAACCGGCGGCGAGACGCTCATCTCTCTCATGCTCTCGAACATCGATGGACCGTGGTTCCAGATCTCCTGTGCCACGAAGAGCGGGGAGGCAAACCGTCTGAGATCGGCGAGATCGGGGCCCACGGCCGCCTCACCTCCGCCAACAGAGTGGCAGGCACCGCACTCACCCGCGAATACGCTCTGACCGACTGCAGCGACGCCGGGACGCCCGAGGTAATCGATGAAATAGAGGAAGGCCACAAGCTCGATCGTCTCCTTCTCGGACAGCTCCGGCCAGGCAAGACCGCTGACGTCGATGGTCACACCCATGCCGGGCACATGGTTCCAGAGGGCAGCTCCCAGCTCCAAAAAGCTGCCGCTGAAGCGCCCCTCCCCCAGACTGGGGCCGATACCCGGCCCGGTGTTGCCAATGCCGTGGCAAAGGTTGCAGTGCTTGCCCTCGAAGAGTGAGCGTCCTTGGAGGGCGTTGTCCGGTAGCGGAGGTCCGTCTGTGGGCTGGGCAACGGCGGCCGGCGAGCAGAGTGCGATGAGCAGAGTGCCTAATACCGCAACGAGGGCTCGGCCGCAGAGACGTCCACGATCCTCGTGCTCGGAAGCCAATCGTCGTGGGGTCATCATCGGTCGGACTCCTCGATCACTTCGCCTGCGCCGTCTGAGCTGACCCTGCCGCGCCTGAGTCCCACAAACACGTAGGTCAAGACCGCCGCCCCGGTCAAGAACACCGGGATGGCTACGATGGAGATGCCGACAGAGGCCGACGGCACATCGTGCAACTGGTGCGAAAGCCGCAAGAGGTGAAGTATCCACCCACTGATACCCAGCACGAAGACCCAGATCCACACTACCGAGCCGATCTGGAGGGCAAAGATCCAATTATCTTTCTGCCGCCACCAGCTCATGTCAGCCGCCCTCCTCGGTTGCACCCGATACCCCGGGTGCTGGGTCGGGAAGGTATCCCTCGAGTCGCTCGACGGTTTCCGCTACCGACTGCTCTCGACCCTCCTGGATCTCCCACAGCGACACAAGTGGAAAGAACCGGGCAAACAGCACAAACCCGAGGATAAAGGTGGCGATACCGCCGACGAACATGGCCCACTCCACGATACTGGGAATATAGAAACCAGTGGGATAGGGAAGGCGGGGATTGGCGAGTGATGGGATAACGATGTTCAAGCGCTCGAGCCACATGCCAACCACCACCGTGACCGAAGCAATAAATATCCCTGGAATTGTCCGGGTGCGACGGAAACTGAGAATCAG
>JBAUDS010000144.1:0-2467 GCA_049678185.1 Thermoanaerobaculia bacterium
TCGAAGGATTCTCCAGAAAAGCCTTCGGTAGAAGCATCGATGATTCATCAGATGACCATTACGGTTATGTGTTCGATACCATGGTGGAGTTGACGCCGAATCCGGATAGTCGGGTCACGCTGACGGAGGAGCGGGACGCACTGGGCACTCCCAGGGTACGGTTGGATTGGCGCGTTTGCGGTAGGGATCGTGAGAACCTCTGGCGATGCTACGAGATCATCGGTGAGGAGATCGGCCGAGCCGGGCTTGGACGTGTGCGGGTATTCAGAGAGAGAGAGGATCGGATCTGGGCATCCCAAATGGGCCGGCCATATCATCACATGGGCACCACAAGAGCGCATCGCAATCCGAAGAACGGCGTTGTGAACGAGCACATGCAAGTCCACGGTGTACCGAATCTCTTTCTCGCGGGCAGCTCTGTGTTTCCTACCGGCGGCCATGTGCCGCCCACCTTCACCATAGTTGCCCTGGCAATCAGGCTCGCTGATCACATGAAATCACTGACAGGGTAAATCCGCATGAACAGCAACCGTCGTGAGCTTCTCCGCCTCTTTCTAACCTGCGGCCTGCTCTTGCGTTCGCCGTTTCGTCTGGGGTCGCTTGCGGAACTGCCCATGCAGGACACCCTTGAAGAAGACATCGCGAGCTTGCTCCAACTCCTGAGCCACAGAGAGAGTGTGGAGGAAATCGGAGCAACGTATCTCCAGGCGCACCCGGACATGGCAACGTCGAGGGCTCTCATGCGTTCCATTGAAAGCAAAGTCCATCAGCGTGGATGGACGGGCGCTGACAGCCTTGATCGAGGTAGAGTGGCTGAGTGCCTACGGGAGGCGATAAGAGAGGACTTCTCGAAGGCGCGGACAGTAACGATCGGCGGTTGGCTTCTTTCGGAAACCGAAGTTCAGCTGTGCGGCCTCTATACGGTCGGCACTAGAGCCAAAGTACTCTAGGGCTCAACACGGCCTGTCGAGCTGGCGGGAGAGAAACCTCTTTGTCAGCCGTGGAACTTCAAGCTGTGTCCGTTGTGACAATCAAAGCAGCTTTTTGCACAGGTCTGCGAAGGGAAGATCTCCTGGGGCCCATGGCACCGACGACATATCGAGTTTCGTGGTCGCGGATTGAAGTCCCCGGCGCTAACACCGTGACAGATCTGGCAACCATGATCGTACTCGCCATGCTTGCTTTCCCTCCAGGCCAGGACAACTTCCGGGCTGGTTGAGGAATGACACTCGACACAGCTTATGGTGAAATCAACCTCGACGTGTTGGGCAGGGGCGTCTGCTTGTTGCGGGGCACAGGAGTAGAAGAGGATCACAAGGCCGATCGCAGCTGCGATGATGCCCAGGACGATAAGCAGGTGTTTCATGGGAGCAGCGGTCTCCGCTCTTGAAAGGAGGCTATCCTATGGCTAACGTATCCGGATCGAACTAGCGGTACTTCTCGACGAGCTGCCGGTAGCGCGGAAGGTCGCGTAGGGTATCCCACTCGGCGTTGCCCTCTACCGTTGGCACCGATACGGTCGTTGGGGTCGACAACAGCGTCTCGAGGTGGTCGAGGGCCGCATCGTAGTCGCCGACGGTGTTGTAGATACTGGCCATCCAGTAGATGAGATAGGGTGCATAGACGCCAGCCCTCTCCAGCGGCAGGATCTCCAGCGCCAGCTCACCCTCGCGTACGGCTTCCTGGTGGCGCCCCAGGGCCGCCAAAGTGAGCCCGTAACCGACGTGCGAGAAGGGATCCTCGGGTCGCTCCCTCACGTACCGCTCCATGTGGGGCAGCGCCTTCTCGGCGGCAGCCTTCGATCGTCCGCCTTCTCCGGCCAGATAGTGGGTGTAGGACTCCAAGAACTCTTTGGGCTGGATCTGGATGATATTGCCTTCGAAGAAGTCGTACGGCGCCACCGCTAGCCGCTCCGAGGCCTGGCGGAAATCCCGCTCCCAGAGCTCCTGCTGCCACCAGGAATACACCGCTTCCTCGCTGTCCTGAACCGGCATCTGTTCGAGAATGGGCCGCGTCAGCGAGGCGTCGCCCTGCCACTGCCATAGATTCAAGGCTTTCGCGCCGTAGGCCCGATTCTGGTCCGGGAACACCGATATGGCCCGATCGAACTCTACGTCGGCCTCCTCGTAGCGATGCAGCCGCTGAAGGGCATCACCCAGATCGATGATGAGGGTCGCATCCTGCGGGTCGAGCTTCTGCGCCTTGGCGAACTGATCCGCCGCCGCTTCCCATTGCCCCTGCCGCCGCCGGATGAAACCGATCGCGGCGATGACCTCCTTGTCGTTGGGACGGGCCTGCTGCGCCAGGGTGAATTCCTTTAGTGCACTGTCGTAGTCCCTGGCTCCGTAGTAGTGCACATAACCCATCGCCACGTGCCCCTCGGGCAGCTCCGGGTCGAGGGCCAGGGCTTGCGCCGCCGATTGCCGGGCAAGCTGCATTCGGGCCTCGGACAGATCGTGACCGAACC
>JBAUDS010000145.1:0-9206 GCA_049678185.1 Thermoanaerobaculia bacterium
CGCCATCAGCTGGTCCGCTTCCTGCGACCCACCCTTCAGCCGATCCACCACGGTTTCGAAATAGACCCTCCCCATCCGTCGATTGACATACAGGAAGGCGGAACACAGAGCCATGACAACCACCGACAAGTAGCGCGAGGGCATGTTTCCCCATGTGACCCAGATAAACACCACGCCGGCACCGAGCCCCTCTGCCAGGCTGTCCAGGACCGTGTCGATAAAGGTCTTTGTCTTGCGCCTGAGCAGCGATGGCAGAGGCACATAGCAGACTTCCAAAACCGATCGGTGGAGAGACTTCCGCAGTGAGTTGTCGGCACCCCGCAGGAGTGTCGCTGTCAAGAGGGCCGGAAAGAGGAGGACACCGACCGACCCCATCATGAGTGCGACCGGCAGCAGAGACAGACTGATGGCGACACCGCGTGCCGCCATCAGACGTGAGGTCAGGAACAACTGGATGAGGAGCGAGGCGGCTCCGGTCCAGCCGTAAAAGGAGCCGAAGAAACTGGCCAACTCCTGCTTCGTGGTCAGAGTGGCCCGCACCGCCTCCTTGAACTGATAGTCGACCAGGGTGCTCGACATCGTCGCCAGCATCACAATGGTCGCGATCATCGCCAGATGTGGTGTGCCCCAAACCAGCTTCAAGCCCTCTCGGGCGGACGAGACCTTGTCGTCCTCCCTGGTCTTTTTCTCGGTCTTCGACTCCATCCCGGACGGCAACAGGAACTGGGTCACGAAAAGTAGTCCGACCAGGGCCACGAGCAAGGGAACCAGCCATACGAGATCGAATTGTCTGGTGAGATAGCGGAGCGAATTGCCCATCACCATGGCGCCGGCGGTGCCGCCGGCGCTGATCAACCCGAAGAGTCGCTTGGCCTCGCGCAGGGCAAAATGCTCCGACGCCACGATCCAGAACCCCGAGGCGATGACCATGGTCCCCAGCGCCGTCCACAAGTAGAAGGCCACCACGGCCGCTTCGACCTCGGCGATCAGCGGCATGAGTACAGCCAGACCGAGGCCAAAGACGACCAGACAGACTCTGACGACCTTCCGCGCATTGAAGCGAGTCAGGGCCCAGGCAAACAGGGCCACGGTCGGCAGCCCGAGAACGGTCGTCCCGACTGTTATGTAGGGGAGTGTTCTGACATCGAACGTGGCCAGATAGAAGGCCTCGCGCAACGACCGGCTGAGGACGAAGGCCGCTATCAGGAAGAACGCCCCGCCAAAGCAGAGGAGCAGCGGCTTGAGCTCTCGGGGCCGGATGTCGAGCCAATCGATCAGGTGTCGGAACGACCTCATTGTCTACCCGACTCCGACCCCCATCTGCGAGACCTCGCCCGTCGTCTTTCCCACCAGCTTCTCGTGGTGGTGCCACCGTTTCTCGTCTTCCTCACCGGGCTTGTGGAGCTCCCACCAATCGAGGGCCTCCTGCTGAGACCAGCTGCCGGCACTACTCGAGGACTCGATGGCCTTGGCCAGCTCGACAGCACTCTGAAAGCGATCCGCCGGGTCCTTCTCGAGGCACTTCATCACGATCTCTTCCAGCTCCTTCGGGACGGGAACCTCCGAGGTCTCCGCAAAGGGCAGGGGAGGGGTCTTTACGTGATCGATCAGGACCTCCATCGCCGACCCTGAATCGAACACCGGCCGGCCCGCCAGCATCCAGTAGGCAACCGCTCCCAGGTTGTAGAGATCGGCCCGGCCATCGACATGGTTACTTCCATGAACGCTTTCGGGTGCGATGTATCGAGGGGTGCCAAAGACAATACCGCTCTTGGTAAGACCCGCCGTTTCGTCCGGACTCAGTCTCTTCGCCAGACCGAAATCGAGGACCTTTACAAAGTCGTAGACACCACCGCGATGTGACAGGAAGATGTTCGACGGCTTTATGTCTCGATGGATGATTCCCTTGGAATGGGCTTCCGCAAGAGAGCCGCACACCTGCAACAGAATGTGCACCACCCGGCCCGGAGGCAGGGGACCGTACTTCTCCACCACCCGTTGCAGATCGCCGCCCGCCAGGAACTCCATGGCGTAGTAGAAGGTGTCCTCTTCGGTGCGACCGAAATCGAAGATGGTTACGGTATTGGGGTGGCTCAGCAGCGAGCAGAGTCGCACCTCGCGCTCGAACCGTGCAAGGGCCGTCTCGGTGTTCTCCTCCCCCGTCGGCCGCATTACCTTGATCGCAGCCGGGCGCTGAAGCAGAGAATGGAAGCCGAAGAATACCTGGCCCATGCCTCCCCGCCGTAGCTCGCCGGTCACCTCGTAGGGGCCGAAACGCCTGCGCTCGAGTGGCTTCAGCGGGAAGTTGTAAAGAGTCTTTGTCAGCAGGATCGAGACCGCCCCGGCGATGGCAATCGTCGCCGTACCTTCGGCAAAGCTCCCGGTGAAAGCCCACCTCTCCCCTGGCATCGCCCACTGAATGGCCGGATAGGCGGCAGCCGCCACCAGAGCCAGACCGATCTGGGTCGACAGCGAGCTGGGAATCAGAGCGGCATGGATCAGCAGCAGAAGTGCCGCCGTCTGTGGACCGGTCATCAAGTGACTGTGGTCCGAGCAGCCGGCCACACAGGCGATCAGACTCAAGGCCATCACCCAGCGGTCCAGATGTCGCAGCTCGACCACCCGCCAACCGTCCCGGACTGTGAGAACGAAGAATCCGAGGGCGAACAAAGGCCAGTGACCATGGCGCGCGGACAGCAGCCCGGTCAGGAGGTCGTTGACCAGGCTGCTGTCCGGGGTCGTCGGCAGCCACGCCGAAGCGTAGAGGGGAACACCGATCAGGAAGCAGACGAGAAAGGCCAAGCGGAGACGTTGCTGGAGGAGTCGGCGCAGCTCACCCTTTAAGTTGGCAGTCGAATTGCCACTCGCAAACCCTGAAGGACCGTTGATCTCTCCTGTTTTCGCCATCTCCCGGGCACCGGCCACCCCGCTGGAGGAGCACCGTTACTCCTGTCCAGCCCGGAAAAGGTCGCTAGGTGCCTCACTCGTAGGAGTGAGACTGTCGTGGAAATCCTTCGCGCCGAGGCGCTGTCTTCGGTGTGAGCTTCTCTGCCGGTCAGGCCGGCTGTCGGTGGCGGTCGACCCAGTAGCCCCACAGAATGAGCAGCCAATGAGCTTGGCCTACCCAGGCCACGGCGCCGACACTCGGCGGTGGTCCGCCAAAGACATTGCCGCCATAGATGAGCAAAAGCAGGGCCACCAGACCCCACAGACCCAGAACCCCGATCCGATCGAGGGCGCGGGTGGAGCGCATATAGATCCACACTCCGACCGCGAAGATCCCCAGCTCGACCAGGGCTGCGCCCCAGGGGGAATTCCATAAACCAAGACCGGCTCGGATATCGCTACCCGGGAGGAGCGGCAGGTCCGGACGATGGACGACAGCGTCGAGCAACCAGTGGCCCAGAACGAGCAGGCCGACCACGATGGCTCCCCGGCGGTACGAGCGGGCGAGGAAATAGATCAAGCTGAAGAGCCCGGCCCAGAGCAGGGTAGCCGCAAGGCTGTGGGAAATCGGGTAGTGAACAAAGTCCAGGGGCATCACCCGGGTCGCACCCGGTCGAATCTCCACCAGCTCGACCCCAAGCAGGATCAGCGTCGGCCAGAGCAGGTCGGCGAGCTCGGCGGCCAGAAGCAGTGTGCCGAGGGAGGTTTTGGGAGCCGCGGCTTTGGCGCCAAACCCCGTCCCCAGATGTCCCAAGAACATTGGAGGGCCTCTCCCGGCGTCAAAGACCCGCGGCAGCAGCCAGACTGGCCATGTCCGGCACCTCGAGATCGGGGGACGCGTCGGCAGGAAGGGAGACACCCGTGCCGGGCCATCTGCTCGGTCGATTTACCCAAACGGTGGTGAAGCCGAGCTGCTTGGCGGGAGCGTGATCGTGATACAGGCTCTGCGCCACATGGAGAACCCGGTCCTGGGGCACCCCGAGACGCTCCAGAGCGAAGCGGAAGTTGGCGAGCGCAGGTTTGTAGCTGCCCACCTGCTCCGCCGTGATGACCTCGTCGAACCGGGTCTCGAGCTGCCTGGCGGTCTCGGCAAACATCTCATCATCGACGTTCGAGAGGATCACGAGCTTGTATCGTTTCTGCAGCCGCGCGAGAGCCTCGATGGTGTCGTCGAACGGCGGCCAGGTGCCGACCGAGCGCGGGAGCACCTCCAGATCGGCTTCGGTGGGTGCAAAACCCAGTTTCGCGCCAAGACTCGCCATCACCCCTCTCAGCACGGTCCGGTACCGACGAAACGACCCGGACTCCTCCTCGGCCTCGAACCTGGCGTAGAGTCGAATGACTTCCTTGTCGTCGACGGAGAGACCGTGGCCCTCCAGAACCGGTTGCACGGCAGCCACGATGCCGGCTTCCCAATCGATCAGGGTGCCGTAGCAATCGAATATCAGGTGGGTGAAGTCTTCGAACTGGATCAGAGCGCGGGGAGCCTCTAGTCTTCGGTTCAGTCGAGGGAACGATCCTCTTTGCGCAGCGCTTCGAGTCCGCTGTCAGTTGCCACGAATGACAGCTCCCGGCAAACGGCAGGGTAGGCGGCCAGGTCTTCTCCAGCTGCCTGGCGGGCGGAGAGATACTGTGGCAGGAGCGAAACATCGACCTCGATAGCCGCCGAGCGATCCACACCTCTACAGCAGGTCAACAGATTGCTGTTCACCAGCCCGGTGAGCGCAGCAACCAGCTTTCTCAGCTCCTCCGACGAGCCGTAGTCGATCGAGGAGACGAGCGCCGAGAAGTCTTCCAGATCGGCCTTGCAGTCTTCGAGGATCTGGTATTCCAGAGAGCTTAGAGACATGGTCTATTTGCGTCCTCCGTCGACCCGATGACCGATACTAGTACAAGCCTCACAGGTCCGGAACATATCGAGGATAGGTCCGCTTCGCCGTCTCTGCCGCTTCCAGGTCGATATCGATGGTGAGGAAGGGAGCCTCGCTCGATGTCGTTCCCAGGACCTGGCCTTCTTCAGGCTCGATGATCCATCCCGTGCCGGCCCAGTCTCCATGCCGACCCGCCTGGCCGGAAAGATTGGACGACAGACAGAACGCCCCCGACACGACCGCCGTCACTCTTCCACCCGCGACCCACTTGTCCACAGATTCGGCCAGTGTCGCCCGCGGGCAGGCGAGGATCTGAACACCCTTCCTACCGTATTCTCGAGCGTGCTGCAGGAACCACATCTCCGTACAGATCATGAAGCCCACCCCGGTTCCCCGCACCTGTACCGACGAGAAGTCGCCACCGCCGGCCGAGTACCACGACGCCTCCCAGAATCCCTCTTCATCCGGCAGATAGTGCTTGTTGTGTACGGCCCGAACACCGTTCGTCGAGTCCCTGACGAATCCCTGGTTGAAGTGAATCCCGTTGTCGATGACCGGCCGTGTCGCCGCAACGCTCTGGTCACCCAGCTCCACCAACCGCTCCACCCAGCGCTCGTGCGCGACAACCGACTCCTGCCACTCCTTCGAGTCCATCTCACGGTCCGCCGCCAGCCAACGGTAGAACGGCATCTCGGGCAAGAGCACGAGCTCGCTCTGCTCGGTCTCTACGTGTGAAGCCAGCTTCTCCCACTGCTCGTTCAAGAGCGCAGGATCGTTGCTGAGCTCACAGACGGTCACCTTCAAAACAAGATTCCTCGCCGGCGTCGATGGATCAGATCTTGTCCCAGTTCCATATGGCGTAGCGCGTATTCTGATCCAGATTGTGCCCGCATTCCTTAAGGGTCAACAGAATGCTGCCGCGATGGTGGCTGTCGTGGGCGATGAAGTATCCAAGATTGGCAATGACACCCTTCTTGAAGCACCTCCGCTTGGGCTTACCCTCCAGGCATTCCGCGAGAAAGGTCTCGACTCGCTCGCCCGAGGCCACAAAGTGCTTCTTCAAGGTCTTCTTGTCGGGCTCCTCATGAGTTTCGAACTTGTGGAGACCCTTGGCCAGATCCTTCGCCCTGTTCTCGAGATGCCAGAGCCTCACGTTGTGCAGATGGCAGAACTGTCTGACGACGTTACGACCACCCCGCTTCGACAGCGTGCACTTCATGCCCTCATCGCTGATCTGATCGATCAAGAAGAGACTGATCCTGTTGTTTGTTCGCCAGGACTCCAGCAGCTGCTCCAGTGCGTTATCCATATGCGCCTCCCTAGCCGACGCCGTCATTCGGTTCCTCGATGAGGTCGATGTATGACTCTTCGACAAGATCGTCGGGATCGATACCCAGTTTTGCCATTAGTGAATGGGCGACAGAGATTCCATCCTCGATCCCACCCTCCGCCGCAAGAACCACTTCCAGCTCCACAAAATCGCCAAGCCCAGCCACGCTGTCCAAGTGGATCCGGGTTGGTCCACACAGATAGATCGCCCGCTGCTTGCAGACTTGCCCGCGAGCTCCCAGCGCGCTCGCCAGTGCCTGGCGAATTGCTGCTGGTTCAGGGCAGGGGACCTTTAAATAGTTGGATTCTATGGGTTCGGCAGTATCCGCTCGGGCGTAGTAGATGAGCTCCGCTACACCATCGGACATCTCCCGCAGCTTGAGTCGGCCGTGCCGGCTGCGAAAGAAGGTGTCCTTCTGTTCGACGGTCGACGGCCCGGAATCCGCCAGCCCTTCGACCCGCTTGCGCAACGCTTCGAGATCGTCCACCCGTGCCTTGATCTCCACATTGCGCCCCATCTCCGTCCGCTCGCTTATCTGCTCGAGCCTTCCAAGATCTTGATCTCTGCTTCGCTAGCTCCCATCGGAACCTCTCCACACATGAAGACCCCCGGTGACGAGGCCTGCTCCCATAACGATGTAGCCGAGGACGAGCAGGAATAGGCTCGCAAGTTTGCGCAGCACCACAGTCAGCATTCTCAAATCAGCCTACCACTCGCTCCATGAACGTTCCCTATCAACCGCCAACGGGCACTCAGGTTATGGGGTGATGATGATCTTTCCGCAAGCACGCCCCGCCTGTAGAGAGCGCATGGCTTCAGGCACTTCTTTCAGCGGATATGTTCTGTCGATGACGGGAGTGAGCTTCCCTGCTGCGAGGAGCTCCTCCAAGACTGCCACAACGTCTCTCTTGCTCGGAGTCGAAGAGCCCGGGCCCGGCAGCTGGCTGACGAACGGTGAGAGCGCCATGAGCTTTAAAGCGCGCGGCAGGCTCCCGAAAACGCGACCGGCCGCATCTCCGAAGTGATCGTGGCCGATGAAGATATAGATCCCGTTGGACGTTAGCG
This sequence comes from Thermoanaerobaculia bacterium, assembly GCA_049678185.1. Classification (GTDB taxonomy): domain Bacteria; phylum Acidobacteriota; class Thermoanaerobaculia; order Multivoradales; family JAHEKO01; genus M0029. The sequence continues at coordinate 7,213 of JBAUDS010000145.1, forward strand.
CGCGTTTGCAGGCTGTAAGCGACAGGTTGGATGCAACGTCGAAGATAAGATCGTAGCGCTCGTCACGCTGGATGAAGTCCTCTTGGGTGTAGTCAATGACGTGGTCTGCGCCGAGCGAGCGGACCATTTCCATTTTTCCCGTGCTGTCGACCCCCGTCACACGCGCGCCATACGCCTTGGCGAGCTGTACGGCTATGCTGCCTACGCCACCACCCGCCCCGTTTATCAACACACTCTGACCCGGCTGGATCCGCCCACCACCTTGAAGGTTGTGGAGGGCGATGAATCCGGAATTTGGAACCGCGGCCGCTTGCTCGAACGCGATGCCACTGGGCTTGGGCGCCAGCGCGTCTTGTGGAACGGACACGTACTCTGCAAACGCGCCACCATTCCGCCACTGGAGTTCCGTGTATGTCTCACCGAATACTTCGTCACCAGGCCCGAACCGCGTGACGTCCTTGCCGACCGACTCAACGAGCCCCGCCACATCCGTTCCCGGAACGGGGTTCTTTGGTCTGAACACCCCAGCCCCCATCAGGCGCAGGACGTAGGGCCGGCCGGTCACGGCATGCCACACATCTGGATGGACGGAAGCCGCACGAACGCGCACCAGCACCTCGTCATCTCCAATCACCGGTTTGTCGATCTCTCGAAGCTGTAGAACGTCGTCAGGTGGGCCGTACCTGTCTTGGACGATTGCCTTCATCATCTTCCCGGGTTCAATAGTTGCCTAACCGCTGATTAGGCGTCATATCGAGAGCCCTCAGGGTACGGGCATGGCCAGGAGACTGATCGGCAAATATGCCGACGCCACGATAACTCCCGTCGCCCAGCCGGTGGCAGTCACCGAGTAACCTGAGAATCGGCAGAACAGGCCCACAATTGCACCCACCAAAACAGTCAACGGAATCTCGAGGAGGCCAACAACAATTACAGAAACAAAGAACGGAAATTTCTCGAGGGGGACGCCGAGATCGGTCTCGTCTAGCAATGAATGGAACAAGATATCCAGAGCGCCAGCAGGGCGTAGACCAGCGACTCGAACAACAAGAAAGACCAAGGCAACAAGGAGCGCCACCAATACCGCGCGCCCGAGATGGCTGGACCAAATGGCTTTCACACTACTCATCCAATGATGCCTAACGCCCGGGAGTTGAGCGGCGGCAGGGCGCAAGCCCTGACGTCCGCTCCAACGACTTGTTAGGCGGCGACCAGCCTAGAGTAGCTTTTTGAATTCCTGGACACTGAGACCAGCGTCGCGGGCAATGCCGCCCATTGTGAAAGCGTTGACAGGATTGTGGCGAGGGATTGTGAGGATGCGCTGACCGTCTGTCAGGACGATGTGCTTGCGACCTTGCCTTGCAACGTGAAATCCAGCTTTCTTGAGCGCCCGCACCGCCACCAGGTGGTTGACACCGGGAATCCTCGGCACTGCTAAACAGCGACCTCGATCTCACGAACCTCAGCACCCTCCAATTGGTCCGTTGCAACCGCCAGGTACTCGCGAATGGCGTCCTCGATGTTCTCAAGGGCCTCGTTTTCCGTCTCGCCTTGCGACCAGCAACCAGGCAGACCGGGAACGGATACGCTGAAACCTTCTTTGGACTCTCGGAGAGCGACTTTGAACTTCATTGGCTTCCTCAAACTCCTATTATACCGGCCGCCGCTCCATCGCCGCCTAACGCCTGGGAGTTGAGCGGCGACAGAGCGCAAGCCCTGACGTCCGCTCCAATGATGGAATGGACTCCTCCTGCGACCGATTTCGGCCCCAAACGGCCAAGGTCGCTTCCGGCATCATGTATGCCACATGAAACATAAGGAGGAGTCCAACATGAAGCCTACTACCATTGCCGTCGACCTCGCAAAAAATGTCTTCGAGATCGCTGTCTCCCATCACCCCGGACGGGTCGCCAAGCGTCACCGGCTGTCCCGGACACGCTTGCTGCCCTTCTTCGCCCAACAACCACAAGCCACCGTCCTGCTCGAGGCCTGCG
>JBAUDS010000146.1:0-2729 GCA_049678185.1 Thermoanaerobaculia bacterium
GCCAAGCCCGATCTTCCCGATGATGCCGAAGACCCGGTACTGCAGGAGATCAACCTCACCGATTTTCCGATCATCCAGGTCAATCTCTCGGGAGAGGTCGGGCCGGTGGTGCTCAAGGAGGTGGCCGAGGATCTCCAGGACGACCTCGAGATCCTGAGGGGGGTGCTGCGGGTCAATCTGGTGGGTGGACTCGAGCGCGAAGTGCGCGTCGATGTCGACCCCGAGCGGCTGCGGCTCTATGGCCTGGCGCTCGACGATGTGGTGGATGCCATCGGCGACGAGAATGTCTCTATTCCCGGTGGGGATATGGATCTGGGAGAGCAGAGCTTCGCGGTGCGTGTGCCGGGCGAGGTGGAAGACCCGCTCGAGGTGGGCGACTTCGTCATCGTGGCCCGTGCCGGCCAACCGATCTTCGTTCGTGACGTGGCCGAGGTTACTTTCGGCTTCAAGGACCGGGAGTCCTTTGCCCGCATCGACGGGCGCGAGTCGGTGGCGCTGGCGGTGCAGAAGCGGCAGGGTGCCAACGTCATCGAGGTGGCCGATGCGGTCAAGGAGCAGGTCGAGCTTGCGCGCGAGAGATGGCCGGGTGGTGTCGAGGCGACGGTGCTGGGAGACCAGAGCAAAGACATCCGCATGATGGTCTTGGATCTCGAAAACAACATCCTCTCGGGTCTGGTGTTGGTGGTTTTGGTGCTGATGGTGGCGTTGACCTTTCGCAACGCCCTGTTTGTCGGGGTGGCCATCCCCTTCTCGATGCTCATCACCTTCCTGGCCGTGCAGCTGTCGGGTGAGACCCTCAACATGGTGGTGCTGTTCTCGCTGATATTGGCGGTGGGGATGCTGGTCGACAACGCCATCGTGGTGATCGAGAACATCTACCGCCACATGCAGGAGGGCGAGCCCCGTCTGTCGGCAGCAGGCAACGCTACGCGCGAGGTGGGCTCAGCCATTTTGTTTTCGACGTTGACAACCCTGGCGGCCTTTTCGCCTCTCTTTTTCTGGCCGGATGTGATCGGCGACTTCATGTGGTACCTGCCGTTCACCGTCTGTCTGGCGCTGACGGCGTCGCTGCTGGTGGCCTTCACACTCAATCCGACCCTGGCCAGTGTCTTTATGCGGCTGTCGAAACGCGAGCTGCGCGCGGCGGGGTCCGAGGGCTCTGCGAGCGGCGGCTGGATGGCAATGCTCGGTGAGCGGATCGTGGCCCTCTACCGGGTGAATCTCACCTGGGCGCTCAACCATCGCGCCGTGGTCGTGCTGGGAACGCTGGCGGTCTTTGTCGGTGTCCTGATGCTCTTTGGCCGTTTCAACCACGGCATCGAGTTCTTTCCCGCCACCGAGCCGACCCAGATCATTGTCGATCTGGAGATGCCCCCGGGCACGCGGGTCGAAGTGACCGACGATGTCGTCCGCGAGCTCGAGCGGCGACGTGCCGAACTGCCCGACCTGCGGGTGATGGCGGCCGGGAGCGGTGCCGGCAGCCAGAGCGAGCTGTTTGGCGGCGGCTCGGGCAGCGCCACCAACGGCCGCATCATTCTGGACCTTATAGACCGCAAGGAGCGCTCGCAGGACTCGTTCCTCACCCTGGAGCAGGCGCGGGCGCGGACCGCGGGTCTGCCCGGCGCAACCATCGATGTCGACCGGCCGCAGGAGGGACCGCCGGTGGGCGATCCGGTCTCGATCGAGCTGAGCGGCGACGACTTCGAGACCCTGGGGGCGATCTCGCAGCGGATCCGTGTTGTCATCGAAGACATCGAAGGTCTGGTCTCGTTGGACGACGATTTCGATCTGGCGCGGCCCGAGCTGGTGGTGCGTCTCGACCGCACCCAGGCGGCGCGGCTGGGGCTGACCACCGCCAGCGTGGCCTCGACGATCCGCACCGCCGTCAACGGTACCGAGGCCTCGACATTCCGCCACGGCGACGAGGACATCGACATCACCGTCAGACTGCAGGAGGGCTCACGCACCTCACTCGACGATCTGGCGCGGCTGGCGGTGGTGGCGGACGGCAAGCAGATCCCCATCTCCTCGGTGGCCACGGTCGAGCGGGCCAAGGCGCTGACCGCCATCCGCCACAAGGACCAGAAGCGGGTGGTGACCGTCAGCGGCAAGGTCACGACCCCCACCCTGGCGGAGCCGGTGCGCCAGGCCGCGCAGGAACGGATCGAGGCGATTCCCGATCTGCTACCGGCGGGATACTCGATGACCTTTGCCGGGCAGAGCGAGGACGAAGAGGAGGCCAAGACCTTCCTCTCCAACGCCTTTCTCTACGGTGTGCTGCTGGTGCTGGCGTTGATGGTGACCAAGTTCGACTCGCTGGCGCTGCCCGCGATCGTCATTACCACCGTCATCATGTCGATGATCGGGGTGTTGGTCGGGCTGCTGGTCAGCGGTCTGCCCTTCGGCATCATCATGACCGGTCTCGGTGTCATCTCGCTGGCCGGGATCGTGGTCAACAATGCGATCGTATTGCTCGACTACGGCGAGAAGCTTCACGCCCGCGGCCTGCCTCGCCGAGAAGTCGTGGTCCAAACCGGGCTGCGCCGGATGCGACCGGTGCTGCTGACCGCCATCACCACCATCCTCGGTCTGATCCCGCTGTCGACCGGCTACGAGTTCGACTTCCACGAGCTCCACTTCTCGAGCGGCGGCGAGAGCAGTCAGTGGTGGCAAAGCATGGGAATAGCGGTGATCTTCGGTCTCGCCTTCGCCACCTTTCTCACCCTCGT
>JBAUDS010000147.1:0-4515 GCA_049678185.1 Thermoanaerobaculia bacterium
GATCCTGGAACGGATCGTCGAGCCCGAGCGGGTCATCATGTTCCGGGTCCCCTGGGTCGACGACCAGGGCGAGATTCAGGTGAACCGCGGTTTCCGTATCGAGATGAACAGTGCCCTCGGACCCTACAAGGGCGGTCTCCGGTTCCACCCCAGCGTCTATCTGGGGATCCTCAAGTTTCTCGCCTTCGAACAGGTATTCAAGAACAGCTTGACCACGCTGCCGATGGGTGGTGGCAAGGGCGGTTCGGACTTCGACCCCAAGGCCAAGAGTGACGGCGAGGTCATGCGCTTCTGCCAGTCCTTCATGAGCGAGCTCTACCGACACATCGGCCCCAACACCGATGTGCCCGCCGGTGACATCGGCGTCGGTGGACGCGAGCTGGGGTTCCTCTTTGGCACCTACAAGAAGCTGGCCAACGAATTTACCGGCGTGCTGACCGGCAAGGGCCGGGGGTGGGGCGGGTCGCTCATCCGACCCGAGGCCACCGGCTATGGCTGCGTCTACTTCGCCGCCGAGATGCTCAAGACTCGCAAGGAGAAGTTCGAAGGTAAGCGGGTGCTGATCTCCGGCTCGGGCAACGTCGCCCAGTTCGCTACCGAGAAGGTGCTGGAATTCGGTGGCAAGGTGCTGACGCTCTCCGACTCCAACGGCTCGATCATCGACGAGAAGGGTATCGACCGGGAGAAGCTCGATTTCGTCATGGATCTCAAGAACAACCGGCGGGGACGGATCAAGGAGTATGTCGACAAGTACCCCGAGGCCACTTTTGTCGAAGACCAGCGGCCCTGGTCGGTGGCCGGCGACGTGGCGCTACCCTGCGCCACCGAGAACGAGATCAGCGGCGAAGAAGCCAAGGCCCTCATCGAGAACGGGTGCTTCTGTGTGGCGGAGGGGGCCAACATGCCGTCAACTCCCGAGGCCATCGAACACTTCCTCGAAGCGCAGATCCTTTTTGGTCCGGGCAAGGCGGCCAACGCCGGCGGTGTGGCGGTCTCCGGGTTGGAGATGACCCAGAACGCCATGCGGATCACCTGGACCCGCAAGGAGGTCGACGAACGGCTGCAGATGATCATGAAGGAGATCCATCACACCTGTGTCAAGTACGGCACACAGGACGACTTTGTCAACTACATCGACGGTGCCAACATCGGCGGTTTCATCAAAGTCGCCGACGCTATGCTCGACCAGGGCGTCGTCTAACGATCATCACAGGCGAGGGTGGTTGAGGCCACCCTCGCCTGCCAGCTCCGCTGACGGGTGCCTGCCCTACCAAGGGGGTAAACTTGGCAGAGCATGGCCATCCGTCATCAGATCCTCAAGGATCGCCGCTTTCACGACCTGATGCCCTACCGGGTGCGCGAGATCCTCCTGGTCTCGTCGCCCTACGACGCCTTTATTCTGGAGGAGGACGGCCAGCTCACCGAGCAGGTCTTCTTCGAATACCGGGATGTGAGTCTCTCGGGACCACCCCGGGTGACTCACGCTGCCACCGGTGAGGACGCCCTCCGCCTCCTCAAGACGCGACGCTTCGACCTGATCTTGACCATGACCAGTCTGGCCGACATGGGCGTCAACGCCTTTGGCCGGCGGGTCAAGAAGCTGCGCCCGGGGCGGCCGGTAGTCCTGCTCGCCCTGGATCGCAAAGAGCTCGACCGGGCGAGCAACCTGCTCGATCCCAAGGCGATGGACGGGGCCTTTCTCTGGACCGGCGACTCGCAGATCCTTCTGGCCATCATCAAATACATCGAGGACAAGCAGAACGTCGATCTGGACATCCAGCATGGCAACGTGCGGGTGATCATCATGCTCGAGGACTCTCCTCGCTACTACTCGTCGTTTCTGGGGATGATCTACAAGGAGCTCATGATCCAGTCACACTCGCTCTACAGCGAGGGGGTCAACGAGCTCCACCGCCGCATGTACATGCGCTCCCGACCAAAGATCCTCCACGCCACGAACTACGAGGAGGGGGTGGCGCTCTTCGAGCGCTACAACGAGAACGTGATGGCGGTGATCACCGATGTCCGCATTCCCCGAGACGGCCAGCTCGATCCGACCGGAGGCCTCGACTTCGCCCGCTATGTTCTCAAGTACGACCCCGAGTTCCCGGTTCTGCTGCAATCGGCGGAGGCCGAGAACGCAGAGAAGGCCGAAGCCATCGGTGCTACCTTTGTCAACAAAAACTCCTCCAGTCTGCTGGCCCACATTCGTAACTTCTTCCGACGAAAGCTCGGATTCGGAGATTTCATTTTCCGCAACCCCGAGGGTGTCGAGCTGGCCCGAGCCAAGGATGTAAGGGATCTCGAGCGTCATCTGGCGGTCATCCCCGAGGAGTCGCTCGTCCACCACGCCTCCCACAACCACTTCTCCGTCTGGTTGATGGCCCGTAGCGAGTTCGAGGCCGCCGAGCGGCTGCGGCCGCGGCAGATCTCCGACTTCCCCAGCGTCGAGGCCACCCGCGAGTACCTCATCAATCTGTTGCGCGAGACCCAGCGGACCGCCCACCGTGGCGTCATCTCGGACTTCGACCGGACACAGTTCGACGAGACCCTGTTCTCGCGCATCGGCCAGGGGTCGCTCGGCGGCAAGGCCCGCGGCATTGCGTTTCTCAACCTCAACCTGGCTCACATCGATGCTCACGAATTCGGCGGCATGTCGGTGCGGATCCCCAAGACGGTGGTCATCACTACCGACAAATTCGACGAGCTGATGGACAGCAACGAGCTCCACGACTTTGCCTACGGTTGCGACGACGACCGTGAGATCGCCCACCGCTTTCTGGAGAGCCGGATCGCCGATGATCTGCGCAGCGATCTGACATTTATCACCCATCACATCGAAGGGCCACTGGCCATAAGGTCCTCCAGCCTGCTCGAGGACTCGCTGCACCAGCCTCTTGCCGGGATCTACAGCACGCTTATGATCCCCAACAGCAGCCGTGATCCCGAGGTGAGGCTGCGCGAGATCAGCAACGCCGTCAAGCTGGTCTACGCCTCGACCTTCTTTCAGAACGCCAAGTCCTTTTTGGCCAGCACCGGCAACCGGGTGGAAGAGGAGAGGATGGGAGTGATCATCCAGGAGCTGATCGGCCGTCGCCATGGTGATCGTTTCTATCCAAGCTTTGCCGGCCTGGCCCAGTCGCGCAACTTCTACCCCATCGGCCCTCAACGGGCCGAGGACGGGGTGGTGACGGCGGCCCTCGGACTCGGCCGTCTGGTGGTCGACGGCGGCCTGGCGTTGCGCTTCAGCCCCCACCATCCGCAGGTTCTGCCCCAGCTGGCGACGGCCAAGTCGGTAATGGAGGGCACACAACGGGGCTTTTATGCTCTCGACATGGGAGGAGACGACTCCGACGACCTCACCGACCTCTACAACAACGTCCGTTTCTACGATCTCAAGGAGGCCGAGCTCGACGGGACCCTGCTTCCGGTCGGCAGCGTCTTTTCCCTCGACGACCAGCAGTTGCGCGACGATCTGGGTCTGCCGGGACCCCGGATCGTGACCTTTAGCAACATCCTCAAGCACAAAGCGGTTCCTCTCGCCGAAGCCCTGGTCAACGTGCTGGAGATTGCGGAGCAGGGCCTCGGCTCTTCGGTGGAGCTGGAGTTCGCCTGCGACATGGGCGACTGGGGCCGGCCGATGCGACCCGGACGGGAGCGCAGCCACCCCGAGCTCTATCTGCTCCAGGTGAGGCCTTTTGGGAGCCGAGCTGTGACCGGGGAGGTCAAGAAGATCGATTACGAGCACGAGCAGGCCCTGTGCGCGTCCGACAGGAGCCTGGGACACGGTATCGAGGACGGCATTCGCGACATCGTCTATGTCCGCCGCGACCGTTGGGATGCGGCTGACAACAAGGCCATCGCCGGCGAAGTCGGCGAGCTCAACAAGATTCTGGGAGAGCGCCGGCCGTATGTGGTCATCGGCCCGGGGCGCTGGGGGACGGCAGATGCCTGGTTGGGAATCCCCGTCCAGTGGTCTCAGATCTCCAACGTCAGGGTGATCGTGGAAGCCTCTCCGGCAGGCTACGATGTCGAGCCGTCGCAGGGTACGCATTTCTTCCAGAACATAACTTCGCTGCGAGTCGGTTATCTCACACTCCCACCCGGCGCCGACAAGGCTCGGACCGACGGCGGCAGCTTTCTGGACTGGGAGTGGCTCGACAAGCAAGAAGCGACTACCGAGACCCGCCATCTGAGACATCTTCGGCTCGAGAAACCGCTCACCGTCTTGCTCGACGGTCGAGAGGGCAAGGGAGTCATTCTCAAACCAACCGCCACCGCCCACTGACCGTGAAAAAACGGAAGGGGTGCTGAGATGGGCTTTTGGGACTTTGCCCTGATCGGCCTCTACCTGGTCTTTGCTGTCGCCGTGGGGTCGTTCTTCGCCCGCAAAGCCGGCCGCGGTATCGAAAGCTTCTTTGTCGGCGACCGGAGGCTGCCCTGGTGGATCGCCGGCACCTCGATGGTGGCCACTACCTTCGCCGCCGACACCCCGCTGGCGGTCACCGGCATCGT
>JBAUDS010000148.1:0-3206 GCA_049678185.1 Thermoanaerobaculia bacterium
CGCCACGACCGTCGTCGACGGTCAGGGTCGCGTTGTAGGTTCCTGCAGCCAGGTAGGTGTGCGACGGGCCGGAGCCCGTCCCCTGCCCGCCGTCGCCAAAGCTCCACCCATAGGTGAGCGTGTCGCCTTCCGGATCACTCGAGCTCGAGCCGTCGAAGACGACCGTCAACGGCGCCACGCCGCCGGTCGGCTGACCGGATGCGACCGCCACCGGGGGTTGGTTCAGAGGCGGCGGTGGATCGTCGGTCGAGGTCACCTCGACATCGTCGAACCAGGTCAGCGAGTCGCCGCCGGCGGCCCACTTGCGCCACGATTCCAGAAACACGGTCACCGCCGAGCCGGTGGCTGTGGTCTCTATCTGCCTCAGGTGCCAGGCGTCCTTGGCGGAGTCGAACTCGAACCACTCCACCGACCCGGCGCGCGGGTTGACGCCACCCGATCGATCGATACCCAGACGGGCGATGTGGTCCCATGCGTGGCCGCCGGAGAAATGGGTCCTGTTCCAGGCGCGCACGGTCAAGTCCGCACCGGCCGTGCTGCCCACCACCTGGTAGACACCGGCAAAGCGGTCGTTGGTCGGGGGTTGTGGCGACAGCACCCGCTGGGCTTGCGCTCCCCCGTGGACAGTGTCCGCGACCACTTCGAAGCTGGCTCCGTAGCCGCTCGAGGTGTAGCCGGTCCAGTCGTTGCCGACCCCTCCACCCTGCGCCCCCGCCTCGAAGTCGCCGTTGACGAGGCCGTCCGGCGGTGGTGGTGGCGGCGGTGGTGGTGGTGGCGGTGGCGGTGGTGGTGGTGGCGGTGGTGCGACCAGGATGCCGTAGACCTCGAATTCGGGAATGCGCGCGTAGTTGTCGATACCGGCGTCGGTGATAAAGAGGCGGACAAACCGCGTCGTTACACCGGTCCCAAGAACGGTGGTCGTGGTGTTGTCCTGTTGAGCGTTACCGACTGTGGCCAGTGTCGTCCACGGCCCGGAGAGCGAGCTGCCGGCCTCCAGACGGTAGGCCTGGGTGTTGTAGTGCTGGAGCTCACCGGCGTCGCCGGCGTGGCGGACGATAAAGCCGTTGACCGTCGCATTCGACCCGAGGTCGAGCGCCAGCCACGGCGTCGCGCTCGAACCGTTGCTGGTCCACTTGCTGCCCCCGGAGACGACCCCGTCGTAGGCCTTGTCGCCGCCGTAATTGGCGTTGTACGAGGTGCTCGCCGACCAGGCCACCGCGTCACGGGCGAGGTTGTCGTCCGGGGGCGGCGGTGGTGGCGGCGGGGTCGAGCCGCCCGGCCAGGTGTAGCCGGCAGCCACCGCCTGTGAGAGGTCCGACAGGATCTGGCCTTCGTAGGGGTTGCCGTCGATGTTCCAGCCGTCGCACCAACCGCACCAGCGGTACATGTTGACGCAGCGGAAGATCGGTTTGCCGGTGCTCGCCGCGGTCGTGTTGTAGCGATCGATCTCGGCGTAGATCTCCTGCATCCACCCGGGCTCGTAGTGGGACCCGGGGTCCTCCGGGTGGTTGCCCGACCAGTAGTGGATGCCGTTGGACTCGGTGGCGTAGATGGGCAGGTGGTAGAGATCCGCCGGGATCCCATGGTCCACCCAGTCCTTGTAGACATAGAAGCTGAAGTAGAGGTTCTGACCGCCGGCCGAGACCTTCTGTGTGCTGTGGATGTCGGCGTACGAGTAACCGCGCGAGTTGATGTGGACCGCGATGCCGTCGACGCCGCCCGTCGACTTGATGGCGGTCAGCATCTGGTTCATGTACTGCACCCAGTTCAACGGGTTGCCGTCGTGCGGGTGGTCGCAGGTGTTGCCCGGGTTGTAGGGACCGGCAAACGGTGCCAGGGCCTGCGGCACGACCTGGTCGTTGGGCCGCACCGCCTTGATGGCGTTGTAGACCTTGCGGAAGAGCGTGGCGTAGTCCTGCGGCGAGACGTACTCCAGCCGGCCGCCTACCAGCGGCCACTCACCGGCGAGATTGGTCTCGTTGCCGATCACCCAGATGTGGGCGCCGCTCGAAGCGGCCACGTAGTTGGCGGCGCGCTGCGCGAAATCGTCGTACCGCGCCGGCTCCGGGATGGTGCCGGTCGGGCAGTAGCCGTTGTTGAGACGAACGATGACCGTGTGGCCGCGGTTGGAGAGCCAGGAGAAATCGTCACCGCCCTGATCGTTGGGGTTGGTGCCGATGGCGATCGTCGCCGTCACCCAACCGGTGGCGCCCCCGGCCTCGATGCGATCGAGGTACGGCTGAGGACTCGGTTCGTGATCGTGGATGCCGTAGATATAAGGGCTCTGTGCAACCAGCGCCGTAGCGCAGACGAGGATCAGCCCGACGACAGAGAAAGCGGCTTTCTTGTCCATGATGACTCCTCCCCCAGCCAGCTCGATCAGCGACCGAATCTGGTCGGACCGGCCCAGTGAATTAACGCTGTTCCTGGCTTTGGCCAAGGGCCGCAGAATGCGGGACTCCTGGCCCCCCTTGCCAGGTCGATTCCGTTACTGGTGCCAATTTTACCACGGCAATTCAGACGTATTCGCCGCTGAACATAAGTGCGCTTCGAGACCCACGAGCGGTTTTCGCCTGCGTTGCGCTACATTGACAACTTCGTGGGGCATGAGAAGAATGGATTTGAACGGAGGGAGCTAAACCTTCAAAACAGTTTTGAGTGCGAGGAGTCAATAGTGGCTGACACTTGTTGTCCTGACTGCCAAGGCCAGAAGAAGGTGATCTGTGATCACTGCTTCGGAACCGGCTTCGACATGAGCACCGGTACTTCCAAGAACTGTCCGAAGTGCACCGGTAGTGGCAAGATCATGTGTAAGAAGTGCCTCGGCACCGGGCTGGTCTAGACGCTCCAAATCCCGGATTACAGACACTCGGGCAGCGTCTGCTCGACCCGCTGACCTGCTGACACGCTTTCAGTAGTTCGAGGCCCTGGCCGCGCCATCGCTGGCGCATATCGGGCTCTATTTGACGCAATCTGATTGGCGCGACGAGTGGCCTGCCTCGCTCGTCACCAAGAGGCGACCGGGGCTCTTCTTGTTTGCGTCTTGAGAACAATTGTCAAGAGTTGTGGATCAGAAGGGGCGTCTCTTGCGCCGGAAGTTGCCAGGCCGCTACCGACAGGTATACTCACCCACCTTTCCCACAGGAAGTCTGCTGAGCAGATTTTCCATAGCTAAGGAGGAGTCTCGCTATGGGTACCCCGAAGTG
>JBAUDS010000149.1:0-2639 GCA_049678185.1 Thermoanaerobaculia bacterium
CACCAACCCCAAGGCGGTGGGAGGATTCTTTCTGCGTGGCTACATATCCTGGAAGAACGGAGAGTCCGCCGATGCTGTCCGTTACCTCGAGGCGGCCCAGGCGGCCCGCGGTCCGGAGTGGAAGCCCGAGGGCACGGTGGCCGAAGGTGATGTGGCAAGCCGAATGCACCGCGAGGTGACACCGCTGTCACTCTACTGGGAAAGCTGGGACGGTACGCCGGATCCGCAGACCGCCTTTGCGGACCTCGACTCCTACCTGGTCTCCCGCTGAGACCATCAAGGGTCTCCCCTGCGCCGCCGCGCCGAGAGAGACCGTGATAGACAAACCGTACTGCGAATTGGAGGGCTCATGATCGAGAATGCCTATGGGTACCGTCTGGTGGAACCGGGCCGACCTTTGGCCCGCCACGAGCTGCCACCCCTCGACCCGGGTCCGGCTGAGGTCGTCGTCGAGGTAGCCGGCTGCGGGGTCTGTCACACCGATGTGAGCTTTGCCGTCGACGGTGTGCCCACCCGCCATCCCCTGCCGCTGGTCTTGGGCCACGAGATCTCTGGGCGGGTGGTGCTGGCCGGCGACGGGGCCGGGGAGTGGCTGGATCGAGCGGTCATCGTGCCGGCAGTGGTGCCGTGCGGGAACTGCCCGACCTGCGCCGCCGGCAGACCGACGATCTGCAAAGACCAGTTCATGCCGGGCAACCACGGGGACGGCGGCTTTGCCACCCATGTGCGGGTCCCCGCCAACGGTTTGTGTCCCGTACCCGCCGAGCTGCCGGAAGGAGTCACTCTGGAGATGCTGTCGGTGGTGGCCGATGCGGTGACGACGCCGCTCGAGGCAATTCGGCGGGCGGGGCTGACGAGCGACGACGTGGCTGTCTTTGTAGGTGTCGGTGGGGTAGGGGGGTTTGGAGTCCAGGTCGCCGCGGCGATGGGGGCGGCGGTAGCCGCGGTCGACATCGATCAGGATCGGCTCGAGCTGGCCTCCGACCACGGCGCGGCTCTGACTCTCGACGCCACCAGAAAGAACCTCAAAGAGATAAAGACGGCGGTGCGTGAGTTCGCGGGCGCCAGCGGTCGCCAGGGGATCGGCCTCAAGATCTTCGAAACCAGCGGTACACCGGCAGGACAGGAGACCGCCTTTGCTCTGCTCGGTCCGGGTGCCCATCTGGCGGTGGTGGGTTTTACCCCCAAGAAGATCGAGCTACGGCTGTCGAATCTCATGGCCTTCGATGCCAGGGCGGAGGGAAACTGGGGGAGCTCCCCGGAGTGCTACCCAATAGCTCTGGAGATGATTCTGGCGGGCAAAGTGAAGCTCGAGCCGTACGTTGAATTTTTTCCACTCGACGAGGCGCCGTCGGTGCTCGAGGCGGTGGCGGAGCACCGCCTTCGTCGACGGGCGATACTGGTGCCGTCCAAGGAGGAGAGCTCGTGAAAGATCACGACCTGACTCGGGGGTTCTCACCACAGGAGATCCTCTACGAGCACCGGCCGGTTGTCGATCGGTCGGGAGAGCCGGTAGAGGGGATCCACAACGTCTGGATCACGCTCAACAACCCCAAGGAGCTCAACAGCTACACCACGGAGACGGTCAAAGAGGTCATCCTCGCCTTTCGCCAGGCGAGCAACGACCGGGCGGCGGTAGCGGTGGTCTTTACCGGTGCCGGCGACCGGGCTTTTTGCACCGGCGGCAACACCCGTGAGTACGCCGAGGTCTATGCCGGCGCTCCGGGTGAATACAGGCAGTACATGAGGCTGTTCAACGACATGGTGTCGGGCATCCTGCACTGCGACAGACCGGTGATCTGCCGGGTCAACGGCATGCGGGTCGGCGGCGGACAGGAGATCGGCATGGCCTGCGACTTCTCGGTGGCGAGCGACTTGGCGGTCTTCAGCCAGGCCGGGCCAAAGCACGGCTCGGCGCCCGACGGTGGTAGCACCGACTTTCTACCGCTCTTTGTGGGTATCGAGCACGCCATGTTCAGCGGCACTCTCTGCGAGCCCTGGACCGCCCACCGTTTCTACCATCTGGGTGGCTTGACCGGGCTGGTCCCAGCTCTCAAGGTGGAGGGCGAGTGGAGGGCGAACCCGTTGGTGGTGACCGATCGTCTGCTCGACGATTACGGCCGCACGGTGCTCGGCGACTGGCAGACGGGCGCGGCGCGCGAGGAGGGCAAGGAGCTGCTAAAGCAGGGGGAGGTGGATCTGTCGCTGTTGGACGAGGAGGTGGAGCGGATGACCACCAAACTCCTCTACACTATGCCCGATTGTCTGACCAAGACCGTCGAGAGCCTGCGCAAGCACAAGCTCGCCCATTGGGACAGGAACCGGGAGACCAACCGCGCCTGGCTGGGGCTCAACATGATGACCGAGGCCACCGCCGGCTTCCGCGCCTTCCACTACGGCACCAAGAAGCAGCGGGAGGCGGACTTCGTGCTGCTGCGCCGGCGGCTGGCAGAAGGTGCCCGCTGGAGCGAGGATCTGGTGCAGGAGATCGCGCCCTGGGTACCCCGGCAATCGGAGGCGAAGTCGTGACCGAAAAGCACGCCAAGCTCGAGCTGACCGATGATGGCAAGGTGGCGCGGGTCTTTCTGGCCGCTCCCAGACCCAACATCGTGGACCTCGCGATGATGAAGGATCTGACC
>JBAUDS010000150.1:0-3053 GCA_049678185.1 Thermoanaerobaculia bacterium
GAGATGAGCTTTGCGGCGCTCGAGGGGGCGGTCAAGAAGCGGCTCAACTCCATCATCCGCGGTTTCGAGGCAAAACGAGCAGCCGCCTTTCGCCGCCGCGCCGCCGCCACCCAGATGGCCTTCCCCTTCCCCGATCTGCGCCCGGGCCAGCAGGAGATCCTGGACGCCGTCGAGACCGCTCTCGAGCAGCGGGACCACCTGCTGGTGGAGGCTCCCACCGGCCTCGGCAAGACGGTGGCCGCCCTGCTCCCGGCTCTCCGCTTTGCCCTGGCCAGGGAGAAGCGGGTCTTTGTCCTCACCGCCAAGACGCTGCAGCAGGAGATGGCGACTGCCGTGCTCCAGTTACTCAACACGGACGCCACCTTTCATTCCCTCCGGCTGCGCGCCAAGGCCAAGATGTGCGCCAATGATCAGGTTCTCTGCCACGAGGAGTACTGCGCCTGGGCCAAGGACTACACCTCCAAGCTCTCCACCTCTGAGCTGATGCCAAAGCTGCTCGAGGAGTCGGGAACTCTGCTGCCGGACCGCATCTTCGAAGTCGCCCGCGACGCCGAGGTCTGCCCCTTCGAAGTCAGCCTCGAGCTCACCGGCCAGTCCCAGGTCGTGGTCTGCGACTACAACTATGCGTTCGATCCCTATGTGGCCCTCAGAGAGTTCGGCAGCGATCGCGACCTCGGCGACACCATCCTGGTCGTCGACGAGCTCCACAACCTTGTCGGCCGTGGACGTGGCTACTACAGCCCCGCACTCTCGGCGACCGACGCCCGGCGGGCTGCGGACACCATGGCCCAAGGCAGAGAGACGATCTACCGCACGGCCGCCGAGCTCTGCTCGACTCTCGCCCGGCTGATCGAGAGCACGGTGGAGACGGCGCTCGAGGACCTCGGTGCCAAGGTGCGGGCGGCCGAGTCCGACTTGCCCGCGGAGGAGCTCTGGGCCCTGCGCCCCGATTTCGATGCTGCGTTTATCGACTATCTGGAGTACCGACGCGAGACGCTCAGCTTTCGGGCCGAGGATCCCTTTGTGGATCTCTACTTTGCGTTGCTCAGATTTCTGAATGGGCTCGTTTTGTCGGAAGGCGAGGCCTTCAGCCACTGCGTCGAAGCGGGCACCGACGGCCCGACCCTGAGAATCCTGTGCAAGGATCCCAGCCGGTTTCTGGGCGAGACACTCAACCGCTGTCATTCCGTCATCGGGCTGTCGGCCACCCTTTCTCCAACCGACTTCTACCGCGATCTTCTCGGGTTCGATCCCGCGCGGTTGAGTACGATCTCGCTGCCCAGCCCATTTCCGGAGGAGAATCGTCGAGTCGTTATCGATCCTTCGGTGGCCACCACCTGGAAGCGGCGGCCGGAGAACTACCCGCGCATCGCCGAGCGGTTGTCGAGGTATGCCGAGCAGGTGCCGGGCAACTGCCTGGCGCTGTTCCCCAGTTACGACTTTTTGAATGAAGTGGCCAAACTGATCGAGGTGAAGAGCAAGCGGGTCCTGATCCAGAATCGGACCGACAGCGACCGCGAGCGGGAAGGCATCCTCGACACTCTGCGCTCGGCGCTGGCAGGAGACGTCCTGCTACTGGCCGTGGCCGGTGGCGTCTTTGCCGAGGGCGTCGACTATCCGGGGGAGATGCTCAAGGCGGTCGCCATCGTCGGCCCCAGCCTGCCCGCGGTGACTCTGGAACAAGAGCTCCTCAAGCGCTACTACGAGGAGCGTTTCGAGCGGGGCTTCGAGTATGCCTTCGTGGTGCCGGGAATGACACGGGTGATCCAGGCGGCGGGACGACTGATCCGGTCACCCGGCGATCAGGGAGTGATCGCCCTGCTCGACGAGCGTTTTCTCAATGGGCTCTATAGCCGCTATCTGCCCAACCATTGGCTGCCTGCCGAGGGTCTCGAGGCGCTGGTCGGCGACCCCGAGGAGGTGGCGAGCAGCTTCTTCCAGGCCGCCGCGCGGGCTTAGCAGCCTACCGATCGCCGTCCGGGCCTTCTCCGTCCGGATCTTCACCTTCCTGTTCTTGGCCCTGCTGGGGCCCCGCTTGCGGTCCTCCCGGCGCACCCTTCCCCCCGGGACGCATTCGCTGCTGCTGGCCACCGGCCCCAGGCCGCATCCGCTGCTGCTGGGCTCCGGGAGCCATCCGCTGTTGCTGGCCACCGGCCCCAGGCCGCATCCGCTGCTGCTGCATCCCGGGCCGCATGCCCTCACCACCGCGTGCGCGCGCCTGCGCCATAAACTGCAGATACATGGCCTGCTGCTCGTCGTCCAGAATCTCGCGGGTGGCCATCACCATCTCCACGTACTCCCGTTCCTGCGCTGCACTGACCTCGGCCATGTCGCTTATCAATCTTTCCATCCGAGCACGATCCGGCTCATCTTCCCGCAGCTCTTTGCGCACCTCGCGGCGCATTCCATCGAGCTCTTCGCGGTGCCCCTGTGTGCTTTCCAACAGACCGCGCTGTAGCTGCATGAACTTCTCCCGGTCCTCCCCTTCCAGACCCAGCCGTTCGGCAATGGGACCGGTGCGCTCATCCAGCGATGCCTCCGCGGTCTTCTCCTCTGTCCCCTTTTCCTTATCGGACCCTTGCACACCCAACGTTGCCAGGATTCCCACATTGATACCGAGGGAAACCGCCAACACGATCCACAGCCATGTAAGTTTCATTGCGAAATCTCCTCCCTGTCCCTGGACAGGTCGTTTTCTTTTTGCAGAACCGAGCCGCGAAGGATACCACCGGCGAGAATCAGGAGGGTGAGCAGCCCGTGCTAGGTGTCGCTCGCCTCTTGACGATACCGGTATTTGCGGAGGTGCTCCTCGACCAGCCGGTGGACCCCGATACGCTGGAGCTCCGAGCTCAGAACCAGGATCTGGTTGGGATTGAGCGGATGATCCTTGTAGATCACCTCCAGCACCCTTTTGAGGGCTGCCTCCAGCTCCGGATCGGGTCCCGGCCCCAGAACTGCCGCGGACTCAGGATCGGGTTTCGGCGGATTCATGCATTTGCTCCGGATCGTAGTCGTAGAGCAGCGAGCGGATGGTCATCCGCGGCGCCAGCTCG
>JBAUDS010000151.1:0-42577 GCA_049678185.1 Thermoanaerobaculia bacterium
TCGCTCACCTACGACTACGACAGCCGTCGGCTGGAAGAGATCCAGCTGGACAAGTTTCAGAAGAAGAACTCCTTTGTCGAGCACTGGCTGAGTCTCGATCGCCCCGAGGATCGGCGACCGGACGGACGACCAGGTGCAGGCTGGCCTCAGGCCGTCGACATCGAACATGTAGACATCGTCGGAGATCTCACCAAACCCGGCAAGTATCCGCGGACCGGGCTCAGCCTGACCCACCCCTTTGACGGGCGGTTCGAGGTGACCGTTCGCTTGACCAACAGGATCGACGGTGCCCGGGCAATCCAGCTCTACCTCCACCCGCTGGCCAGAGTCGGCCGGGTGAGCGACAAGGAGGGGAGACCGCTGCCGTTCCTCAGGGACCACATCGGGGGCCGTAGCTCGGCCATCGATAACCGTGTCTACGACGACTCGCTGCTCGTGCTGCTGGATGGGCCCTGGCCGGCGGGTGAGTCGAGGCAGCTGCGTATCGACTACGAGATCGAGCTGGCCGGCTTCGGACCGGGTCGCCTGTGGTATCCAGCCGGCCAATGGTACGAAGTGGGTCTACGTGATCCGCACACGGTGCGGCTGGAGCTCACCTCGCGGGAGAGTCATACCATCCGGGCGGTTGGGGAGCCGGTGGAGGAGGTGATCAGAGATGGCCACCGGATCTCTGTCTGGGAGCCGGACCAGCCGGTCCGGATGGCGACTTTCACCATGGTGAATCGGTTTCACGAGAAGCGGGTGGAGGGACCCGAGGGATCAGAGGTGGTCGGCTTTGGCTCGGTCGATGGCTATCTTTCGCCGAGTCGGATCGGCACGGTAGCCGGCAAGATCCTGGAGACGCTCGTCTTCTTTCAAGATTTGTTCGCCGAGAGGCTGGCATCGCCAAGGCTCCAGGTCACCCTTATCCCGGCCAACCACGGTCAGGCCTTCAACGGCTTTCTCCATCTTGGTGATGCGAGCAGCGTGCGCACGCGCGCCGGTGTCCGCGAGCGATTTCTGGCGCACGAGACAGCTCATCAATGGTGGGGCAACCTGGTCGGTTGGAGCAGCTATCGAGATCAGTGGCTGAGCGAGTCCTTCGCCGAGTACTCGGCCATGCTGTTCGTCGAGATGACCCTGGATCGCGGCCCGGAGCTCTTCGAGGAGATGCTCCAGGTCTACTTCGACGAGCTCAACGGCTCGCTCAAGACGATGTACAGTGGATTTACCCGCCCCGGTCTTCCCCGTCTCAACCGTGAGGGCGCCGATCGCATCGGTCCCATCCACCATGGCTACCGCTGTGCTACGGGAGATGTACCCACCGCCTATCGCTCGCAGGCCTACCGCAAGGGGGCGCTGGTGCTTCACATGCTGCGGGTTCTGTTACGTGACTCGACCGGAAGCGACGAGGCGTTCTTCGCGACTCTGGAAGAGTTTCTGGACAGCCATCAGGGCACCGTGGCCAGTACCGAGGACTTCCAAGAGACACTCGCCCGGACAGTTCCCGGTGAATGGTCCTGGTTTTTCGACCAGTGGATCCGCCGGGCGGAGATTCCCACCTACAGTTGGGAACACGAGGTGGTGCCGGCTGCGGATGGGGAGGGAGATTACAGGGTGCTACTGCAAGTCCGCCAGGAGGGTGTGCCCGACGGGTTTCGGATGCCGGTGCCGGTAAGGATCGAGCTGGCCGGGGGTGGGGTCGAGAGAAGATCGATTCTGGTGGATGAGGCGGACGAGCTTTTCGAGCTGGTGGTCCCCGGGCGACCCACAAAGGTCGACTTCAATCCCGACCACTCGGTGCTGGCAAAGGTGAAAGGGCGTTAGTCGCTCAGTGGCACGGCCCGTCGGTGCCACCGAGCATCTCGCAGACCTCGTCGGCCGACAGCAGCCCGCGTTGCTCGAGCAGCAGGGCCAGATACTCGGCAATCGTCACCAGATCCCACTTGACCAGCTCGCGGGCCTCCTCGCGGCTGAGCGTTTGGTGTCGAATGGCCAGATTGAGCAGTGCACTAGCCACATCGTCGGCGCCGGGCCGCTGCCGATCGATGAACTCCGGGAGGGTGTCCTCGGTGATTCTGTGCATGCTCAATCTCGGCCTTTCGCTGGAAGACTACTCGACGTCAGCTATATTCTTCAACGTTTCCGGCCCGATTTCAGTTAGCTCCTTCACTGCGATGGCCAGTCCTTTCTGTCACACTCCGGCGAGCCCGAGAACTCCAACACGAACAAAGGCCGGGCCGCCTCCGCAGCCCGACCTTTCTATCCCTGGTCCGGCGCCAGGACCAGAGCACGATCCTGCAAGAGCAGGATCAACTCGAATTCAATAACTGAGATTATAGGCTCTGATCCGAGCCCCGGCAAGCCTATTAGAACCGCTCGAGAAAAAAAGATCCCGGTCACCCAGATACGGGCGACCGGGACCACTGTTTCTCTCTTCAGCCGAGCGGCTAGAACCGGTAGCCGACTCCAGCTGTCAGGGCCCATGGATTCAGGTTGATCTCATGGACATCACCCTTCGATGAGACATCCGACCACATATAGCGGACGCCGGCGGTGAATATCCACGGGCTGTCCACCGAAAACGGGAAGTCGACGCCGACGTTGAGACCATAGGCGGTGTCGTCGTCGAAATCGAGCTTCCAGGTCTCACCCAGAGCGTTGTAGTTGACGGTGTCGAACTGGGCGAGCCCGACAAAGGCTCCCGCGAAGAGATCGAACCGCTTGTCCGGGGTGAAGTGGTAGTTGAGACCCAAGGACCAGAGCCTCATGGCGACGTCTTCCTTGTCGGTTTCCCAGGCATCGTCGAGATCGACCATCAAGCTCGAGTCGAAATTGACCCAGTCGAGACCAAGCACGATTCCCAGGGCCGGCATGACCAGGTACTCCCCGTTGATGCCAAAGCCCCAACCCGAATCCATCATGAAATCGGTCCGCTCGTTGACCCCGTTCGCGCGGTCAACCTGGACGAACGAGTCATCGTTGGCAGGACTCCAGTAGCCCGGGAAGCCGCGCACGATCCACTTGTACGGCGGCGCCACCCTGGTGTAGGCGACGGTGGTCTGACAGGAGCTCTCGGTGCCACGATAGCTGGATACCGCGTTGATGGTGTAGGTGTGGGTCCCGACCTTCTTGGGCAGCTTGGCTACGTCCACCGTGTAGCGGCCGGTGCCCGCGGTGTGGATCAAGTCAGCGGCGCCCGCTGTGCCGTCGGGCATGGTAACGCCGGTTACGCTGACGTCACCAAGGCTGCCCGCCGTCGTCACCGTGATGACCTTGGTCTCCGGATCGAGGGTCGCGTCAATGTTACAAGCCGCCACCTTGGGAGTGGCCTGAACCGTCGTCGAGCAGGTCGGATCCTTGGTACCTATTGTGCTCTTGGCCTCGGCCTCGAAGCTGTACCGGCCGCCGGCCGTCGCTGGGAAGGTCCATTTGTTGGCTCCGACGCTCTTGACGGCCCCGAGATCGCCGGCGCCACTTGGAGTCTGCACTCCGGTGATGCTCAGGTCGGTGCCGTCGGTGCGACCGGTCAGGGTGATCAGGTCGGAATCGGCGTCGTAGGTGCCGCTAATACTGCAGGACTGCGTCCCCATGGGGCGGCTGCCGATGTACGCCAGATTCAAACAGATCTCCGGAATAAGGAAACCGTACTCTTGACCATCGGAGACGAACTTGATTTGCCAGGCTTTCATCGGCTCTTTTGCCGACCATCTGGGGTTCCTCAAGACCGCCGGCTTGCCGGCCTTGCGGTAGGTCATCCACTGAAAGCTCTCTCCCGGCTGAACCGTGTGGCGGGTGATCGTCCCATCCCCCGGCTTGGCCGAGCGAATGGCGACGAAGAGATCGTCGGCGTTGCCTTGCCAGCCGGACACCTTGATCGCCTCACGCAGCTCGAACTCGTGCAGGGTGAGGAGGTCACTCAACTCGCCCTCGTCGGTGGCGTGATGACGAGCAATTGTGGTGGCAGGGTTGCCCAGGACGTAGATGTCTGTGTAGTCCGTTTGACCCCACGCCGGCGAACCGAGGCTGGCCAGCAGGACAAACAGAGCCAATCCTGCTAACGGTAGTCTAAAATATCGTCTTTGTTCCCTATTCACGAAATTATCCTCCTATGTGGAATGCGTCCGCCAGACCCAACGGCCCAGCAGCGTGCTTTTGCTTGGTGGGTTCAGTCCCCCCAAATGCGTACTGTAACACGATTTTAAATGACATTTGTCAAGCAGATTGCCAGGGAAAAAGCCCCAGTGCGGGACCGCTGTTCTCGAGGCGCGCCCTACTTCATGGGTAGGTCGAACTCCACCGGGACACGACCTCTCGGGTTAGCCACTCAGACCGATAATTGCGGTGAAGGGGGGTGTCGGGGAAAGACTCGTCCGTGCCGTAGGGATAGCCGCTCATAGCGCGGAAGGGCAGAGGCTCGACCTGCTGACCCTCATAGATGTTCCGATCCGCATCTTTGTCCCAACCGTGACTCTCGAGAAAAATCGTGCGTCGCCAGCCATCGGCCGGCGGTGGCAATCCGCCGGCCTCGAAGCGGAGGGTCAGCTCGTCGCCCGGCGCCAGTATCACCGACCGGTCGTCGGACTCCTGCAAGAGCGCTCGGACATCGCCATAGCGCGTGTAGCGGCCCGGGAAAGGGAGCCAGGGGCTGTCGGTTCGCAGCTGTGCGTAGTCGAACAGGTGGGGGCCGTTGGGGGCGGGGCGCACCGGTGCCGAGAAGCCGCGGTAGTGGAGATCGGCCACGGCCGGGGCCAGGCGGGCACGAACCAGGGGCTCGTCGTCGGCCGGCGCGAGTGACCAGACGACGCGATCCCAGGAGAGCCACTGGGTCGCCACGATCCGGAGGCGGTGGGCGCCGGCCGGGAGCGGAGGTGTGTCGACCACCATGGTCTTGGTCTTGCCGGCCGGATGCCCCATCGAGGGCATCAGGGTCTGCCAGCCGCCGGGAGTCTCGACCTCGAGGCGGGGTGGCCAGGTTGCGAGATCGGTGCGCTGGGCCACGGCCAGATTGAGACTGGCGTCGGCGGGGAAGATCCAGCCATCCAGAAGAAGCCGAACCGGTGCGGCGGGGGCTTCTCCCAGATCTAGAGTAAAGGTCCAGGGCTCGATGGAGACCCCCTGGTAGGGGCTCGCCTTCCAGCCGTCGGCGTAGATCTCGTCGCGTCGGGCCACGCGCGTGGTGACCTCCCGGCCCGACCCATCCCAGGCCGCGACTACCGGCCGGAGCTCGCGGGTTCCCATGACCTCGTCGGGTACCTGCGCTCCAGGGATGATCTTGAGACTGCTGGCAACTTCGACCTTTGCCGGGTGATCTACTACCCAGAGCCGAACATAGTCGAAAAAGGCCGCCTCCCAGAGCTCCTCGGTTATCCGCAGCTCGTAGATGGTGCCCTGCGGCCTTGCGCTGTCCACCCGCACCAGCTCCCGAGGGTCGGTCGATGCCCAGACACCGGGAGCGACCGGCAGACCCAAGGGGGCGCCCCAGAGCAGGTCGGTGACGAATTGCACCTGCTCGCCGTTCCAGGCATAGAGGAAGGGACAACTCCCCTTGAGGAGCTGCTCCTCGACGATCCACTGGTTGGACTGGACGTCGAGCCGGTTTTGCGGCACACCGTTGGTCCAGACCACCCGCAAGAGATCGGCCTTGGAGAGCTGCCCGAGCCCGAAGTGGCTGACATCCGAGTCGGCCTCCTGAAACTGGTAGCCGGTGCCGGCGCGAACTTCGAGGGTTGTACCCAGCCCGTGGAGGTTGTTCTTGCTGTTCCCCTTGTCGAGACCGCGCAGGCGGACCGACAAACAGTGATTGCTGCTCCCACCGTCATTGTCCAGACGATAGAGCCCGTCGCCGCCCACCGCGATGAGATCGAGGTCGCAGTCCTGGTCCATGTCGGTTGCCGCCAGGTCGATGACCGTGGTGGGGGCGTCGTCGAGGGGCAGGGGCTCGAATTTTGGGCCGCTACGCTGGAGGTAGACACTCAGCCCGGCGGGTCCGCCGGTCGCCAGATCCATACGACCGTCGTTGTCGGCATCGAGTGCCACCAGGGCGGCGAGCTCGGGGGCCGAAATATCCAGCCCGTCGACGGACCAGGGCTCGAAGCTGCCCCCCCGGTTGTGGAACAGCTGTAATCCCTTTCCAGCGGTCACCAGATCGGGGAAACCGTCGCGATCGAGGTCGGTGCTGACCACGGCTCGGGCCGGAGCGGCCCTGGAGAGCCCGGCGGCTACCGTGCGATTGCCAAAGGTCCCCTGCCGCAGATTGTCGAGCCAGGTCAGCCCCCGGTCGTGGGCGATGAGCAGATCGATGTCACCATCGCGGTCGAGGTCGGAGGCGACAATCTCCGATACCTTGCCCAGACCGATCTCGGGCAAGCTCTTGGCGCCGACCGGTTCCAGGGGTCCCGCCAGTGAGTTGCGATAGAGCTCGCCATTGCCGCTGCGACCACCGGCCAGGGCCAGATCGAGATCGCCTTCGACGTCGAAGTCGAAGACCGCACAGCCGGTGGCACCGGCCGCCGCCAGCCCGAATCGCTCGGTCGCCTCCTCGAGCGCCCCGTCTCCCGTGCCCCTCCAGACCAGTAACTTCTCGGGTCCGTAGCCGATGAGATCCCACCAGCCGTCGTTGTCGAGATCGGCAGCCACGAGGTGCTCGACACCCGCCGCGGGAAGCCGAGCTCCGGGCTCTCCCCCCTTGCTCGACAGCCGGGTCTCCAAGCGGGCCGCGCCGTCGTCCACGATCCAGGCGATATCGCTCTTCTGATCGCCATCGAGGTCGGCCACCGCCACCGCGTGACCGGTGCCCGGCTTGGTGGTGAGAGCCTGACCGCGAAAGCGCACCTCTGCCGGCCGGCCGAGCGCGGTCGCTTTGGGCTCGTCCCGAAAGAGCTCCAGCGGCATCCCCTGGATCCCCATGGTGAGCTCCCGCAGACCCTCCCGGTACATGGGTGTGATCTTGAGCACGTTCTCCAGCCGCAGTCCGGGAACCCGGGCGGCCGCCAGGTCGTCGGCCGCCAGTGCATCCAGGATCTGGGTTACCAGGGTCTCGGCCGCCGGTGGTGCCTGCCAGAGTAGCTCCCGGATCCTGAGGTAGGCCTCGGTGGCTACCTGGCGGTTGCCGTTGGCGATGGCCCGCTGGCCGCGTTGGAGGGAGACCAAAAGATTCTCGGGCCGGAGGCGGGCCAATTGCTCCAACGTCTGGTCGGCGACGTCGGCCGCGACCTCCGGCGGCACCATCGACGTCTGACGATAGAGGGCATAGTGGATGTCGGCTCTGTCCGGTGCCAGCGCCGCCGCTTGGCGATAGAGCTCGAATGCCTTGTCGGGACTACCACTCCACTGGAGTACGTCGGCCCTGATGGTGATCAACGCGGGGTCTTTGGGATCGATCTCGAGGGCTTTGTCGATCCACTCGAGGGCCTCGTCGAACCGTTGCTGGCGAAGCGTGGCGATGGCCAGGTTGGCGAAGGGGAGGGGATCGTCCTCGACCACCTCGAGCAGCCGAGCCAGGGTCTCCTCGGCAAGGGCCGGTTGCTCGTTTTCGAGCTCGGCGGTCGACAGGTTGCGCAGGCGGACCGCCTCGTCCGACACGGCGGCAAACAGGAGAGGCGCGGCGATGACGAGCACGGCGCCCAGGGCCAAACAGAGACGCTTCATGAGCCGTTATTCTAGCTCGAATCTGTCACCGGATCTCTGTACCGCGTGGTACTCTGCCCCTCCCATGAAAACGCCGGCGAAACACCGCGCGCTCGCCCCCGAGACCATCGGTCTGGCGGTGCTCACGGTGAGTGATTCGCGCACTCCGGAGGACGACGTCAGCGGCCGGAGGATCGAAGAGCTGGCAACCGACGCCGGCCATCGGGTGGTCGAGCGACGGCTCGTCGGCGACGAGATTGCGGCCATCCGCCCGGCCGTCGCCGAGCTGGCCGCGTTGCCGGGGGTCGATATCGTGGTGGTCTCAGGTGGCACCGGCTTCTCTCCCCGAGATGTGACCCTGGAAGCGGTTGCACCACTGCTGGACCCGGTTATCGAGGGTTTTGGCGAGCTCTTCCGCATGCTCTCCTTCGAGCAGGTGCGGGCGGCCGCGATGCTCAGCCGCGCCACTGCCGGGCTGATCGAGGACCGCGCGGTCTTTGTTCTGCCAGGCTCACCCAAAGCGGTCGAGCTGGCGATGGAGAAGCTCATCCTGCCCGAGGCCGGGCATCTGCTGGGTCAGATGCGGAGCTGAGCAGACCATGGCCGGTGAACGTCAACGACTCTTCCTGATCGACGGCTTCTCCAATATCTTCAGGGCCTTCTACGCCATCCGTAACCTCTCCAACTCGAAGGGCGAGCCTACCAACGCGGTCTACGGTTTCGTCCAGATGTTGCGCAAGCTGCTGCGCGAGGACAACCCCGAGTTGGTGGGTGTGGCGCTGGATGTGTCCGGGGAGACGGTACGAAGCGAGAAGTTCGAAGACTACAAGGCTAATCGGGCGCCGATGCCCGAGGATCTCGTTTCCCAGGTGCCTTGGATCCGCAAGGCGATCGAGGCCCACAACATCCCCATCCTCGAGGAGCCCAGGTACGAGGCGGACGACGTCCTGGGAACGCTGGCAAAAAAAGCGGCAGCAGCCGGCTACGAGGTGGTGCTGGTCAGCTCCGACAAGGATCTGATGCAGCTGGTGGACGAGAACGTCTCGTTCTACCACACCGGTCGAGACAAGCTCTACAGCCCGGCGACCGTCGAAGAGGACTTTGGAGTACCGCCGGAGCGGGTGGTCGACGTTCTGGCCCTCAAGGGGGATGCGGTGGACAACGTGCCCGGTGTGCCCGGCATCGGTGACAAAGGGGCCATCCAGTTGATCAAGGAGTTCGGCTCCCTCGACCAGCTGCTCGAGCGTGCCGACGAGGTCAAGCGCAAGAGCTACCGCGAGGGTCTCCAGGAGCATCGGGATCTAGCGGTGTTGTCACACGAGCTGGTGACCATCCATACCGATCTGCCGATCGAGTTCGAGGCCGAGGCGCTGCAACACGACCCACCCGACCGTGATGCGCTCGAGGAGCTCTACCGGGAGATGGAGTTCTTCACGCTGCTGGAGGAGTTGAAGTCGACGGGCGAGACCGAGCTGTTGCCGGCCGCCGAAGAGCTTGTCTCGCCGAAGAAGTGGAGCCAGCGGACCGCGGAGCTCGCCGGGCAAGTCTTCGCTGCCGTGGTTGGCGACAAGGAGCCGGTAGGGCTGGCCGCCGGTGGCTCCTCGGGACCGGTCTTCTATGCCGACTTCCGTCGGCAGGGGATGGCGGAAGCCGTCGCGGAGTCGCTCGAGCGGTGGCTTGTCGATGCCGAGCTCGAGCTCGCCGGTGACGACCTCAAAGAAGTGCTCAGGCTCTCGGTGCAAGGCCCCTCGGCCCGAGCCCTACTGTTCGACACCATGCTGGCGTCCTATCTGTTGCGCTCGGCGTTGCGCGCCCACACCCTGGAGGAGCTGGCCCTGGATCGCCTGGGGCACAAGGCGCTGAGCCCGACCGATGCGGGGTGGGGGAAGGGACTGGAGCCGGAGCCGGGGCTAGAGTCACTGCTGGCGTACGCCGGTGAACGGGTGGAGCTCGTCCGACGGCTCGAGGAGAGACTGCGTCGCGAGCTGGAGGAGGGCGGGCTGGCCGAGGTCTATTGGCAGCTGGAGGCGCCGCTGCTACCGGTGTTGGTGGGGATGGAGGAGACCGGTGTTCTGTTGGACACCGAATTTCTGGCCAAGATGTCCGAGGAGCTGGGCTCCGAGCTGGTCGAGCTGGAAAAAGAGATCTACGAGCTGGCCGGTGAGCGCTTCAACATCAACTCGCCCCGCCAGCTGGGCGAGATCATGTTCGACAAGCTGGGCTACCCGGTGCTCAAGAAGACCCGCAAGACGAAGAGCTACTCGACCAGCGCCGAGACCCTCCAGGAGCTAGCGATCCGCGGCTTTCCCCTCCCCGAGCAGATTTTGCGCTACCGCGAGCTGGCCAAGCTCAAGTCGACCTATGTCGACGCGCTGCCGGCGCTGGTGGACGAGAACGGTCGGCTACACACCCGGTTCAACCAGGCGGTGGCCGCCACCGGCCGGCTCTCTTCGGCCAATCCCAACCTGCAGAACATCCCGGTCCGCACCGAGACGGGGCAGCAGATCCGCAAAGCCTTTGTCGCGCCCGGGGGCCGGCAGCTGCTGGTGGCCGACTACAACCAGATCGAGCTGCGGGTGCTGGCCCACATCGCCGAGGAACCTTCGCTGATCGAAGCCTTCGCAGCCGGTCAGGACATCCACCGGTCCACGGCCGCCAGCGTCTTTGGTGCGACCGCGGAGCTGGTGACGGCGGAGCAGCGGCGGGCGGCCAAGGCGATCAATTTCGGCATCATCTATGGCATCAGTCCCTTTGGCCTGGCGCGGAATCTGGGTATCCCCCAACCCGACGCCAAGGCCTTTATCGACGCCTATCTGGAGCGCTATGGAGAGGTTGGACGCTACATGGAGGAGACCCTGGCGCTGGCCGAGGAGGAGGGCAAGGTCGAGACTCTCTACGGCCGCATCCGCTGGCTGCCCGACATCAAGAGCAAGAATTTCAACCTCAGGGAAAACTCCCGCCGAATGGCGATCAACGCCCGCATCCAGGGCACCGCCGCCGATCTGCTGAAGAAGGCCATGATCGCCATCCACCGACGTCTGCTGGAAGAGCACCCCGAGACCCATCTCATCCTCACCGTCCACGACGAGTTGGTCTTCGAAGTCCCGGATGCGGACATCGAAGAGGTGTCACAGCTAGCGCAAGCCGAGATGGAAAGCGTCGACGACCTGCGCGTCCCCCTGGTCGTCGATCTCGGCCACGGCCCGACCTGGTACGACGCCAAAACCTAACCACCTACGTCCTTCGCGAAACCTGTGTCGGGACCGGGTCGTAGTGACTGGTAACGATGGTCAATGGAGGTGTCCCGTGAACAAATCTGTGGTCACAGGGTCGAAGTTGCTGGCCGGGGTGTGTCTGGTAGCGGTCTTTGCCGTGCCGGTTCACGTCGCCGCCCAGAGCGAAGAGTCGTGGGTGGAGAAGAGCAATCAGAACAGTGAGGTGTTGCTAGGGATTCTGGCCCGCTGGGCGCCGACCTTTGGCAGCCAGCTGGGTCTGCCAGGGGTGGACGAGGAGACCATTCAGATCCCACTCGATGTGGTGGAGCTGATTCTGGCCGACCTGGAAGGGGCAAGGGTCGAGCTCGAGAAGCGACTGGCCGCCGAGACCCATCCGGCGATCCAGCAGGATCTGGAGATTCTCATCCGTGAGACAAAGCTGAACCTCGAGGACGTCCGTCTCGAGCAGAAGTACCTTCTGGATTACGAGAACGTGCCTGAGGACGTCTTTCGAGGGATCCGCGTGCTGTTGGACGAGCAGGTCGATCCGGCCCGCTACCCGGCGGCGGTGGTGCGGCTGAATCGCTTTGCCGGTCTGGAGGAGGGGTACACCCCGCTCACCGAGCAGTACGAGCGCTATCTGCGTACCCGCATGAAAAACACGGAGTTGCTGGGACCGGTCAAAGAGGAGATCGAGACCGACCTGGCGACAACCGACCGGCTGATGTCCGGCATCCAGCTGTTGTTCGAGCAGTACGAGCTCGAAGGCTGGCGGCCGGCGTTCGCGGCGCTCGAGCGGCAGGTCGAGGCCTGGAACGCGTTTGTGCGGGCCGAGATGCTGCCCCGCTGTCGCACGGATACCAGGCTGCCGCCGGAGATGTATGCCTTCAATCTGCGCCAGCTGGGCGTGGAGATGTCGGTCGAAGAGCTGGTGAGCCGCGCCAAGGTGGCCTTCCGGGAGATCCAGTACGAGATGCAAGTGCTGGCGAGCCTCGTGGCGGCAGAGCGCGGTTTCTCCTCGTCCGATTATCGGGACGTGATCCGTGAGCTCAAGAAGGAGCAGCTGAGCGGCGAGGCGGCGGTCGAGCTCTTTCGCCAGAGGATCCGCGACATCGAGGCGCTCGTCCGCGAGCACGATCTGGTAACCCTGCCCGAGCGTGACCTCATCATCCGACTGGCCAGCGAGGCCGAGACCGCGGCGCTGCCGGCGCCGCACATGAACCCACCCCGCATGCTGGGCAACACCGGGGAGCGGGGGGAATTCGTGGTGCCGCTGAAGATGATCTCGGTCGAGGGGGAGATGCGGACCGACGATTTCACCTTCGATGCCGCCTCCTGGACCCTGACTGTCCACGAGGGCCGTCCGGGACACGAGATGCAGTTCGCCAGCGTAGTCGAGTTGGGGGTTTCGACCGCGCGGGCCCTGTTTGCCATCAACAGCGCCAATGCCGAGGGCTGGGGCCTCTACACCGAGGCGATCATGAAACCCTACATGCCGCTCGAAGGTCAGCTCATCTCTCTACAGCTCAGGCTGCTGCGCGCCGCGCGGGCTATTCTCGACCCCGGACTACAGAGCGGTGAGGTGACCCGGGAGGAGGCGCTACGGATCCTGCAGGAAGAGGTCGTGTTCTCCGAAGGCATGGCGTTGCAAGAGGTCCAGCGCTACATCTTCGATTCGCCGGGCCAGGCGACCTCCTACTTCTTTGGCTACTGTCGTCTGATGGAGCTGCGCGCCGATGTGGAGCGCATCCTCGGCGATGACTTCAACGCGCGCGAGTTTCACGACTTCATCCTGGCGCAGGGCATCCTGCCCCTGTCGATGATCCGCCAGGCGGTGATGGAGGAGTTTCTACAAAGGGCCGAGAGCTCCTAGTCGGCGATCGCCAAGCCGCTGGGCACCGACTCCGGCACGTCGTCGCGGAGGTCGAGGCTCCAGGGATCGGTGAGAGCCTGGATGAACTCCATCAATTGGTCGACCTGCCGTGGTCGGAGGGAGACGGCCTCACCCTCGCAAGCGACGGCGATGTCGGCCACCAGCTCGGGATCGTCCTGGACCATGAAGTCGACGGCGTCCAGGTCCTCGCGCGATGGAAGAACCGCCTGGCTCTGGTCATAGGTGACCAACGACTCCACCGGGTCCAGCATGTGCTCGACGATGGCCTGCAGGGTGTTGTAGGCACCGGTGTGCCCCCAAGGCCCGGTCAGCGCCACGTTGCGCAGGGTGGGGGTGCGAAAACAGAAGCGGTCGGCTTCCTCCCCGGTAACCCGCTCGCGACCGAAGTCCTCGTGACCGCTGGCTCCGTCCCCCTTGCCGGGGCCGATCTGGGGCATGGCCATACAGTGAAAGTCCTGATCGGTCTGAAAGGGACCGGCATGGCACTCGGAACATCCGGCCTCGCCGTAGAAGAGCCGCATCCCACGCTGGGCGCGCAGACTCAGCGCGGCTTTGTCGCCCCGCAGAAATCGGTCGAAGGGGCTGTTGTCGGCACGCCAGGCAAAGGCCTCGAAGGCGGCAATGGCATTGGCGGCGTGGACGAACTCGATGTCACCAGCGGCGTAGATGTCGTCGAAAGCGGCGACAAAGAGGTCGACGTAGTTGTTCTCCTCGGCCCGCAACCGCTCGGCCAGCAGCCGCCAGACCTCGACCACATCTTCCGCAGCGGCGGCCTGGCCGATGTCGGTATCCCGGCCCGCCATCTCGGCGGGTGAGGTCACCGGGAACATGGCCTGGACGGCGAGGATATTCTCGAGGGCTGGGTCGGTGGGCAGCAGATCACCGGCGGGGGAGCGAAAGCCCGAGGGCTGGGTCGGATCGACCTCCGCACGCCCGTCGTGGAACATGCGCTCGAACTCCTTGGCACCCAGGTTGAAAACGGGCGGTGCGTTGCGGGGCACGCGCTCGTGGATGCCGCCCGCCGACGCTTCACCGGTGACCCGGGTCACACCGAGACCCTGTCCCCCTTCGCCGACCGGCAGAGAGAGTCCATCACCGGTATCGGTCAGGCCGTGGTGACAGGTGGCGCAGGAGATATTCTGGTTGCCGCTCAGCAGCTTGTCGTAGAACAGGAGCTTGCCGAGCTCGACCTTGAGGGGATCCGGGTGGCCGTTGTCGTAGTAGTCCTCGTCGGACACCGGACGCGGCAGCAACCAGGGTCTGCTCTCGGGCTCCTCGCTCACCACAATGACGACCTCGTCGCGTTGTGCGCGCGCGGCTCTCGGCGCCGGAACGGCGGCCAACAACAGCGTCGACAGGGTGACCAGCAGAATCGGGAACTTGCCTTTTGACATCGGTCTGAGCCTCCTCCCAGGCTCTAGCAAACACCAGGAGCGCAGGAGGCCGCAACACCCAAATGGGTAGGGGCGAGGTCTGTTCCGGTCGGCGCCCCC
Organism: Thermoanaerobaculia bacterium; assembly: GCA_049678185.1. Classification (GTDB taxonomy): domain Bacteria; phylum Acidobacteriota; class Thermoanaerobaculia; order Multivoradales; family JAHEKO01; genus M0029. Next base: position 14,211 of record JBAUDS010000151.1, read on the forward strand.
AGAGGTCGGGCGGTCCGGTATGGCCGGGTGAGCTCTATGGCTGCTCGGGGTCGGGTCGGTCGGTCAGGTCGGCGAGCAGGATCTGGGTCAGCCGGGCCCCCTGCTCGGTCTTGAAGATGTGCTGGGCGTGGGAGTCCCCCTCCAGGATCTCGAGCCGCTTGGGATCGGGCGCCTTGGCAAAGCTCTGCTCGACCGCCGGCCGCAGCCGCTCGCCTTTCGAGACTACGAAAAGAATGTGCGTCGCCTCGAGGAGCCCCGCCTTTTCGAGGGGAGCGGGTGCCAGCAGGATGAGCCGATCGATCTCGCCGGGCGCTGTCTCCATCGCCGCGCGGGCGGCGGCGGTGCCCCCCATGCTGGCGCCGAGGACCGAGACGGTCTGGGACCCAGCCTCGCGCAGATAGCGGATGGCGGCCAGGATGTCCTCTTTGAGGGCCTTTGTTTGGGAGCCCGCCACCGACTTGCCATAGCCGCGGAAGTCGATGGCCAGTACCGTCAGTCCGTTGTCGGCAAGCACCTGGGCAAAGGGTTGCCAGCTCTCCTTGTCGAAGACCGCTCCGTGGGCGAGGACGACCGCGCGGTCACCCCGGTCGTAGAGGTTGGCGAAGACCCTGCCACCGTCGGCGGTCGCAAAGGAGACCTCGCGGAAGGCCTGCGGTTCATCGCCGCCGGTCACCGGTGCGACAAGCAGCACCAGAGGAAGCAGAATGACGGCTCCCCGACTCATGATCTAGTGCTGCTAGATGGTCGCCTTGTGCATCTTGCGCTTCACGTGGTGGATCCGGCGACGGATCACCTTTAGCTGTTTGTGGTCGTGGGCCGCCACCGCGGCATCGCGCTGGAGCTTTAGCTCGCGCATCTTGGCCTTGATCGCCGTTTTGTCGATACCCACGACTTCGTGGTGTACGTGGGCTTCGATCCCCAGCGCCTGACATAGAGCCGGTACCAGGTGATCCTTGTGCATGGTGGTGTAGCCGTGCAAGGCATCGTGTTCAATGTCCTTGGCGATCTCCTTGAGCTCGGCCACCGTCATGCCATGTAGCTCTTCGTAGGTGTGTGCCATCTTTTCTCCTCTGCAGACGAGTGGTCTCGTATTCTATTTCTATCTCCGGCTCACATGAACTGGGCCGGCGACTTTCCGATGTAGGTGATGCTGCAGCCGTTACGAACTTTGATGCCGGCGTCCCGAGCCTCCTCCAGAACCGCGGCATCGGCCGACCCGGGATTGAAAAAGACGTCGTCGGCGCCCTTGTCCGCGATCTCGCCCAGCAGCCGGCGCGTGGTGGGTGGAGGTAGGTAGACGCTGATCCGATCAAGCTCCACCGGTACCTGCGAGAGCTTGGGATAGACCACCAGCTCTTCGATGGTCGTCTGCTGCGGGTTAACCGGATAGACCTCCCAACCGGCCTCCTTGTAGGCCCGAACGCAAATGTTGCCGAACTTCCGGCGGTCGGCGGAGGCACCTACCACTGCGATCGTCTTCTTGTCCTGGTCCATGACTCGCCTTTCAGGTCCTTTTTGCCCTCAGCACCTGACGCTGATCACCCAGGCGCCGGGTCACACCGGTGGAGTCCAGGTGCTCGAGGATCGGGATGGCCCACTTGCGGGTGAGACCAAAGCGGTCTTTGAAGTCACCGACACTGAACTTGTCCCAATCGCTGTCCCGAAGGTCGCGGCCCACCTGCTCGATGACCGAGCCGGAAATCACGAGACCGCCCGGCAGTCGCGCCAGCCTGCCCCGCTCGAGCAGATACCGCACGACGCCGTCGAGAATCTGCGGCTTGGCACCCAGCTCCTGGCTCACTTCACCAAGAGAGGGCGGCTTGAGGCCGGCCGCGGTGAATGTCTCTACGATTCTGGCTTCCAGACGAGATTCCTCCGTCGTCAGCTCGGCGGCCCGCCCCGGGAGATTTACCTGGTTGCCGGCGACCACCAGGATCTTCTGGCGCTCGAGCCAGGAGAGATAGACGTCGGCCAGCTCGCTCGCGCGCCCAGGGAAGATACGGTCTGTAGCCTCCGCTTTGGACATTCCTTTGGCCAGTCGCTCGCGGCGGAAGTAGGACTGCAGGACCTTCTTGGCCCGCTCGGCGACCCGCAAATAGGCGGCGGGATCCAGCCATCGACCGGCGTGACCGTGCCCCGGTGGCACCTCGAGGACCATCTGCTCGCGCGCCATGCGCTGTAGTGACTCCTCGACCGGTGCGGTCTCCAACCCCAGGCGGCGGGCCAGGGAACCGGTCTCGGCACCCGCCTCACCGGCTTCTCTGACCCAGAGGAGAAGGGTCGCGTCGTGACCGTCTGCGAGCGCTTTCAACGCCCCCTCGAGCTCCTTGCCCCTTCTGCGGTGCCATTGGGGGTCGAGGATCTGACCACCACCCAGGGTGATCGGTGGTGACGGCCGGCGGACGATAAAGCGATCACCACGCACCGCCACGACCGGTGCCGCCAGGCGGATCTCGACCGGTCCGCTTTGACCCGGCTCGAGTGGTCCCGCCAACGGCCGTAGCCGGCCATGGATCTCGCTGGAGAGGAGATGAAAGCGCACCGGTGTGGAGCCCTTGATCGTCTTCGGGGTATCGCGAAGAAGAGTGAAGGATCCCACCAAGCTGGTGGTGGTGGCAAAGGCGTCGGCAGCCGTCAGCTGCATACCCCGGTCGAGCTCCTCGAGCCCTGGACCGGTGAGCTGGAGAGCGGTGCGCTCGCCGGCGTCGGCCTCTTCTCGTGCCGAGCCATGGACCTGAACACCCCGCACTCGTGCGGTGCTGCCGGCGGGGTGAAGGACGAGGGTGTCACCCGGGCTGACACCACCGCTTACCAGGGTGCCGGTGATCACCACACCGAGCCCCTTGAGATGGAACGCCCGGTCGATCGGCAACCGGACCGGTCGCGTGGGGTCGACTTGCGTCTCGTGCTCGGCAGCGAGCTCGAGGAGCTTGTCCCGGATGCCGTCGATCCCCTCACCGGTGAGACTCGAGACCGGAACGATTTCGGCGTCGGCGAATGGGGTGCTGGTCAGAAGCTCTTCGACCTCCATCTTGGCGAGGTCGAGCAGATCGGGGGTCACCAGATCCTTCTTGGTCAATGCCACCAGACAGGCCGGGATCTCGAGCAGGTTGCAGATCGCGAGATGCTCTCGGGTCTGGGGTTTGACCCCCTCGTCGGCCGCCACCACCAGCAGGACGATGCGGATCCCTCCCAGACCGGCCAACGCGTTGTGGACAAACCGCTCGTGGCCGGGGACGTCGATAAAGCCGATTTGAAAGTCGTCCGCCTCGAGGTGGGCAAACCCCAGGTCGATGGTGATGCCGCGACTCTTCTCCTCGGCCCACCGATCGCAGTCGATCCCGGTCAGGGCCTCGACGAGCTTGGTTTTGCCGTGGTCGATGTGGCCGGCAGTGCCGACGATGACCCGCCGCATCAATCGGTCTCGGTCAGGATGTCGCGGGCGATGCGGTTGACAGTGCCGCCGTCGGTGCGGCCGCTGAAGCGGGCCAGCATCTCCTTCATGACGGCGCCCATGCCCTGGATGCCGACAAGCCCCTCGGCCGCCACAAACTCCTCGATGGCCGTGCGGATCTCGTCCTCGCCGACGGGGGGTGGCAGATAGACCGCGAGGATCTCCGCTTCGCGCTCCTCCTTGGTGGCCAGATCCTCTCTGTTGCCCTGCCGGTATTGCTCGACAGAGTCCTGACGTTGCTTGATCGCTTTCTGCACCAGGTGAAGAAACGTGGCCTCGTCGACATCTTCCCCGAGCCGGATGCGCTCGTTCTTGATCGCCGTCAAGAGCAATCGCAGAGTGGAGACCCGCTCCTTCTCACGCGCCTTCATGGCGGCCGTCAGATCCTGCTCGATCTGCTGCTGCGGTGTGGTCATGGGGGGATTATAGAGCGCCCGGAGCGGGGCCCCCGCTACTCCTGCGGCAAGTTGATGGTGAAGACCGTGCCCTGCGGTTTGTTGTCGTGGGCGCTGATGGTGCCGTGGTGCTCGGAGACGATGCGGTGAACGATCGACAGCCCGAGACCGGTACCACGCCCCTTGGTCGAGAAGTGTGGAAGAAAGAGCTTGTCTTTGGCCTGGGGCGGAATGCCCTTGCCGCTGTCGGTGATCTCGATCTTCAGCAGACCGTTCAGTTTGTGCACCGAGACGGTGACCCTTCCCGGAGGCTCGGTCGCCTCGATGGCATTGTCGAGAAGGTTGATGAGCACTCGCTTCATCTGCTCGCCGTCGAGCCTGGCCTTCTTGGCGTTCGAACCGATCTGTCCCTTGATCTCCACACCGGGCTTGAGGCCCTGGTAGAGACCGAGGGTCTCTTCGACCATCTGTCGAAGATCGACCTCGGTCGGCTGGGGACGGGGCATGCGAGCGAAGCGCGAGAACTCGTCCACCATGCTTTTCATGGACTGGACTTCCCGGGTGATGATCTCGACCCCTTCTTCCAGAACCTCACCCAGATCGTCACCGCCCTGTTGATACTTCTTGAGCAACCGTTCGGCAGAGAGCTTGATCGGGGTCAAGGGGTTCTTGATCTCGTGGGCGATGCGTCTGGCCGCCTCGCTCCAGGCGGCCCGCTGTTGAGCGTTGATCAACTCGGTGAGATCCTCCAGCACCATGACCCGACCGTGCACGTTGCCCTGGCGGTCACGCATGGTCGATACTTTGGCTTCGAAGATCTTCCACTCACCTCCAAGGAGCAGCCGGACATCGCTTATGATTCGGCCCGACCTTCCCGCATCCTTCTCGAGGATCTCGACCAGCTTGCCGCGTTCGGGATCGCTCCAGACTTCCCGCAGCGGTCGTCCGACCAGAGCCTCTTCACCGAGGCGGAGCATGCTGAGCGCGGCACCGTTGCAGGTCAGGATCCGGCCTTCGTCGTCCACTGAGATGACACCAGCGGCGACGTTCTGCAGCACCGCACCGATCACCGCCCGTTCCTCGGCAAGACGCTGGTTGGCCGCCACCAGTTCGAGATTGCTCTCCTCGATGAGCTCTTTGTTGCGCTGGAGCTCGCCGGTCATGCTGTTGAACGACTCCACCAGGACGCCGAGCTCGTCATCGGCCTCGACATCCACCCGGTAGTCGAGGTCTCCTTCGGAGATGCGTTTGGTGCCCTCGGCAAGTGCCTGGATGGGCACCGTTACCCGGCGTGCCAGGTAGAGGCCGACCCAGGAAGACGCCAGTAGAACCAGCAGGGTCACCATGAGGAAGGTGAGCAGGTATCCCGCCTCGATCTCACCTTTCCGTACCTCCAGTTGGCGATATCCCTGGTAGGCCTGAATCAGCTCGCGGATCTGGGCTGCCACCTCGGGGTCGAGAACGGTTCCGGTCACCACGATGGCCCTCGAGCCTTCGGTTTTGTCGGGCTCAGCCACCGCCGTGATCACGAGTCGCCCTTCGTCCCCGCCGACGCTCTGCATCCTCACTGCTTGACCGTCCAGCAGCGTCTCGACCAGGAGACGCTCGCCGGGCTCGGGTAGGTCCGTAAGTCCAGACTGCGGGTTCAGGACACCGTGGACAAAATCGGTCTCCTCGAAGACGGCGAGATAGTCCAGGTCCAATTCGTTGAGGAGTCGCTGCAGTCGTCGGCCGAGCTGTGGACGCCGCGCGGGCCTCTCGAAATCAGCGCTTCGGATTTGCTCCAGAACCCTGGCGGCATCTCGCAGACGGGTCTGCTGGATTTGCCGATTGAGCTCTTGAGATACGGCGTACCCTTGACTGATGACGCTACGTACCGCCGAATCGTCGAACCAGCGGTCGATCCAGCCATGAAGCAAACGGCTGCCGTAGACAAAGAGCAGCAATCCGGGAAGCAGCGACAGGCCGATAAAGGACGCCACCAGCTTGGTCCTGAACTTGGAGCCCAGAATCCGGTGGTGCCTCTCCATGAGGAGCTTGAAGACATTGCGCAGGAGGACAAAGAGGATAGTCAGAATGAGGGTGAGATTGACGTACCAGAGAATGAACAAGAGAACTCGGTTGGTGACCAGGTCGGAGGGGAGATCGCGACTTCTCTGGATGAAGTAGTAGATCAGCGACAGGAAGAAGAGCAGCACGGCCAGACCCCCGACAATCCAGCGATTGTCCTTGCGATGACGGGAGAATCTGTCGCGAAGGTCCAAGGCGAGCCAACCTATTCACTGTCGATGCGGAACTTCAGCGATTGCACCCAGTCGGTGCTGACCGTTTTGGGAATCAGCAGGAGCACGGTCTTTGATCCCAGATCGGCGCGGGCCTTGACTATGAGGCGACGATCCGGATTGACGTCTTCCACACTGAACAGAGGGAGTCTCGAGAAACGGGTCATGACCCGCTCGAGCTCGTCGCGCTCGCGCACCACCCTGCTCTCGACCAGCTTGCCGTCCTGCCTGAAGTTGACCAGGTACTCCTGGGTAACGGCATTGAACTTGGCGACCACCTCGAGCGAGGTCGAGTCGATTCTGTTGTCGAACCACGTTTTGTGATCGCGACTCAAGGCAAAGTCGTAACGAAAGCCATCGGCAAGCCCCGCCTGGATGCGCTCGAAGAGCTCGTCCGTAAACCCGTTGACCAGCTCGAAGCTGACCTCCACCCGATACTCCTGCAGGGCTACCTGCAAGTCCGACAGATAGGGCTTGTCGGCGTCAGGGCCGCCAAAGAGTCCGAAGAGCGCGATGGTAACGGATAGGGCTGGCAAAAGTCCCATGAACACAGGAGTTTAGCACTGAGATAGACTCCCTGACTCCCGGGCGGGATCCCACACCTACCGAAATGAAGTCATGAGCAAGGATAACCCCAGCATCAAGCGCCTGGCGGCCAACCGGCGAGCCCGTCACGATTACCACATTCTCGACAAGTTCGAGGCCGGGATCGCCCTGTTGGGGACCGAAGTCAAGGCGGTTCGGGAGGGGAGAGTCCAGCTAAAAGACAGCTATATAGAGATCAAAGAGGGCGAGGCCTTCCTCGTCGGGGCGCACATCAGCCCCTACAGCCACGGCAATCGCGAGAACCACGACCCCGAGCGGCGGCGAAAGCTACTTCTCAAGCGGCGAGAGATCGACAAGCTCTCCGGCCGCATCACCCTCCAGGGCCAGACCTGTATCCCGCTCTCGGTATACCTCAAAGGGAACCTCATCAAGCTGGAGATCGCCCTGGCAAAGGGCAAAAAGCTGTACGACAAGAGACAGGCCGAGAAGACCCGAACGCTGGACAAGGAAGCGCGCGAGGCGATGGCGGAGCGGCGGCGCTAGCCCTTGTCGGCGATGACGCTGGTTCTCTTTTTTCGGCCCCCGGTGTCGCGAATCCGATCGAGAGCGGTCTGACCCCCGTACTTGGCAACGATGCGGTCGTCGTAGTCGTCCGAGGTCGTCGCCACCGCGGCGATCGCCCCGAGCAGATTCTTGCGCTCGAGGGTCTTGCCGAAGACGGCATGCGAGTAAAAGATGTCGTGCCCGACGAGGGAGAATGCCCCCACTGGGAGCTCGTGATTCAGCTCGAGCAGACCCAGCAGCAAATCCTCGTCGCGCTCTACACCCTGGACACAGTAGGCCGAGACCAACACGATGGTCTCTTCCGGTCCGTAGGTCTCGACCGAGAGCTCGAGAATCGTGCTGCCGTAGCCGACGTAGAAGTGCCCGTTCTCCTCGTCGAGATAGGGGTCATCGAAGAGCTCGCCGAGATACTGCTCCACCTTTCGGTGAGTTTCCTCCTGGTGCTTGTTCTCGTAGTGCATGTCCTCCCCCTCTGCGGCGTACTTTAGCAGGTTGATCCGTCGGCACCACCAATCTACGATTTTGCCCGCCGGGGTAGTTCTCGGGCTACCCGACAGTGAAGGTATTACCTACCCGTCCGAGGGTATTCCAAAACCCCTTTCTGGCGGTAGTTTCGCCAAGGGATTCAGACAACCCGTGCACCGAGTCCATTGCTTCGTTTGGCGCGAGGTGGTCGTTGACACAATCGTGGCGGTCGATTAGGGTGCTTTAGCTGAGTCCTCGACACAATCTGGCGTAAGTTGTAGCAACAGCAAACCTTCGCAGAAAGGTCATCGAATCATGAGACGACAAGCGATTCCTCAGTGGCGAGCGCTGGGCTTGGTAGTGGCGGCGCTTCTAGTCGCCGCACCGGTCTTCTCGGCCGGCTTTGGTATCTTCGAGCAGGGCACAAAGGCCATGGGTATGGCCAGCGCCTTTGCCGCGCAGGGCGACGACCCATCGACACTCTTTTTCAATGTTGGCGGTCTGGCGTTCTTCGACGAGCGCGAGTTCGCGCTGGGTGCCACCTACATCACTTCGGTCGATGCTACCTGGGAGGGCACGGGTGCCCTCGAGGGCTTGAGCGGCGAGCAGGAGAAGCTGTCGGAGATCCCACCCCACTTCTACTTCGTCCAGCCGATCGGCGAAAAGTGGAACTTTGGCTTCTCGCTCAACGCTCCCTTCGGCCTGACCACCGATTGGAAAGACAAGGACAACTTCCCGGGTCGTTTCATCAGTGAGATGGCCTCGCTGACCAGCATCGATGTGGGTGCCCACATCGGGGTCAAGTTGTCGGACACGTTTGGTCTGGGTTTTGGTGTCTTGGGTCGGTTCTCCGAGGTAGAGCTCCAGAACCGCCAACAGGCGACGCTCATTCCCGGTGCCCCCCCGTTCGAGATCGCCGCGGTCCACCTCACGAGCGACATGGATAGCGGTATCGGCTGGCAGATAGGTGTGCTGCACAAGTTCAACAACAGTTTCTCGTGGAGTCTGTACTACAAGAGCAAGATCGAGGTCGATTACAAAGGCGAGGCCCAGTTCACGCAAATACCCACCGGTATCCCGCCGCTGGATGCGGCTGTCGGCGGCCTCCTGCCATTTGGACAGAAAGTCTCGGCCGACACCTCGATCGAGTTCCCCGACATGGCGGGCATCGGTCTGGCATTTGTCGTCTCGCCCAAGTGGCTGATCGAGACCGATTTCAACTGGACCGGGTGGAGCTCCTTTGACGAACTGGTCCTCGACTTCGGCAACCCGATGCTCGATCTCAGTATCGAGCAGGACTGGGAAGACGTCTGGAACTACCGTCTCGGGGTCAAGTGGATGTGGAAAGACAACGGAGAATGGCGCTTCGGTTACGTCTACGACGAAACCCCGCAGCCGGAGAAGTCCGTCAGCCCGCTGCTCCCCGGTGCCAACCGGAACGGTTTCTCGGCGGGTTATGGCTTTACCGGTGGCAAGCTGACCTGGGACCTGGCTCTCATGTATGTGCCTTTCGACGAGCGCACCACCAATAATCAGCAGGACGGTTTTACGGGCACCTACAACACCACAGCCTGGCTCTTTGGTATCACTCTGGGCTTCTAGCACCACGGACCTGTTCCTTACCATCGTCGAGATTGAGGGGCGCACTTCGGTGCGCCCCTTTTCTTGTGGACTCTGGTAGATTCTCGGCTCCCAATGGACTCGATCATCATCCGCGGTGCCCGCGAGCACAACCTCAAGAACGTCGACCTCGAGATCCCGCGCAACAAGCTGGTGGTGATCACCGGGGTCTCGGGATCCGGCAAGTCCTCGCTGGCTTTCGACACCCTCTATGCCGAAGGCCAGCGGCGCTACGTGGAGTCGCTCTCCGCTTACGCGCGACAATTCCTCCAGCAGATGGAGAAGCCCGATGTGGACTCGATCGAGGGCCTGTCGCCGGCAATCTCCATCGAGCAGAAATCGGTGTCGAAGAACCCGCGATCGACGGTGGGCACGGTCACCGAGATCCACGACTACCTGCGGCTCCTGTACGCCTCGATCGGGGTTCCCCACTGTCCGAGCTGTGGCAAGGAGATTCGGCCGCAAACCGTACAGCAGATGGTGGATCGGGTCCTCGAGCTGCCGGCGGGCAGTCGCCTCGTGCTCTATGCACCCTATGTCCGGGGCAAGAAGGGTGAGTACAAAAAGCAGCTGTCGCAGATGGTGCGTGAGGGCTTTATCCGGGCGCGGATCGACGGTGAGATGGTCGATCTCCAGGGGGATCTGCCGACACTCGACAAGCGCAAGAAGCACTCGATCGACATCGTCATCGACCGGCTTGTGGTCAAGCCCGAGGTCGGGCAACGGCTCGCGAGCTCGATCGAGACCGCTCTCAAGGTGGGTGGTGGGTTGGTGGTGCTGGCCCCCAAGGGCTTGCCCGAGGAGACGCTCTCACAGAGCTACGCCTGCATCGACTGTGGCACCAGCCTGGCGGAGATCACACCGCGGCTGTTCTCGTTCAACAGCCCCTATGGCGCCTGCCCATCCTGCTCGGGTCTGGGAACCCACATGGGTGTCGATCCGGAGAGGGTGGTCGCCGACCGCGAACGCTCGATCGACGCCGGTGCCATCGCACCCTGGCCGGGCGGATCGAAATCCTGGCGAATGAGGATGGTCCAGACCCTGGCACGGGAGCTGGACTTCTCCCTAAAGGTTCCCTGGCAGGAGCTCCCCGAGGAGATCCGGCGGGTCATCCTCTACGGCAGCGGTGAGCGGGAGATGACCTTCGAGCTGCGGGGGAGAAAGTCGAGTTACACCTGGCAGGGCTCCTACGAAGGTGTCATCCCACTGCTCGAGCGGCGCTACAAGGAGACCGACTCGCAGACGGTGCGTACCGAGATCGAAAAGTACATGTCGATGCACGGTTGCGCCGAGTGCCAGGGCCGACGGCTACGGCCCGAGGCGCTGTCGGTGCAGATCGAGAGGCGCAGCATCGATCTGCTCTCATCGATGACGGTGACCGAGCTCCGTGCCTTCCTCGAGCGTCTCAAGCTGAACAAGCGCGAGAAGGCCATTGCCGGCAAGGTGGTGCAGGAGATCGTCGATCGCTTGCGGTTCCTCGACGACGTCGGTGTGGGTTATCTCAGCCTCGAACGCGCGTCGGCGACCCTTTCGGGGGGTGAGAGCCAGAGGATCAGGCTGGCGACTCAGATCGGCAGCAAGCTGATGGGGGTGCTGTACGTTCTCGACGAGCCCTCGATCGGTCTGCATCAGCGGGACAACGCGCGACTGATCAGCACCCTCAAAGGGATGCGGGATCTGGGGAACTCGGTACTGGTGGTCGAGCACGACGAGGAGACGATCCGCGCTGCCGATTGGGTGATCGACCTCGGTCCGGGAGCCGGAATCCACGGTGGGGAAGTCGTGGCCACCGATACAGCGGAGGGTCTCACTCGGGTCAAGGCATCGCTGACCGGTCGCTATCTGAAAGGGGATCTGTCGATCCCGGTGCCTGCCGAGCGCCGCGAGCCCGGGGAGCGGAGCCTGGTCGTCGCCGGGGCGAGTCACAACAACCTCAAGAATCTGCGTATCGAGCTGCCGCTCGGTCTGTTTATCGTCGTGACCGGTGTGTCGGGCTCGGGCAAGAGCAGCCTGATCAACGACATTCTGTATCGAGCCCTGGCCAGGCACTTCTATCGTGCCAGCGACCGGCCGGGTGTGCACGAGCGCATCGACGGCCTGGAGCATCTGGACAAGGTCATTGCCATCGATCAGAGCCCCATCGGTCGGACGCCACGCTCCAACCCGGCCACCTATACCAACGTCTTTGGCCACATCCGGGGTCTCATGGCCAAGACGCCCGAGGCCCGAATGCGGGGCTACAAGCCCGGCCGGTTCAGCTTCAACGTGGCGGGCGGGCGATGCGAGGCCTGCAAAGGGGACGGGCAGATCAAGATCGAGATGCACTTTCTGCCCGACATCTATGTCACCTGCGAGGTGTGCGGAGGCCGGAGATACGACCGGGAGACGCTGTCGGTCCTCTACAAGGGGCACAATATCGCCGAGATTCTGGATCTCACGGTCGAGCAGGCGCGGGAGGTCTTCCGCAACATCCCCCCGATCGAGAGGATCCTCACCACTCTGGACGACGTGGGTCTCGGCTATATCCATCTGGGACAGCCGGCGACGACGCTATCGGGTGGCGAGGCGCAGCGGGTCAAGCTGGCCCGGGAGCTGTGCAAGCGATCGACGGGAAAAACCCTTTACCTACTCGACGAGCCCACCACGGGCCTCCATTTCGACGACGTCGGCAAGCTGCTCAAGCTCCTCCATCGGCTGGTGGAGCTGGGCAACACGGTGATCGTCATCGAGCACAACATGGAGGTCATCAAAATGGCCGATTGGGTGATCGATCTGGGTCCCGAGGGGGGAGAGGCCGGTGGCCGCCTGGTTGTCGCCGGTCCGCCGGAGGGTGTGGCGAGAACCAAGGCCAGCTACACCGGGCGGGTATTGAAGCGGGTCCTGAACCGGGCCAGAAAGCCGTAAACCCTGTAGAATCAGGTTCTAGCCATGGCCAAACCGCGGTCGAGCTTTGCCGAAAAGCGCCGTATCCTCCAGCTGGAGACCATCTACGATCTGGCGGTCGCCCTGCATGCGCACCGGCCGGAGCAGGAGCTGGTAGACGAGCTGTTGCAGGGAGTGTGCGCCGTTCTCGATCCGGCGGCTGCGGTGGCAGTGACGCGCGATCCCTACGGCGCCGCGCGAGCCGTGGCCAGCGTCGGCTGGACCGAGGTTCCTCCCGAGCCCGGATCCCTGCTCGAGGCTCCGATGTGGCGCGAGCTGCTTGCCAGCGGGCAGACCCTGTCGCAGAGGGACGGTGAGCTGGCTGGACGGGAGTATCGTGAGATCCTGGCGACGCCCCTGGCCAGCCGTGGGGTGTACGTCGGGTATCTAGCGGTCCTCGACAAGGAGGAGCGGGGAGGCGAGGCGGCCGGATACACGGCTGACGATCGGAAATTCCTCGAATCGGTGGCAGCACTTGCCGGCGTGGCGCTCGACAGCGCCCGTCAGGTCGAAGACCTGGAAACTCAGCGCGAGCGACTCCAAGAGGAGAACAAGGCACTCAAGGGCCGGTTGGCCGATCAGGTGGCCGGTCGGCGAATCGTGGCCCACGCTCCAGCCATGAGGTCTGCTCTGGAGATGGTGGAGCGAATCGCGCCACGCCGAGTCAGCGTCGTGATCCGCGGTGAAAGCGGCACCGGCAAGGAGCTGGTAGCGAAGCTGGTGCATCTGCTTTCCGATCGCAGCGGCGCCCTGGTGGCGGTCAACTGTGGTGCTCTGCCCGAGACTCTGCTCGAGAGTGAGCTATTTGGCATCGAGGGCGGGGTGGCGACCGGAGTGCAGGCGCGGCGTGGAAAGTTCGAGTTGGCCGATGGCGGCACACTCTTTCTGGACGAGATCGGGGATATGCAGCCGGCGCTCCAGGTAAAGCTGCTGCGCGCCCTCCAGGAGCGGGAGATCGTGCGCATTGGAGGTCATCAGCCGATTCCCGTGGATGTTCGGCTGGTGGCGGCAACACACCAGGATCTGGAGGCGCTGGTCGCCGAGAAGGCCTTTCGTGAGGACCTCTACTATCGGCTGAAGAGCGTCGAGATCTCGTTGCCGCCGCTGCGGGAGCGGCGCGAGGACGTACCGCATCTGGTGCGGCTCTTTGCGGAGGACTTTTGCCGCCACGAGCAGATTCCGCTGCCCACGATTCCGGCGAACGCCTTGGCGGTGCTGTTGGCGCACGACTTCCCGGGCAATGTCCGTGAGCTGCAGAATGTCGTGGAGGCTGCGGTCTCTTTGGCCGAGGGGGCGGTGGAGCCCGAGCTGTTGCGCTCACTTATCGGCGACATGGGACCGGCGGCCGGACCGGATCCCCTCGACCTCGACAACGTCGAGCGGCGCCACATTGCCAAGATCCTGCGCATGACCGGCGGGAACAAGAGCCGGGCTGCCAAGCTGCTCGGCGTCGACCGACGGACCCTCCAGCGCAAGGGTTACTGATTACACCTGCTACAAACCGCCGCATATGCGGCAATATGTGACAAACCACCTTGAATGTGGGTCGTTTTTGAGTCTTTGTCCGGTGAAGAGAGGCCAGATCGAACAGAAATGCGACTCAATGTCGCATCTCTAACTGCGACATCCTCCGGTGGCTAGAGGTTGAGAAGGCGGCAAATCCTTGAGGGTCAGTACGTTAGGTCGTGCATCGTCGGATTCGCCGGAGCTGGCAGCGAGTTTGCTCCCCTTGGAGATCGAACCAGGGAGACTCTCGATGCTACAAGCAATCCGTCGGGCAATTGCCTTACCCCAAGTGCCTCTGCAGGCGCTTGCCGCGGTCGTTTCTGTGCTAGCGTTCGGCTGGCTTTTGATAAACGACCTTGTTCAACCAATAGTGATACTTCTTCTGGAGCTTTTTCTCACCTTCTAGACCCATTTCGGGTCTGGAAGGCGGGTCTGCTATCGGGGGAACTATGGCTAGGGGAGCCGTATTGAGGGAGGTAACGCTTACACTCCCTATGGTTCCTGACATGGAGATTGCGGCAAGTAAGACTGCGACCGCTCTGGCGGAGTTCATGGAGATGAGCTCCGATAAGATAGACGAGGTGCGGATGGCTGTTGTCGAAGCCTGTATCAACAGCTTCGAGCATAGTCACGCCGGCGACCAGAAAGTTAAAATCGAGTTTGCAGTTCTGGGCGATGCGGAGCCCGAGAAGCTGCAGATCACAATTACTGATAGCGGTATCGGCTTCTCACCCGACGACGTCGAGGAACCCATACTCGCAGAGAAGCTGAAGGCGGCGAGCAAGAGGGGATGGGGGTTGAAGATCATCAAAGGACTCATGGACGAAGTAGAGATCCGCTCCGGCTCGACCGGAACGACAATCGTGATGTGCAAGTCACGCTGAGCTCGGAGAGTTTACGATGACCGAAATGTTGAAAGTGAACGTCGATCGCCGGGGCCAGCTCGCTGTGATCTACACAGAGGGCTACATCAACAATCAGGGTGGCGAAGAGATTGCCCGGGCGGCCTACGACCTGATCAGCGATGACGCGAAGAATCTCCTGCTCAACCTCAAGGGTACGAAGATCGTCAACTCGATCGGCATCTCCATCTTGATCGAGATCATCGAAAAGATGCTCGAGATCGATGGGCGACTGTCGTTTTGTTGCCTCACTCCCACGATCGAAAAGACCTTCCACATAATGGGCCTCGCCCAGTACGCTCAGATCTTCCCAGACGAAGAGTCGGCGGTCTCGGGTCTGAGCGCATGAGAGAGTAATGGCCCAGTCGACAGCCTCCGTCGGCAGCCACGACATCTGGGCAGACCTCCTCGGACTCGCCGACTGGCGGGCCGGAGAGCATGCGTTGCTGCGAGGCCTGCTCGGGGTTCTGTGCAAGTCGGCAGAGTTGAAAGGGGCCGCTGTCTACACCGAGAGCGGAGACAAATTCAGGCAGGAGGTGGCGGTGGGCGCCGGCGAGTTTCCCGCCGAGGTCCGAGACTTTCGCGACCTGGGTCTCGCGCATCGGGAGATACCTGGTGGTCTGCTCTTGTTGAACCCCTCGGGGCCGGAGGCCGGTTCTCTCGAGACCTTGTCGCTGGTAGCCCTGGCGGCGGCGCTGCAGACGGCCAAGCTGAGCAAGCGCCTCAAGCAACAGAAGTTCGAGGTCAACTATCGAGGCGTCGAGCTCGAAGCTCTCTACGATGTCGGTCTGGCCATTGCGTCGACTCTCAACCTCGAAGAGCTGGGGGAGGAGATTTTGCTCCGCGCCGTCTCGCTGCTGGACGCTCGGCGGGGTGCCCTCTATCTGACCAAGGGGAGCTCTTTTGTCCTCGAACGCACCTTTGGTGGTGATGCCTGCGCCGAGACCACGCTCGAGGATCCGTTGGTGGCGGCACTGCTGGAAGCAGAGCCACCGGATGATCAGGATCTTCTGCCGGGCGCGGCTCATTTGCTGGCCGTGCCGATCGAGACCGACAGCCAGCGCCGAGGTCTACTGGTGGTCGCCGACAAGGAGAGCCGGCACGGTGTGGGCCCGTTCGAAGCGTCGGACAGACGGACGCTGGCGATGTTCGCCAATCAGGCCGCCATCGCGCTGGAGAACGCCTACCTTCACCGGCAGGCGCTGGAAAAGGAGCGGCTCGAGAGGGAGGTAGAGCTGGCGGCCGAGATCCAGCGGCGCCTGCTGCCAACCGATTTTCCCCGTCTCGAAGGTTTCGAGCTGGTGGGTTGGAGCCGACCGGCCCGTCATGTGGGAGGCGACTACTACGACTTCCTGAGTCTCGCCGAGGACCGGGTCACTGCGGTATTGGCCGACGTCTCCGGCAAGGGACTTCCTGCTGCCCTCATGGTCTCTACGATTCACTCGGCGCTACGTCTGCTGCTCGATCATTTCAGAGTGGGGCCGGAGCTGATCGCGCGGCTCAACCATCACATCACCGACTCCAGTGCACCCAACAAGTTCATCACCCTGCTGGCCGCCGAGATCGATCCGCAACGAGGTGAGGTCAGCTATGTCAACGCCGGTCACAACCCCGCGTTGCTGTTGAGAGCAGGCGGAGAGGTGGAGGAGTTGGAGTCCGGTGGATTCCCCCTCGGTCTTTTCGCCGAGAGCTCCTACACCGGCGGTAGCTTAACCATGGCGCCGGGAGACCTCCTCTGTATCTACAGCGACGGCATCACCGAATGCGAATCACCCGACGAGTCGGAGTTCGGCACCGAGCGACTGGTGGATCTCCTCGAGTCGGTCGGCAACCGCGCCCTTCCCGAGGTGGTGCAGGCGGTCGACGACGCGGTCACCCAATTCGCCGCCGGCAAGAGTCAGGGCGACGATCAGACGGTAGTCCTCCTTCGCAGAACACCATAGAAGGGCTTGTGGGCTTGGCCCCACCCGTACCCCCTCAAGCCCTTTTCTCTTAAAGTATCTCCAGCTTCGGTACCGCCGAGATCGCCATGCTCGGCGCCGAGATGGCGCCGAAGAATCCGGCCCTCGCGGACCAGGCCACCGGCTCGGCTCCGAGTGCCAACAGACTCGAGAAGGCGCGCAGCAGACCGTCTTCCCACAGCAGGTCGGGAAGGCCCTGTCCCAACTGCCCCCTCTCGATACGTCTGACGCCGCGGGCGTGGGCACGAATCTGGGCGCGGGTGGGCTCGTAGCACTCGAGGTGCTCGAGCGAGCCGATCCAGATGCCGCCGTCGGCGGCCAGCAGCATCTGATCCTCGGAAGTCTCACCAGGAAGCAGAAAGAGATTCTCCGCCCGGGCGTCGTTGCCACCGATCGCATGGGCCGTTGGAGGTAGGCCAAGCTGCGCCGCCTGGCGCTGATCGAGGGCCGGAGTTTTGGGTGATCCTTTGAAAATCAGGTCGACCGGGCGCTTGGCCGTACCTTCCAGATCGAAAGGAAAGGGGAGACCCTTCGAGTCCGTGCCGTCGTCGCGCAGATTGATGGCGCGGTCGAAGACCTGGACGTCGAGGTGCTGACGCAAGAAGGAGCTCCCGCGATAGTAGGAGATAGCGGAAAACGCAGCCCGGTTGAGGATGTCGATGAGCTGGATTGTCGCCTCCGGCGAGAGCAGTGCGGAGACCGATTCGGTCGGCGGATCGCCGACGGGCCCCGAAGCGTGCCTGCTGCGCGCGCGCTCGATGATCCGCTCGGGCTGGAGGCCCTGCAAGGTCCGAGACGAGCTTGCCGCCCGGCCGCCGCCCGGCCGCCGTCCAAGACTGGTTTCGAATGTGGCGCCGGTTACCGCCATCTGGCGACGCACACCACGGCTGTTGAAAACGGCCACGCGGGCGTCCGACCACCTGAGCCACACGGTCTCTCGCCGCCGTCGCAGCCGCGCCAGCAACGCGCGAGCCCCATCGGCATCGAGCTCGGCAAGCTCAGGGTCGTAAAGATCCGGGGTCTCGGCCAAATGGGTGTCATTGGCGGGTAGGTGGGGAAGCCCCGGCAGAGGATCACGGCTGCGGGACTGGGCGATCGCCAGCCGCACGGCGGTATCGATCTCGCTGGGCTCGCTGGTCCCGGTGCGATGACTGCCCACCCGGCCCCTGTCGATGACGCGGACCAGGACTGTCCGCTCGGGGAGAGTGCGGGAGTCGATTCGTTGTCCGCGGTTGGATGCGGTGCCGTGGTTGACCTCCAGCCAGACCAGCTCGGTCTCGTCGGCAGGCGAGTGGCTCAAGGCGAGCTCCAAGCGCTCCGCAATCTGATCGACGGAGAGAAGATTGGTTGTCGGGGTCGAGACTGGAATCGCTGACCTCCTGATTGGCTTCAAGGGAACGACACGCCACAGCCATCCGCAGCCGCAACTGACAGGCTCGGTGGTCCAGTTGCGGTCATGGTACCGAGCACGCAGCCGACCCCCTCGTCGGTGATTGTCTCGAGCCAGGCAGGTCCCTTACGGTTGGCCAAGTCGATGTCATTATCCGTGTGTACTCGAATGTAGTTGTCGGTGGTACCGTACCAGCGGTCTTTCTTCCGGCTCTCCCACAGGACTTCGGCGCTGGTTTCCAGATTCTGCCGCCAAAAACGGCGCTCGGAAGCGACGGCCACCTCCAGCACCCGCGCCATGCGCTCGCGCACGACGGGATGCGGTACCTGCTCCGCGAGAGTAGCGGCCTCGGTTCCGGGACGAGGTGAAAAGGGGAAAGCATGCACTCGCGCGAAGCTCGTCGCTTTGCAGAAATCGAGGCTGTCCTCGAAGTCCCTGTCCAACTCGCCTGGAAAACCGACGATCAGATCGGTGGTGATCGCCGCGCCCGGGAGCTTCTCGCGGATGGCGCTCGCGAGCTCGGCGTACTCCTGCGGTGCGTAGGGGCGACGCATGCGATTCAACGTTCGGGCGCAGCCGCTCTGAAGAGATAGGTGAAAGTGTCGGCACAGCCGGCCGGTCGAGAAGAGATCGAGCAGCCGGTGGTCGAACTGCCAGGGCGCAATTGAGGTGAGCCGGAGGCGGGCGACCGCGGTCTTCGCCAGAACGGCCTCCACCAGCTCGAAAAGACCGCTTGCACCATCGCGGTAGGAGGAGATCTGGACCCCGGTGACCACGACTTCGTGGAAGCCGCCCTGGCACAGCGCCTCGACTTCGCGGACGACCTCGTCCAATGGCCGGCTGCGCTGGCGCCCCCGGGTGAAGGGAATAACGCAGAACGAGCATCGCATGTTGCAGCCATCTTCGACCTTGACCAGGGCTCGTGAGTTACCGAACTCGAGAGGAACGAATGGAATGGGCAAAGAACCGGTGACGCCCAGCGGTCGCCCGGGCTCGGGAAAGGCTCGATGGACATGCTCGACGAGACGATCCTTCTGCTCGTTGGGCACGATCAGGTCGACACCGGTCAGGCCGCTCGCCTCTTCGGGTTCCGCGGTCACATAACAGCCGGTGAGCACGGTGCGGATCGCCGGGTTCAAACGACGCCCCCGCCGTGCCAGCTTGCGCGAATCGCGGGCCGCCACATGGGTGACGGTGCAGCTGTTGACCACATGGAGATCGGCGTCGGTTAGCGAGGACGCAATGGTGTGTCCGGTGGCCCGGAACTCGCGAGCCAGGTGCTCGAGCTCGGCCTGATTGAGCTTGCAGCCAAGGTTGGAAAAGAAGACCCGCATCGCGGGCTATTGTAGCCTGCAAAATTCTCGAACCCGAGGAAACGCGGTTGGCCTGGCAATTGCAGTGATTCCCTGCCAGAATGAGCGCCGGTTGGACCGCACGCGCATCTCCTCTTGTGAAGGCAGCTTCGATGCTCCTCGCTTTCCCGGCAATCGAATTTCGGCGTCTCTTGACGAGGACATCCCCGACCTCGTCTGGCCATGGCCGTGGGGGCGTTATGATGGTGTCCTCGGGACGATTTGTCTTTCTCTTTCTGGGTCTTCTGGCCCTCTCGGGAGGCGGCATGCGGCTTTTTGCCCAATCCCAATCGTTTGTCGATCTCCGCCGGGACATGGTGGAGCAGCAGATCGTCAAGCGTGGCGTGACCGAACCGGGTGTCCTCGAAGCCATGGAGGAGGTGCCACGGCACCAATTCGTACCCGACGGGCTTCGCGATCGGGCCTATGTCGACTCACCGCTAGCCATCGGTTCCGGCCAGACCATCTCACAGCCCTATGTCGTGGCCTTGATGACCTCGCTGCTCGAGCTCGATGGTGACGAAAAGGTGTTGGAGATCGGCACCGGCTCGGGGTATCAGGCGGCCGTGCTGTCCCGACTGGTGATGGACGTCTTCACCGTGGAGATTCGGGAAGCCCTGGGGAGGCGCGCCGAGCAGACCATCGGGGACTTGGGCTACACCAACGTCCACATCCGCATCGGTGACGGTTATCAGGGGTGGCCGGAAGAAGCGCCCTTCGACGGCATCATCGTTACCGCGGCACCGGAGAGTATCCCCGAGCCCCTCATCGATCAGCTCAAGGTCGGCGGTAAGCTGGTCATCCCTTTGGGAGACTTTTTCCAGGATCTGGTGGTGATCACCAAGACGCCCGACGGGATCGAGAAAAAAGAAGTCATCCCGGTGCGTTTTGTGCCGATGATCGGCGAAGTCGAAGATAAAAAAGAGAAGCGCTGATCCCCCACTTCGGCCGGCACGGTGGCCGGCCGCTTCGGATCCTCAGGACTCCGCTTCAGATCCTCGGAACCCTTCGAGCTTCCGCGGCTCGTCGTCGACCGGCTCCGGCGGCTCGAGCTTGCGCTTGGACTGCTCGGAGACTTTCATCTCCTCCAACTGGCGCGACATCGGCATCAACCGGCGGTCGAAGGAGCCGACGGCGGCGTTATAGGCCTGGAGCGCGGTTCCCAACCCCTTGCCGATCCGGGCGAGGTCCTCGCCGAACTTGGCAGCCCGGTCGTAGAGCTCGCGCGCGGAAGCGGCGATGGCCTCGGCATTCTCCGCCAGGCTGCGCTGTTGCCAGTAAATGGCGACGGTTCTGAGCAGAGCGACCAGGGTGGTGGGAGTGGCCAGCAGAACCTTGGAGCGCAGCGCCTCGACCTGCAGATCGGGGTCCTTGGCAAAGGCGGCGCTCAGAAATGGATCGCCGGGAAGAAACATCACCACCAGATCCACCTGGGCGTCGAGGGTCTCGGCGTAGTTGCGGGCCGCCAGCGTTCGGATGTGACCCTTGAGGGCTTTGACATGGCGATCGAGCGCCGTCTGGCGAGCCGTTTCGTCGTCGGTCTCGGTGGCCTCGAGATAGGCGGTGAGCGGCGCCTTGGCGTCGATGGCGATCACCCGGTCGCCCGGAAGATTGACCGTCATGTCGGGACGCTTGCCGTCTCCCACCGTGGTCTGCTCCTCGAAATCGCAGTGTGCGGTCATTCCGGCCAGCTCGGCGACATTGCGCAACGCGATCTCGCCCCATCGCCCGCGCACCTGGGAGCCCTTGAGGGCGCTGGCCAGCGAGGTCGTCTTCTCCTGTAGGACGGTGGTGGCGGCGGCCAGCATCTCCACCTGCTTGTCCATCCGCGAGTAGGCATCGACACGCGAGTTCTCGATCTCCTGGGTCTTGCTATCGAGCTTCTGGAGCGTCTCTTTGAGCGGCAGCAGCAGAGCCTCGATGGCCTTCTTGCGCTCTTCGAGGTCGGCTACCGACTGGACCCTGGTGGTGGCCAGTTTCTGCTCCGCCAGCGCCAGAAACTGCTCGCTGCTCCCTTTGAGCGCCGCCGCCGCCAGCGCCTCGAACGAGTCCTGGAGCTCCTTCTTGGAGTGCTCGGCAAAGCCCTTGAGCTCCTCGATGAGCTGGCTGGCCTTGTCTTCCCGCTCGCGGGCCACCGCCACTTCACGGTCGAGATCGCGCAGCGTCTGCTGCGCCTCCTCCAGCTCTTTTTCGAGCCCGGCACGCCGGACGCGCTCACTCTGGGCAGTCGCCTCCGCCGCCGAGGTCCGCTGGGTGGATTCGAGCTCGCGGCGCTGGGCGTCACGACTCTTCACCAAAATCGCCAACACCCAGGAGAGCAGGGCGCCGGCGACAAAGGCCGCCAGCATGGGGAGAATGAGGTCTGGGGTCATCCGGGCAAGTCTACCGCTCAAACGGGCTTTGACGTCGTCGGGTCGACCGCCCGCCCGGCCGGCACGGAGGCCGGCCACTTCGTACCTCGAGCCACCAGACTCAGGGAGGGGGACCAACTAACGTGTTAGATTCGTGCATCGGAATTCAACCGGCGTCGGGCCGAAACTTCCATGTTCCCCCTCAGAGACGAGAACCCTACCCAGTTCTTCCCCGGCGTCACCATCGCCATCATCGTCATCAATGTCGCGGTGTGGCTGTTGGTGCAGCACGGCGGTGCGGGTGAGGGGTTTCTAGCGTCGCTCTGCACCTTCGGGGCGATCCCGGCGGACATTACCGGTGGTCTCGACGCCGGGGAGGTGATCTATCTGGCCGCCGACCTGCCCTGCCGGGTCGGGGCGCTGGGCTGGGGCACCGTCATCACCTCGATGTTCATGCACGGCGGCTGGATGCATTTGATCGGCAACATGTGGTTCTTGTGGGTGTTCGGCAACAACATCGAGGACTCGATGGGGCACTTCCGCTTCGTCGTCTTCTACCTGTTGTGTGGAGTCCTGGCCGCCGGAGCTCACATCCTCACCGACCCGGGGAGCATGGTGCCAACGGTCGGGGCCTCCGGCGCCATCAGTGGTGTGATGGGCGCCTATCTGCTCCTCTACCCAAAGGTCCGCGTCCACACCCTCTTCTTCTTTTTCTTCTTTGTGCGCGTAATTCCACTACCCGCCTGGGTGCTGCTGGTCGAATGGTTGGTCATCCAGCTGGTGCTGGGAGTAGGCAGTATGGGTGCCGAGGGGGGTGGAGTGGCCTTCTGGGCGCATGTCGGCGGCTTTGTCGCCGGCCTCGTGCTGGTCAAGCTCTTCGAGAGGCCACAGTTGGTGATCGCCAAGCGCGACAAGCTGCGCCTTCCTCCCGACGATCTTCTCCGGCTGCGCTGGTAGAGCCCTTATGAGGCTTCCGACCCTTTGCGTGTTCCACCCAGGGTTGCTGGCCGTGTCGGCCGTGCTGATGACGGCCGGCGCTTGCAGCTCGCCCGAGCCGGAAGCAGCGAGGGACATCAACGTCATCTTGATCTCCGTCGACACTCTGCGGGCCGACCATCTCGGTTGCTACGGCTACCCGCGACCCACCAGCCCGGTCATCGATGAGCTCTGCGGAGACTCCGTGGTCTTCCGCCAGGCGATCGCACAAGCTCCCTCGACGCTGCATTCGCACGCTTCGATGTTGAGCTCGCTGCTGCCTCACCACCATCAAGCCTCCTGGCAGAAGAGGACAGGGCTGCCGGAGGAGGCGGTGACCCTGGCCGAAGTTCTTGGGGACGCCGGTCTCAGGACAGTGGCATTTACCGGTGGCGGCCAGATGGATCGGATTTTCGGTCTTGCCCAGGGGTTCGACTTGTACAAGCAGCTGCCGCCCAAGTATTTCGGTGTAACCGTCAGGAGGGCGTTGAAGTGGATCCGGCGAAGCCGGCCGGCGCCCTTCTTCATGTTCCTCCATACCTACGAAGTCCATCACCCCTATACCCCCAGAGTTGCTCACCTCGAAGTCTTCGAGAAGGACTACTCCGGTACTCTGCCCAGGAATGTCAGCGTCGAGCTGTTGAAGCAGATCAACCGTGGCGAAGTCGAGATCGGCGACGAGGATCTCCAGCACATCGTCAATACCTACGATGCGGAGATCAGGTCCATGGATGGTGGTCTGGATCAGCTGGTGGTGTTTCTGAAGAAGAAGGGCATCTACGATCGCACGATGATTGTTCTGACCTCGGATCACGGCGAGGAGTTCGGCGAGCACGGTGTCGTGGGTTGGCACTCCCACAGCCTTTACGACGAGCTTCTCCGGGTGCCGCTGATCATCAAATACCCAAACTCTCGTTTCGCAGGTACCGAGGTAAGGCGGCAGGTGAGGAGCATCGATATAGCGCCGACCATTTTGGCTGCGCTGGGTATCGAGATTCCGGAGGAGTTCCAGGGGGTGGATCTTGCCGAGTGGCTCGACACCAGAGGCAGTCGCGAGCTCGCGGCCGTCAGCAGGATAGACGCCGCAGACACGAGGGACTTCGACTCCCTTCGCACCGAGAAGTGGAAGCTCGACCGGAGATCGCTCTACGATCTGTCAGCCGATCCCGGTGAGATGCAGAACCGGCGCGCCGATCGTCTGCAGACCGTGGAAGAGCTGGAAGAGCTGTTGGCGGAGCAAGTGGCCCGGCACCGACGGCTTGCGCCGCAGAAGGTGGCGGTGCCGAAGGAGACGCTGCAGGACCTCAAGGCCCTGGGTTATATCCAATAGGCTGGCCGAGGCCAAGAAGAATTTGTCGGTCTAGCGCGGTTCGACCGAGTGGACAGCGTCGAGGATCTCTTCCTCGGTGAGGAGTCGTTCGGACTTCTTCGCCGCCGCCAGGACGGCCTCGACAACCTTCGGTCCGCTGGGCAGGTCGCGAGTCTCCAGGTAGAAGACGACGTTGGATGCTCCAGACATGTGCCCGATCTCAATCTCCTGCTCGCGGCCCATCCAGCTTGCGGGGACTCCCGAGTAGACCCGGTCCGCCAGCCAGGCCTGACCCTTACGCTGGGCCTTGACCACGGCCGCGGCGTGGACGCCGGTGGCCGTGCGAAAGGCATCACGGCCGATGATGGGGGTGTTGATCGGAATCGGAACACCCACGGCCTCGGAGTCGGTCTCCACGTACTCCGGCAGGGAGGTGAGATCGTCGTCGCGCCACCCCAGGAGCTTCAGGTTCACCAGGAGCTGCTCCATGGGGGTGTTGCCGACACGCTCGCCAATCCCGAGGGCGGTGCCGTGAACCCGAGTGGCTCCGGCTTCGATAGCCGCCAGGGTGTTGGCGACGTCCAGACCCCGGTCGCGGTGCCCGTGCCAGTCGATACCGACCACGTCCTCGACGCCCAGCTCTTCCAGGAGCTGTCCGACCCAGGAGACCAGGTTCCTAACCCCAGCGGGCACGGCGGCGCCTACGGTGTCGCATAGGCAGACGCGGCGAGCGCCGGCCTCGATCCCCGCGCTCAGGAGCACTCGCAGGTGGTCAGGCTTGGCGCGGACGGTGTCCTCGGTCACATAC
This sequence comes from Thermoanaerobaculia bacterium, assembly GCA_049678185.1. GTDB lineage: Bacteria > Acidobacteriota > Thermoanaerobaculia > Multivoradales > JAHEKO01 > M0029. The sequence goes on from JBAUDS010000151.1 coordinate 39,013, forward strand.
ATGACCTCCAGCCCCTCCCGCACGGCGAAGTCGATCGCCTCCCGAGTGTGCCGCGTTGTAGTGCGCGTCGAGCTCCAGACACCGGCGAAAGGCGCGGATCGACTCGGGCATGTTGCCGCGATGGAAGTACGCCACACCCAGGTCATAGGAGCACAGCATGAAGTCTGGATCCTCCTCCAGGGCTTTCTTGTAGCTCTCGATGGCTTAGTCGAGGGTTCCTTGGTGGAAGTGCATGGTGCCGAGCATGTGGTTGGCAACAACATGATCGGGTTCACCCTTCAGCAGCCGCTGGAGCTCACGCCGCGCTTCCCGCTGTTTGCCCTGGCTCGCGGAGACCAGGGCATGAAGGACGCGATGATCGATGAAGGCGTCGCGGAGAAACAGGCCGCATTCGGCGCAGAACTTGTCTGTATCGGCCGCTTGATGGCCGCATCTCGTGCATCGCATCGTCATTTCTCCTGGCCAGTTTGTCCCGGGTAGAGCCTGTGGCGCCGCTCCGCTTGCGATACTCCATCGAGCCTTGCGGCACCAGCACTCTCGACCCGCACGCCCGGTCGTCACAAGCTCATGACGACTCGGTCTTCGTCCAGGTGGTGCCGGGCTTCTCCAGGCTGTAGTAGACCTTGATCTCCTCCGACTCTTCGAAGATTCGCGGAACTACCTGGAGCCCCATCCCAATCTCGACCTCGTCCTCGTCGATGGTGTCGCCGAACCAGGCGAGCGCCCGGCCGCCTTCCTCCAGATCGACGACTCCCACCAGATAGGGCGCCACATCCTCGAAGCCCGTCGGGGCCGCCACGATCTTGGTAAAGGTGTGGAGCTCGGCCCGGCCGCTGATCTCGACGAATTCGAAATCACCGCTCAGACACTCCTCGCAATCGGCCCGGGGCGGGAACGAGGTGGTGCCGCAGCTCGTACATCGTGAGGCCATGAGCCGACCGTCCTTCAAGTGCTGGGCGAAGTCGGCGACCTTGGTGTAGGGCGTGTAGTTGACCTTCCCGAACCACCTGAACATGGCTCAATCCCTCTTCAGGACCTGGACGAAGCAGTACTGCCCGATGCCGCCCACGTTGTGGGTAAGACCGATGTCGGCATCGGGCACCTGACGCTCCCCGGCCTCGCCGCGGAGCTGTTTGGCGATCTCATAAGTCATGGAGACGCCGGTAGCCCCGATGGGATGGCCCTTGGCCTTGAGACCGCCGTCCACATTGACGGCCACCCTGCCACCGATGTAGGTCTGGCGGTCGGCGACGAAGGGTCCACCCGCGCCCTTCTCGCAGAAGCCCAGGTCCTCGTAGGCCATGATCTCGGCAATGGTGAAGCAGTCGTGCACCTGGGCTACCTTGACGTCGTTTGGTCCGACCCCGGCCATCTCGTAGGCCTCGGTGGCGGCCCGCTCGGCGCTGGGGAGTCCCACCAGGTGGGGTCGCCTCAGCACCGACATGCTCGCCGAAGCGGCGGCCATGCCGTCCAGCCAGACCGGTTTTGGCGCTATCTCTTTCGCCCTCTCTTCGCTGGCCAGGATGACGCAGGCAGCGCCATCGGCGTTGGCACAGCAGTCGTAGACCTGGAAGGGCGTGGCCACCTCTTCCGAGGCCGCGGCCTTCTCGGCGGTGATCTCCTTGCGGAACATCGCGTTGGGATTCTTGGCGCCGTAGAAGTGGTTCTTCACGGCCACCTCGAGGAGCTGCTCGCGGGTGGTGCCGTATTCGTGCATGTGTCGCTTGGCGAACATGGCGTAGTAGCCGGGGAAGGTGGTGCCGAAGCCCGACTCCCACTGCACTTCCCCCACCCGGCCCATGAGGGCGAGGATCTCGCCCGTTGAGAGCTCGGTCATCTTCTGGCAGCCGATGACCGCCACCACCTGGTGCAGGCCCGCCCTGATGGCCATCCAGGCGGTGCGGATGGCGGCGCTGCCCGACGCACAGGCCACCTCGGTGAGCCAGGTGGGCTTGGGCACCAGCCCCAGGTACTCCTGGACCACGCCGGCCAGGGAACGCTGCTTGTGGTACTCGGGGACCGAGCCGATGACCGAGGCGTCGATGAGGTCCCGCTCGATACCGGCGTCTTCGATCGCCGCCCTGAAGGCCTCGAACGCGAGCTCCTGCACTGTGGCGTCGCTGCGCCGGCCGAAAACTCCGTGGCCAATGCCGATGATTCCCACTCTCGTCATCGCGTGCTGGCTTGCCCCCTACATGTACTGACCGCCGTCGATCTTGATCACCTCGCCGGTGATGTGACGAGCCCGGTCCGAGCACAGGAAGGCCACCACATCGGCGCATTCCTGCGGTGACGCGAACCGCCCCAGGGCCGTTTCGTCCATCGCCTTGGTGAGGAACTCGGGCGGGATGTTCTCGGCCATCTCGGTCATGACCATGCCGGGCGCCACGGCGTTGACGTTGACATTGAATTTGCCCAGCTCCCGGGCCAGAGACTTGGTCAGGGCGATCTCACCACCCTTCGACGCCGCGTAGTTGGTCTGGGCGAACTTACCCCGCATGCCGTTGATGGAGGAGATGTTTACGATCTTGCCGCCCTTCTGATCCTTGAACACCAGGGCGGCGGCCTTGTTGTAGTTGAAGTAGCCCTTGAGGTTCACACCGATGACCGTGTCCCACTGCTCCTCGGTCATTTTCCAGATGACGCCGTCCCAGTTGATACCGGCGTTGCAGACCAGGATGTCCAGACCGCCCAGCTCCTCGACCACGGTCTGGACCATCCTCTGGGCGTCGTCGTAGCTCCGGACATCGGCCTTGATGGCCAGACCTCGGCGGCCCAGGACCTCGACCTGGCGGATCACCTCCTTGGCCTCGTCGTCGTGGCGGCGGTAGTTGATGGCCACGTTGCAGCCTTCCCGAGCCAGGGTCAGGGTGATGGCGGCGCCGATGCCGAGACTGCCGCCCGTGACAATGGCGTTCTTCCGGTCGAGATTCAGTTCCATATTCTTCCCTGTAGGCCTGGAGGAGCTGGTGGACCGATTCCACCCTATCAGCGTCAAGGGGGCGGGCAACGCGCGGACGGGTAGGCCGGGTAAGCTACCCAAGGGGGTGGGTCCATTCACCTGTGAGTGCCTTATTCTGAAATGGATGTACCTTCGCGATTTTCGCTTTCAGCGGCCCGAGAGCGTCGAGGAGGCCTGCAACATCCTGGACACCACCCGAGATGCGGTTCTTCTCGCCGGAGGTACCGATCTACTCGTCGAGCTCAAGCAGGGAAAGCGTCGTCATCGAGACCTGGTCTCTCTGACCAGGATTCCAGAGCTGAAGTCGATCCGGCTGGACGGGGACCGACTCTCCATCGGAGCGGGCGTCACCCACAGCCAGCTCATGGCCTCTCACCTCGTTCGGGAGCGCTGGCCGGTCATCGGGGAAGCCGCCGCCACCATCGCTAGCGAGCAGGTCAGAAATGCGGCCACGGTTGGCGGCAACCTGTGTACAGCCGCCTCGTGCTCCGACACGGCCCCCATTCTCATGGCCCTGGAGGCGGAGCTCGAGCTGGTCAGCAGTCGACAGACGAGGGTGGCTCCGGTGCAGGGCTTCTTTGTCTCTCACCGAGAAACCGTCCT